>NZ_CP120678.1:2332085-2679003 GCF_030273445.1 Selenobaculum gibii
TTCCGAAGAAGAGGTACGTATCTCTACGTCTTTCAATCAATGTCAAGCCCTGGTAAGGTTCTTCGCGTTGCGTCGAATTAAACCACATACTCCACCGCTTGTGCGGGCCCCCGTCAATTCCTTTGAGTTTCAACCTTGCGGCCGTACTCCCCAGGCGGGGTACTTATTGCGTTAACTCCGGCACAGAAGGGGTCGATACCTCCTACACCTAGTACCCATCGTTTACGGCCAGGACTACCGGGGTATCTAATCCCGTTCGCTACCCTGGCTTTCGAGCCTCAGTGTCAGTTACAGTCCAGAAAGTCGCCTTCGCCACTGGTGTTCCTCCTAATATCTACGCATTTCACCGCTACACTAGGAATTCCACTTTCCTCTCCTGCACTCAAGAAAAACAGTTTCCATTCCATCACGGGGTTGAGCCCCGCACTTTTAAAACAGACTTATTTTCCCACCTGCGCTCCCTTTACGCCCAATAATTCCGGACAACGCTTGCCACCTACGTATTACCGCGGCTGCTGGCACGTAGTTAGCCGTGGCTTTCTCGTTTAGTACCGTCATTACCTCATACTATTCGCATAAGGCACATTCGTCCTAAACAACAGAGCTTTACGATCCTAAAACCTTCTTCACTCACGCGGCGTTGCTCCGTCAGACTTTCGTCCATTGCGGAAGATTCCCCACTGCTGCCTCCCGTAGGAGTTTGGGCCGTGTCTCAGTCCCAATGTGGCCGTTCATCCTCTCAGACCGGCTACTGATCGTTGCCTTGGTGGGCTGTTATCTCACCAACTAGCTAATCAGACGCAGACCCATCTTTTAGCGATAGCTTATATATAGAGGCCATCTTTAAATAACGAAACATGCATTTCATTATCAACATTCGGTATTAGCACCGCTTTCGCGATGTTGTCCCCATCTAAAAGGTAGGTTGTCTACGCGTTACTCACCCGTTCGCCACTAAGAATTACCGAAATAATTCTCCGTTCGACTTGCATGTGTTAAGCACGCCGCCAGCGTTCGTCCTGAGCCAGGATCAAACTCTCCAATAAATTTATTATTAGAAAGCCTAAATGGCTCAATAATTATCTTTTCTTTAAAAGAAATTGTTGTTACTTTTTTGTAACATTTGTTTTGTGTTTCGTTTAAAACGAAACCCGCACATCTGGCATAATTGAATCAAGTAATACATTACTTAATATCTACATTGTTTAGTTTTCAAGGAACACTTGGTTGCTGGCGAACCAGCTCATTTATATTAACACAATCAAGGATTGTTGTCAACATATTTTTTTGAAATTCTTTTTGATGAATTTCTTTTTAGTTAGTGCCGTAAGCGTTTCCCGCTGACGACTTTTATTATGATATCAGAAGAAATGTGCCTTGTCAACATATTTTTTAAAAATATCGACAAAGCACCATTTTTAAAAAAATAATTTAAACGCAATCAATAAGACGACTCCCGGAATTCCCAAAAAACCTGCAACTAATGCGGTAACTACATTAATCCCAATTTCAAATCCAACATAACTTCCCACAAAATTAACTATCCATAACATAATTCCGCCAATCAAGCCATTATAAATAAACTTCCAAATGAATTTTACCGGCATTACAAACACTTTGCCAACAAAATAAATCAAGCCTATTCCAATTATGTAAGCAAATAATACTCCAGGTTGAAGTGCTAAAGTCTCCATTTAAACCCCTCCTTTACCAGAGGCTGTCCATTTATTTAGATATCATTAAAATTTTCCCCCGTCCATGCATCACCTTGTAAATTTTGAAGGCGTGCATTTTTTAATAAATATCTATATCGTGCCTCATTTGCTTTTATCGAGTAAATAACATAATCCATTAAATCACAATCTGTAACTTCACTCAATAGTTTTTGTGATAATTGCCAATCTTTTTTTGCTTGTTTAATTAGATTTAAAAATTCGGTCTGTCCTTTTATTTTTATTTCATCTTCATTTGGAATATGCTTATCATACGAAAAGAACTGCATTACACCGCCTCCTAATATACTATATTTATCTGTACGAAAAATTATGATAATAATTCTATTTTTACCATAATTTCTATAGTTCATACGTAAAATAAAAAGGTATTACCTTCTGGCAATACCTTTTTATCTCTATATTTCTCGACGGTTTTCTAAAGCTTTTGATAACGTAACCTCATCCGCATATTCCAAGTCTCCACCAATTGGTAATCCATGAGCAATTCTCGTCACCTTTACTCCAATAGGTTTAAGTAGTTTTGCAATATACATCGCAGTAGCTTCACCCTCAACATTCGGATTCGTCGCCACAATAATTTCTTTTACCTCACCAGAATAAAGTCGTGCAACAAGTTCTCTAATTTTTATTTCATCAGGTCCTATCCCTTCAAGAGGAGATAAAACACCATGCAAAACATGATAAAGCCCCTTAAAATCACGCATACGTTCCATTGCCGCTACATCACGCGGTTGTTCAACCACACAAATTACAGATTTATCTCTCTGCTTAGACTCACAAACATAACACGGATCACTATCGGTCAGATTAAAACAAATGCTACAATAACTTATCTTTTCTTTTGCATCAACAATAGCTTTTGCTAAGGCTTTTGCTTTCGCATCCTCCATATCTAATATATGATAAGCTAGTCTCGATGCCGTTTTTGCACCAATTCCCGGTAAAGAACGAAAATGCTCGATCAATTTTGTCAAAGGTGCTATATACTGCATGATTAAAACATTCCTGGTGGTAACCCGCCAGTAAGTTTTCCCATTTCTTTTGCCATCATATCATCCACTTTTTTCAAAGCTTCATTTATAGCTGCTGATACCAAATCTTCAAGCATTTCTACATCTTCCGGATCAACAGCAGATGGATCAATTTTCAATGAAGAAATTTGTTTTTCTCCTGTCATTACAACTTTTACAGCTCCACCGCCAGCTGATACATCAACAGTTTTTTGTTTCAGTTCTTCTTGCATTTTAGTCATTTCAGCTTGTAATTTTTGAACTTTTTTCATCATGCCAGCCATATTGCCCATGTTACCCATGCCACCAAACATTCTATGTCCTCCTTTGAATTCGCTTTCGCTAATCTCATAGTTAAGACTACCAAAATAGTAGCCACTCGTCAAATGAAATTTATCCGTTGTCTAATAGAGCCATCCATTAAAATAAGTGATTTAGACAAAAGCAAAGATTTTGATTCTCTACTTATCATACCCCGCCTCTTCAGGGGAAAATAAAGCCACTGTAAATCTATGACTTAGGGAAGTTAAACCCCTCTCTAAATCAGCCTTCTTTATCTAATTTTCTTCTTCAAATAAGCGAATTATGATTCGCGTGGCGGTATCTTTATCGCTTCAGTATCAAAGACTTTAATCGCCGTATCTAGTACATAACGCTGTTCGGGCGTCAATGCTTCATTATTCTCCACCGCTTTTTCCACTCGACTCATTGTGTGCGGTGGTTTGTCGGGGGGGATTGAACTACTTACCAGCACCGATCGAACATTCATCACCATACCACAAACTTCACTAAAAACGTCACTTAGAATCGCTCGATAATCCTCTTTGTCCGTCCGTTCTTTAGGAAATTTAGCTTCAAAAGCAATCGTTGCCTGCCCTGAATCCAGACTTTGTAAATATCCTTGCGCTACACAGGCATGAACAGCAGCTTTTTTTCTCGACATCAATCCTTTTAAAACCTTTT
Organism: Selenobaculum gibii; assembly: GCF_030273445.1. Classification (NCBI taxonomy): domain Bacteria; kingdom Bacillati; phylum Bacillota; class Negativicutes; order Selenomonadales; family Sporomusaceae; genus Anaerosinus; species Anaerosinus gibii. Next base: position 2,335,795 of record NZ_CP120678.1, read on the forward strand.
CCCAAATTTCCTTATGACTTGTATTATTTAAAGGAACTGGGCTTGCTACTTGTTTTACTTGGTTTTGTATCGATTCATTTTTTACCGCTCGCACACTTTCTATTCTTTCTTCTTGTATCTTAGGAACGTGACTTTTTACCGTCTGGTCTATTTCTTGATACACTTTTCCCGAAGATAAATTTGCTGTATCATTACTTTTATTTGGCAACGTTATATTATTTTGCAATCTTTGAATGTTTTTTTCAAGTTTTTCAATCCGTTTGATTAGGTCAAGACTAGAACCTTCTAGCTTTACACCATCTGTATGGCAAATTGATAAAAATGCTGTTTCTGCTGTAATACGAGGTTGCGGAGACCATTTTATCTCATGAATAGCCGCATGTAAACACTTGATAATTTTAACGATTTCTTCATAAGAAAAAATTTTGCTATGTTCTTCTAGAATACTTTTTTCTGCAGTATACAAATTGAACCCATCTATATCTTGTACAGATTGATATAACATTACACTCCGCATATGCAAAGTAACTTCACTTAAAATCTGTGTAACTTCTTTCCCCATTGCTAACAAGTCTGCCAAAATAGTAAGAATCGTATAACCTTCCCTTTTTGCCATGGCATTGACCAGTTTAAAAATCCAATCATTGCCGACCAAACCTAGCATCCGTCTAACTTTTTTCTCGTCCACAGGCTCGTTATCTAGCGCACTACATTGATCTAAAATACTAAGCGCATCACGAAGCCCACCATCTGCATGAGTGGCAATCAATTTTAGCGCCTCATCCGTAGTTGTTATTCCCATTTGCTCAGTAACAACTTTAAGTCGCTCTACAATCTCTACGACGCTAATCCTGCGAAAATCATATCGTTGACAGCGAGAATGTATCGTCGCCGGTACTTTATGCGCTTCTGTCGTCGCCAAAATAAAAACTACATGCGCAGGAGGCTCTTCTAATGTTTTCAATAAAGCATTAAACGCTTCCGTTGTCAGCATATGCACTTCATCAATAATATACACCTTATAACGACCATCAACTGGTGTAAATTTAACAGTTTCTCTTAAATCGCGAATTTCATCAATTCCTCGGTTAGATGCTGCATCAATTTCATAGACATCCATAGAGGAGCCATTATTAATTTTTGTACAATTTGTACATGAATTGCAAGGAGATGGCGTTGGACCAGATTCACAGTTTAATGCCTTCGCCAAAATTTTCGCCGTACTCGTTTTGCCAGTACCCCTAGGGCCAGAAAATAAATAGGCATGCGCAATCTTATTTGAAAGAATGGCATTCGATAAAGTCTTACTGATATGATCTTGCCCTACTAAATTTTCAAAATCATTAGGACGCCACTTTCTATATAAAGCTATATATGACACTTCTCAGCCACCTTTCGCAAAACTTTAATATTATTATTCGATCCCGCAACTCAAATTCCCTGTAAGTTTTGTATATAACAAAAAAACAACCAGAGTCTGGTTGTTTATATTATCCATATTATGTTTTTAACGTCGGGCCACAGTTCTCAGGCACCCTTACGGCACATAAAGATTGTCACTTACCGCTGCTTCCTTCCGGACCTGACGGGATTCATGAGTCTCCATTGCGTAAGACCCAAGAACTGTAGTCCGACCTCAAAAACATAACTCCATATTGAAAATAAATGGCGGAGAGAGAGGGATTCGAACCCTCGGTACAGTTGCCCGTACACACGCTTTCCAGGCGTGCTCCTTCAACCACTCGGACATCTCTCCAATGCTTAAATCAAACTACACGATATAAAATTCCATCGCATCACTTCTCGCCTGCGACTCATATAGATTATCACGAATATAATTTATTGTCAACACTTTTTTTAATATAAAAATGATTATCTAATTCAAGAGTTAGCAGCACAAAAACCTTTTTAAAATAAAATCAAATGAGCACCGCAAACTCCTGAATACACATACTTATATAAACGATAATTTATTTTTTATTGAAACAAGTCTATTTTATAAAACAATCTATTTGTATTTTATCATATTACATCATTATATATGTAAGAAATTATTGTAAATCATCCGCTGATAAAATCAGTTGAATCCTCCCAAAATTAGTATCAATATTTACAACAGCCTGCTTAGTCCCAATCGGTACAATTCCTCTACCTGTTTTTTGAGGCTCTAAATCAACATCAATCCCACGATTAGATAAATTAACAATATATAACCCATTAGTCACGTTTAAGAATTCTGCCACACTATCAACAGCCAATTCATCAACACAGTTAATTTCTTCCCCACTATAACGACGAGCAATTTCTATTAATGTATCTTCCGATAATAAAAGCCCCGTTACAAATGCGGATTCGCCAGTCATCTGTTGAGAGATTAAATACTTGTTTTTCACATCGACTTGTTCTCCCGACAAAATCAAACTTGTTGTATTGATAAATCTCAATAAAGAACGAACAAACAAGTCTACATATTCTCCATAAATTTCACGGACTTCTTCAAGTTCAGAAAAGTCTATTTTCTTTATCTCAATTTTATCAAGCGCTTTAATTACTGCAAACGCATTATTTTTATTATACCTTTCTAAAGCAGCTTCCAATTGACTTAATGTCATAAACCCTCTATCAATAATTGCCTGTCCAAAATTTAAATTTCCGTCAGCTTGGACAGCTAACAATTCTTCCAATTGCTTTTCCGTAATAAATCCTTCTTCTATTGCAATCTCACCGAATCGTTTATCCGCCCGCACTTGCAGTTGATGAACCGTTTCTACTTGCTCAGCATTCATTACCCCTTTATTTATCGCTATAACACCGAGTTTAACTCGATGTTCTTGTTCATTCTCTAAAACTTCACGCACTTGTTGTGGACTAAGCAAACCGGTATTTAATAAGTACTGTGCTAAATATTGACTAAGCATTAGCAGACCCTCCTCTAATATCCAATAGCGCTTTTTGAATTTGTTCATCATTATATGGTTTTTGAATAAAATCTCTGGCCCCTAATTTAAGCGCTTCTACCAATTTGGATGAAGTTCCCGCTGATGATAACATAATTACATGTGCATTAGAATTAATTTCGCAAATCGCTTGAAGTGCTTCTAATCCTCCAACCTGCGGCATGACAATATCTAAAAAAACACCATCTGGCTGATGTTTCAAAAACATCATTACGGCTTCTTTACCATTTGCAGCTTCAATAACCTCACAATTTTGACTTTCAAGTTCTCTTGTTAATTTTTTACGTAAGAGCATAGAATCATCACAAATAAGTATTTTCAAATTTCTATCCAATATGGTCAGCCCCCTCAGATTCATAATATCTATTAACTATAATTACTTTTTCATTATATCATTTACTTTACTAGTAGAAAATACAAAAACAAGTATATATTGTTTATTTTTAATTTATTTTTAAAATCATTGTGTATATAAACAAAAGTGCCCATTCATCATCTGATAAATGGGCACTTTTATATTTTAAATTAGTATTTAATTTCTTTCATATCATAAATATATACTTCAGAAATTTCACGATCATATCCAGGATAGAATCCTTTCACCATTCCAAGAACGATTTGGGATCCACGGTTAAAGTGAACTAACATTTGTTTTGTTTTTGGATTTACAGTAAGGCCTTCGATTTCACCTTCAAAGATTACATCATCAAAAGTTTTTTCCATTACAACTGTTGCACGAGTATCACCAGGCTTAATGTCTACACGATATAAATGATCGGATTCTTTCATATCAGCTGTTCCATCATCAGCAGTTAAATAGTAGGAACCTTTATAGTAGAACATACCTTGTACCCATTGTGGAACCGCTTGAAGATGAACTTTACGTAAATATTCCCCAGTATCTAAGCTATATTCATATAAATATCTGCCGCTTTCTTCACCAACCCAAGAACACATCCACACCGTTCTTTCATCTGGGTTTACAGTAATACCAGAACATTCTTCTTGTCCACTAGATGGTTCGAATTTAAAAGTACGTTTTAATTTCAAAGTATTTGCATCATGTACTGCGATTTGAATATCTTTACCAACGCCATCCATGAAGTTTTCAGCACTTACATAAATTTCATTGTTAAATACATCAATATCACCGATATGATTTGCTGGAATTGCGTAGCCTTCAAATGGTTTCTCATTTTTTGTAATCAAGTTCCAATTTTTGTCGTACTTAGCTAATGTTTTACTTCCACTTACATAATAGTAGTCGCCATCAGTTGCAATACCTTGACGTCCGAACACTTCTACAGTATCTACTAACTTGTACTCGTATTTTGGTAATTGATCCTTAAAATTTGCCGCTGGTTGTGCAAAAGCCGTTGCAGACACCCCTAAGCATAATGCAAGAAGTAGAGCCTTATAACGTTTTTTCATAATTATAACCGCCTCCATAAAAATAAATGATAAGTCTAGGATTTACATTTATAAATTTTTATATGAATCCATCGCTTATATATATTCTTTATTCATTCTAAAACTCCTGCTAATTCTTTTTAAAATTTTCTGTTTATTTATATTAATTAAGCAATTCAAAAGAAAAATTATAATAAAAGCAAAACTTTTCGAGCCAAAAAGAAGTTATTCCCTTTTTTTCGACATATTTCATCCATTGATTATATTTAGGTGACCTTATGTTTTACACACTAATATTTCTTATATTTTTTTATATGAATTCTAAAATTCATTTTGAATATTCCCATAATAACTTGTAATAATAAAACAAGTATGTTATTTTAACTGTTTACATTTATGCAGGAAACATCAGGTTCTACTTAGAATATTATTTATGAATAATATTTTTGAATGGATGTGTTTTATTTTGCTTGGCAAACAGTTTAGCTATTTCGTTATTGCATTTTCCATTTATCTAATTGGAAAAGCATTTTTTTATTTTTCTGTTCAACCAATTACCATGTCACTCTTTGACGTCTTTCTGGGATTATCTTTAATATTTAGTAATCTCCCACGAGTTCTCCTCGTTTCTTCCCGACTGGCATATTATTTTACAAAATTAGATTTTATTTTTCTTACGTTAGCTATCATTATGTTTATCTTTTTATTTATTTGATGTATACAAAAGGATTTTTTTAATATCGCCTATTTTTGCTAGACAATCCTTTCCATAATAATATAAAATGATAAGATAAACTATATAAATTGTTTTACTAATTTAAATAGTCTGAATTTACGGCAAAATACTAGCCAAATTATATCTTTATAATATTAGGAGGTTTAAATGAACATTCACGAATATCAAGCGAAAGAAGTCCTCAGACAATATGGCGTTACTACCCCAAACGGCAAAGTAGCATTTTCTGTTGATGAAGCGGTAAAAGCTGCTCAAGATCTAGGCACGTCAGTATGTGTAGTTAAAGCGCAGATACACGCTGGCGGACGCGGTAAAGCCGGTGGCGTTAAAGTTGCTAAAAACCTCGATGAAGTACGCAAGTACGCCGAAGAAATTCTTGGTAAAATTTTAGTAACACATCAAACTGGACCAACTGGAAAAGAAGTAAAACGCTTATTAATTGAAGAAGGCTGCGATATTAAAAAAGAATATTATGTAGGGCTTGTTCTTGACCGAAAAACTTCCCGTGTCGTATTGATGGCATCAGAAGAAGGCGGCACAGAGATTGAAGAAGTTGCAGCAAAAACACCAGAAAAAATCTTCAAGGAAATCATTGACCCTGCAATCGGACTTACTGGTTTTCAGGCAAGACGAATCGCTTTTGCAATTAATATACCAAAAGAATTAATCAATAAAGCTGTAAAATTCATGACTGGACTTTACGAAGCTTTTATCAATAAAGATTGTTCTATTGCGGAAATCAATCCATTAGTTGTAACAGGTGATGGACAAGTTATGGCGCTAGATGCAAAAATGAATTTTGATTCCAGTGCGCTATATCGTCACGCTGATATCTTAGCTTACCGCGATTTATCCGAAGAAGATGAAAAAGAATTAGCTGCATCGAAATACGATTTAAACTACGTTACTTTAGATGGAAATATTGCTTGCATAGTAAATGGTGCCGGACTTGCAATGGCTACCATTGATATCATTAAACATTATGGCGGTGAACCTGCAAACTTCCTAGATGTAGGAGGTTCCACAAACGCTGAAAAAGTATCGGAAGCTTTCAAAATTATCCTTTCCGATCAAAAAGTACGCGGTATTTTTGTTAATATTTTTGGCGGCATTGTGCAATGCGATGCAATTGCCGAAGGTATTGTAGAAGCCGCTAAACAGGTAAAAATTACAGTTCCATTAGTCGTTCGCCTTGAAGGTACAAACGTTGTAAAAGGTAAACAAATATTAAAAGATTCAGGCATCAGCATAACTGTTGCCGACTCAATGGCCGATGGTGCAGAAAAAGTTGTTTCCTTAGTAGGATAATTGTTAGGAGGAGAATTGTGAGCGTTTTTATTAATGAAAATACAAAAGTTGTAGTGCAAGGTATTACTGGTTCAGCAGCTAAATTCCATACAAAACAAATGCTTGAGTACGGCACAAAAATCGTTGCTGGCGTTACTCCAGGCAAAGGTGGCAGTGAAGTTGAAGGCGTACCTGTTTTTAATACATTAAAAGAAGCTGTTTTGGCAACAGGTGCAAATGCCTCAGTTATTTACGTACCTGCGCCATTTGCTGCAGATGCAATCATGGAAGCAGTTGATGCTGAACTTGATTTAGTTATTTGTATCACGGAAAATATTCCAGTACTTGATATGATTAAAGTGAAGCGTTATATGGAAGGCAAAAAAACGCGCCTTATTGGTCCAAACTGTCCTGGTGTAATCAGCCCCGGAGAATCAAAAATTGGTATTATGCCTGGTTATATTCACAAAAAAGGGCATATCGGCGTAGTATCTCGTTCTGGGACACTTACTTATGAAGCTGTACATCAATTAACTACGGCTGGACTAGGTCAAACAAGTGCAGTTGGTATTGGCGGTGACCCTGTAAACGGGACAAACTTTATTGATGTCCTAGATGCATTCAATAAAGATCCAGAAACTTATGCCGTAATTATGATTGGCGAAATCGGTGGAACAGCAGAAGAAGAAGCTGCTGAATGGGTAAAAGAAAATATGACAAAACCTGTTGTAGGGTTTATCAGTGGTCGCATGGCACCTCCGGGAAAACGTATGGGACATGCAGGGGCAATTATTTCTGGTGGTAAAGGAACTGCCGATGAAAAAATCCGCGTAATGAATGCATGTGGGATTGAGGTTGCCCAAACACCTGCCGTTATGGGCGAAACTTTGATTAAAGTAATCAAAGAAAAAGGGATTTACGAAAAATGTAAAGGTTAAACTATAAAAGTATATCGTTTTTATTCTCTATAAATAAAAATAAAGCTAGCGTATGAAGCAGAGCACTTCGCTTCATACGCTAGCTATTTTTTATTACTTTCTTCATATTCTATAGACATTGAATAAAATCTATCATGGGTAGAGGTTTTGAAAAATAATTTGAGCAAATCATATAATACATATATAAAATTTAAGGTTATTTTGTCAAAAACCCAAAATAATACGGGAAATTTTTTATCAAATATAATTTCTATTAATGTCAATCTTCTTTACCACATCTAGAAAAAAGCTGTACATCCTCTATCGAAAATGCACAGCTTTTAAAATTTATTTTTTTTAATCACCCACCAGGGGGCCATGGAAGTATCTTGATGTCCTTTGCCAAACCATTGCCATAAATTTGCCACTAAAGCATTGATTCGTCCAATAAACATAAATGCAGGAATAAATAGCAAATATGGAATTCTTGCTAAATCTTCACATATCCGCTCAGACAATAACCAAACTGAAAAAATATACATACACGAGTGCATAATAAAATAAAAGAGATACATAAAGATCATTAGTGCAATTGCAAATGACCAAGGATATGCAATACAAAGCCATATGGTATAAAAAAATACAGTACAGGGAATCACCAGATTTGTGAACATTCTCACCAGCAAACCGATAAAATTCGGCCACCCAATAAATTTGGGACTTAACGTATGTTTATGCTTGGCTAAAATAAACGAGTAATCTCCATCCCAGCGAATTCTTTGTTTCAAGTAATTTTTTAAAGTGACAGGAACATCAGTAAAACACATCGCTTCTGGATCAAATACTATACGAAATTTCTTTTTCTTATTGGCAAAATAATTTTTTATTCGCATCGTCATGTCCAAATCTTCAGCTGTCCCCGCATCCCAGCCCATGACTAAATCCAACAGCTCCCGACGGAAAATACCAAACGCGCCAGATATATTATTGACCATATTAAAAGTACTCAAGGCACTCTTAGATGATTGAATGGCGATAAAATATTCAATCGCTTGAAATGATGTCCAAATGCTTTCATTTGCATTTCGTACTCTTAGACATCCACTCACGGCAACTACTTCGGAATTTTCAAAATGTCGCGTTGCCCGTTCTACCATATTATTGTCCATAGATGAATCACCATCTACCTTAATAATAATTTCACCATCAGCAAATTGAAGCCCGGCATTACTGCTCGACACAACGCCACCGCGCTGCCATTTCGGAATCACGAGGAGTTTCCGATTTAAAAATTCATTTACATAGCCACTCATCGATTGAGCCACCCGCAAAGTTTCTTGATTTGCAGCCGCCCCGTCAACCAGAACGATCAACTGAATTTTCCCTGGATATATCTGTTCCGTTAATGAGCGAATCGTCTGCTTTATCGCTGCCCCTTCACTATAACAAGTAATAATACAAGAAACAGAAGGAAAGTAATCACGTCTTACGCCTTCGTGCATTCGCTCCCATTTATAACGGACAATTCCTACGAGAATAAATAAAGTCCACGGAATCTCAAAAAATATCACCAACGGCATTAAAGTGAGAAGAATACTAGAAAATTCATGATTAGAGATAGGATGCACAAGAATTTCCGACAAAATTTCTATCACGCTATAAATCATTTGCTTTCCTACTCTCGCCTTGCAGCTTCATATTGATTAATAAATAGCATTGTAGCATTTTCCTTTCCTACATATTCTTTTGGTATCTGAACACTGTGGCACTCAATTCTAGCAATGCTCTTTTCGTCAATCATAATCAACTTTTCTAGTTCCATTAGCCTAGCTGCTAATATATCGCCACCTTGCGCTGAGGTTCTAGGAAGCAATATCCAAAAGGTATCTTCACTACTATTGGTAGTCAGATCAGTAAATCGCACCATCGACCGAATTCTCTCCGCCAGCTCTTGCACTATATTGACGAGACACTCTCTGCCAACATTTTCCTCAATCATTTTAAGCCCCTTTATATTTAAATAAATTAAAGAAAATTCTGCATCGAGATATCTTTGACGCATTTTTAAGAGCCAATCTGAAATGTGACAAAAGTACGGCATCAACATGTTCTGCTGTTCATCAAATAATTCAATTTTAAAATCAATCTGCCCCATTTTTACGGCACGCTCGCCTTTTTCACTCAAACGGTATTCGTAAATCTGACGAACAATTAGATTTTCTGGCAAACTCTTTTTTCGGCAATTTAAACATTCTGCATAAACTTCCGGTTCAATAAATCGTTCATTACAACTGTTGCACAAATAAGATTCTACGGGACGATCATAGTCTGTACCGATATGTCGTAAAATCGAATTGCATTTCGGACACGCTAAACGCATTCCCTCTTTAAACTCTTCTTGCGGCGCAATATGACTACAAGTAAAGCAATGAATCATTTTTCGTTTTTCAAAATCAATGCTTCCACATAAAGTGCACCTATCAATATAATTCAAATATCCGCTTTGACAATGAGGACAAAGGCGAATACGCTCAATTAGCTTTCCTTTCTCAATTAATCCTTGTGAAGTTAGTGAAAGCATCTTTAATAACGAACTTCCACCATTGTTTTCTTTTTCTTTGCTTTGCAACTCCCAGCTAGCGTTTGACACTAAATCTATCGTTAGATTTGATTGAAGCAATAAAGAAATTTCCGGGTATTCATAGATTGCATCTGTATGCGGAAAAAGTTTTGGTAACGCTCGATAAGATTGACCCCGTGAATAAAAAAACGTTAACAATCTCAGATCTGTTTCCTCGCAATTTTTCCCTAAATTAATCCCCTTTAAATTTGTATAAATCCGACTTCCCTTTCTTAACATTTCCTCAGCGGACATCTCTGCGCCATCAACAAATAGGTTAAGATTATTTAGTGAATCCGCAAAGAAAACAGGGGTAATATACCCGTATTTTGCTTGTCGCAACTTCTTTAGTGCCAAAAGAATTTCTTCATTTCCCTTTCTATCCGCCAAGGCTCCATCAACACAAACAATAGTAGAAAAATCCAAGTCCTCAATGAGATCTTCTACTTTCGTATAAGAAGCAAATTCAAAACCATTCAATGAATTTTTAACCGGTCCACCAAATAGTAATTGTGCAAACTTCAAAATCATTCTATTCTCCTTCTTTAAATCATTTACCAAATAACTGTTACCGGGAGTCCATCAATAAACTCATCCGAATGCAACGGTTCATTTATCTTTAGAATTACCTGTATGCCTCGCATAGAAGTTGGATACAAACTTTCTGAAATTCCTTTCGGCACAAGCTCTGCTTGGATTGGCACTTTCTCTACCACAGCTTTAACTTTGCGTTTTGAACTTAAAATTTTCACCATAATTTCATTACCATATTGCACTTTTCCAAAATCATCCGGTTCTACGTACGTTACAATCCGTACTTTCTCAGAATTTAAAACCGTTACTAACGGTTCTCCTGCGGCAAAACTCTGCCCAGTCGAAACAAGAATCTGATCTACTGTTCCGCCTTTATTCGCTTTCAATTCTAAAGAAATTTCTGCTAAATTTCTCAAAGATGCTAAACTGTTCTCCACTTGAGCAAGGCGCAATTGTCCTTGATTTTCGATTATCTGAGTGCTAGATACCTCATTCATTCCTGCCAATGCAGCCTTTATCTCCCTTACTTTCGTTTCCGCTTCATTTAGCTCAGCCTGTGTAGCAGCTCCACGCTCAAGCAATTGCGCTGTATGATCTCGCAATTGCTGGTAATAGGAGAGATTTTCTTGTAATAATTGTACATTCTCACCGCCTGCTTTTCTTCTACTGCTCCCCGATGAACTACCTGCATTCTGATTCGTTAATGTTTCCCGCTCAGCTTCTAGTAAAGCAATCTGCTTATAATTCTCCGGCAATCTTCGCTTTATTTTTATTAGGACATCCCCTGCATTTACCGCATCACCATGATTAAACTTTATCTCTTCTACAATTCCATCCTCTGGAGAATTTATTACTTGCCTATCTAAATAAATCATTCCCGGTGAAGTCGTAAAAATATTTGCCCAAAGAATTTGCCCGATTAAATATAAAAACGGTAAAAATATAAGAATCAGAATTCCCATCCATTTTATCCGCGGAAAATTTCTTTTCCCTGCACCATAAGGAACTTTTATGTGGTTTTCTAGTGTACTATCTTTTGCTTTTGTTGTAGAAAAAGAAACCTTCAACTCTATTTCACATCCTCCTTGTAATCTTCCCATGCCTGAATGAAAATTTCATCAACCGCTAACCCGTTTTCTAAGGACTGCATTGCTTGAAAAAAATCTTGCTGCGTATGATATGCATAGCTCTCCTCAGAAGAAATACTATGCTCTACACTTTGTGCCAATGCGATGTTTAAGTTTGGCTGATTTTCAATAATTTCTTTCATTCTGTTCAGCGTTTGATCCGTTTTACTAGAATATAACATAACAACAACTTTTTCTAACTCTATTTGCGGTAAACGTTCTTTTGCAATTTCGCCTAATTCTCCTTCTAAATATCTAGGATGGATAGAAATTGACAACGGCTTTTTCGTAATTTTTTTTATATCATGCAAGTTATCAATCAATTGATTAAATAAATCAATTCGATTCTCCCTAGCCTCAGAAAGTGAATCCGGCTCTATATCTAAATGAACACCTACAAAATCAAAACGTTCTAACTGCTGAATCGCATGTATCAACTCAGCTTTATTCTCATGCTTCGACCAATTGGGATCCCCCAACAATAAAGAAACCTTCAAACGGCTTTTCTTTGCTTCATCCAGCAGGCTTTCCAACTCCGCTTGACCTTTTTCTGAAACAATATAACGAATTTGTTCCCCTGTAAAAGAAAGTAAAACATCTGAAAATCCTGCATTTATTAAGTCTTGCAAAGTCTGAGCTCTCTGTTTTTCATTTAATAAAGCATCCGCATTCCATATATATACTCCCCATGGGATTTTTCTTTCCATTTGATTTATCACTATATTTTTTTTCGTTGTTTGAGGATTTTCTGTATTTTTTTCTATTGATTGAACAACATCCACTGATAACGGCATCATTTCTTTTGTATTTAAATCCTTATCCCCAAATGGAAATAAGGTCTCCGTATTCTCCCATGATTTCGAAAATAACGAATTACGCAAAAACTCATTTTCTCCAATTAAAAAAGTTCGTTCTTTTTCCTCATTGCCACTAGGATATGTATATTCCAATACATCAATTGCCGCTTCTAACAATGAAGCTTCTTCATCAATCACTTCCATCGCTAAACGATAATACTGTGATTTAGCCTGCTGCAATCTTTCAAACGTGTCTCCTGGCAAAAATTGATGTCTTAACAATCGTTCACGAATGTCTTCTGCTGCAACTAATAAATGCGCTTTTTTTGCTTCGACATTTGTTTGTAAATAGTTTACATTTTCTACGGCTTCTTCGATTTTGCCCACCAGTTTTAAATAATTCAATCTAGCTTCTTCTTTCGCTTTCTCCAATTCATAATTAGCAGCCTTCGCATCATAATTTTCCTTCGCCTTCAGCCCTTCAAGCGATCCACGCCAGGTAAGTGCCGCATACGCGCCATTTCCTGTATCACCAGGAAAATCCTTCGATGACTGAAAACCAACTGTTAAATCCACATCTTGATTATTTTCTCCACTTTTCTCTACCAACTCTTGATATTTATCAATTAACTCCTTTTGATAGCGCACCTCTGGATATTTTTGAACCTCTATCGTTGTTACATCTAAGGCTGGTAGCAAAGGTGATATTACTTTCCCTTCTACCGACCATTCCTGCCCTGTAACTAAATTTATCACTTGCAAAGCCCGTACATTCATCAGTCTTGAAAAAGCTATATCACGTCTGGCATCTGCATACACTGCTAACAATTCTAATTCATCCGCTGGCAATAATAATCCACTTTTTTGTCGGTCTTGTAAAACAGCCTGCACCGTTTTCTCTGTCGCTAAAAACTTTTCTGCCAATGCAATCTTCTCCTGCGCGGCCCATAATATAACATAGGCTTTACGCAAGTCCGTTAATTGCGATACCTTAGCATTTTCTTTTTGTAACTTTGTATCGACTAGATCTATTTCTGCTTGAATTTCACGAATTCGCTCTTTATTCTTGCTCCCTAGTAAAGGGAATACAACTCCACCATTCAAGTTCAACTTTTGATAGGTATTTTTATTCGGACTCGTTTCAAATAAAGGTTCATGATGATAGCCATAATTAGCACCTAAAAAATACTTTGTCCCATTTCTCGCCTCTTCTGCTCTCAATAAACTTTCATTTCGCAAATAATTCATTTCGGCACTTAAAACTTCTGGACTATTATTTATATATGATTCTAATTCTTCCAAATTAGGTAACGAAGCTGCTTTTACAGATATATTTAAGCTAAAAATAAACAAACTACAAAAAAAAATGAAACAACGACGTAAAGAATACACCTTCACTCCTTCAACCTCCATAATAATACAAATTCTTACTTATTGTAGCATCATCTCCTAAATAAAAACAGTTGTAATTTTTTCATTTTTTATTCTGCTAAATGCAAGAACAATATTTTATATAATGATATTAATTTGCGAATTCACATGTTAATTCTATGTACAACATAGCTTCTCTATTATTAATTACACAATAAAATTCATAAAAATAAGGAAAATATCTTTGAAGCTAAAAGAATGCAAAGATACTCTCCTTATTTTATTTATTTGTTAAGCCAAATTGATAATTCTTAGAATTCAGATTGTTGTCCTACTATACAAATCCCGCACCAACACTCATGGAAAACTATCGTTCCAACAGCCAGATACGGCTTGTCTATCAAAGGCTATTAAAAAAATCTCATCGGTCCGAGTAAAATTACATGGCAGACACCCTTTCCGCCATGTAGTAATCCCTAGGCTTATAAGGGTTTTATTGCCACTTAAAAACCGAGGAAATAAATATCACATTAACTATTGAAACTAGAGTAAAGACATTTTCGTATATTTACGAAAGTTACTATTCGTCGATTTAGCCTAAAAAAATTAACAGTAACTCTTTGAGTTCTGTCAATTTTTATTGTTATATTTCTTTTTAGATTGTATTAACTATTAAAGTTTTTATTATATGACTCTTTCATTGATTCAGCTGTAGATTCTTTCTCCCAATGCGAGACTACTACCGTAGCTGTACAATTGCCAAATATGTTACAGAACGTTCTCGCCATATCCATGATACGGTCAACACCTAAAATAATAGCAATCCCTTCTGCCGGAAGTCCAAAGGATACGGCCGTACCGGCAATAACAATGATTGAAGCCCCTGGGACACCTGCAATACCCTTTGTTGATAACATTAAAGTCAGAAGCATCAACAATTGTTGTGAAAAGCTAAAGTCTATACCATACATTTGGGCAATAAATACTACTGCCAGCGAACTATACAAAGTAGATCCATCCAAATTAAATGAATATCCTGTTGGCATAACAAAAGTAACTACATGCTTTGGTATCCCCAATTTTTCTAATCTATCCATAGCTAATGGCAACGCTGCCTCACTGCTAGCAGTAGAATAACCTAATAGCAATGGATCTTTTAACGCTTTAAGTACTTGCACAAAATTAACTCCAGTTAATATCGAAGCGCTGAGCGCCAAAATAAATACAAATAGTACAATCGCAAAATATAAAGATAGCACTAATTTAAATAATGGCACCAGCATTGCCAGTCCAAAACTGCCCACCGTATAAGCTATCATTGCGAAAATGCCCACTGGTGCAAGCATCATTACATAATGCGTCACTTTAAACATTGCCTCCGCAATACTACGGCACATATTTACGATAATCTCTGCATCTTTGCCAATATGAGCAACTCCAACACCAAAGAAACACGTAAAGAATATTAACTGTAACATGTCCCCTCTTGCACAGGCATCAATGATATTAGTAGGTATAACATTTACTAAATATTGTACCATATCAACTGAATTCTTAGCTGCAGCTGCCGCCTGTGCACCAGCATCAGCAGGCACAGGAATATCTACCCCTACGCCTGGATGAAATACATTGACCACAAATAAGCCAACAAAAAGAGCTACAGTAGTAGCTAGTTCAAACCAGATAAGTGCTTTGCCACCCAATCTGCCTAATTTCTTAAAATCCCCTGTGCCTGCGATTCCCATAACTAACGTACTAAAAATTAACGGAACCACAATCATTTTTATCATTCTAATAAATGCATCACCTAACGGTTTCAATTTGGCTCCATATTCAGGAAATATGAAGCCAAATAGAGCACCTAATACTAATCCTAAAAAAATTTGTGTTGTCAGGGTAATCTTTTTGTCTTTCCCACTCATGAAATTCTCCCCCAAATCCCCTCTTATCACTATTACTATTTTGATACATGTAGATAATTATACATGTATTTTTTAAAAAATCTATAATAAAATTTTCAATTTTATGGAGAAATGCAGATGTATTTTGTATTTTTAACGATGGCAATAAACCGCTGCAATTAAATTAATTCTAAAAAAATAAAAAAGACTTTGCGAAACAATTCTCAAAGCCTTAAAGGAGAGATTTTCATAATGCTAGAAAATTAAGCAAGTGGATTATTTTTTTTTTACCCGCTTAAATTAAAATGCCTAAGACCATAATAACTTTTATAGTCAAAACAATTTTAATCTTTATTTATTTTCTGTTATATGATACTTGTTAATCATATAGCAAACCTGTGTCATGATCGATGTACACACCCAATCAATTATTACAATATTTATTGGTTTGTCAAACCATTCATTATTAACCCATGCAATAACTTTAGGGGATACTTCATTGCCTAGTTCCTCTAGAGTTTTGGGATATCTTCCTGTAATCGCATTTTGATAAGCTATATCTTCTTTTGCGGGAAAACTAGTGTCCGGAGTTATTATTCCCTGAAGCACCGAAAATTTATTTGTATCGCTTGATATATTATTAAGCATTTTTGTTTTTAATTCGCTTACTTTACAAGTATTTGGATAAGGATTATCTAAAAATTCTGTTGCAGACCAAATGAATTTATTACTCTCAAATATATCTGAAAATGTTTTATTAAAATCCGTTCCTGACTCTGCTTTACCAGAGATATTAACAGTATGTACTTGATCGATAAAAAGAATAATTTGTTTTCCGTTAGCCAATACATCTTTTACTGTTAAATCCAAAGTTTTATTTGTTGGACGCTGTAACATCTTATCCCCCAACATGTCGTGCAATTGTTGAATGAAAATTTGGCAGTCTTCATGACTAAAATTATAAATATGCTGAATGTTTATAAAAACGATTTCTTTTGAATGTGCATCAATAAATGTTTTCACATCATTAAAAACGGTTTTCGGTTCTACACTTGCAAAAGAATGGCATAAAAAAACTTTTTTACGAACAATATTGCTTACTGGCCGAGGTGGATTCCCAATCATAGGAATCGGATCATCTGGACCTATATAAGTAAACCTTGCCCCAGTCACAGGAGCTGTAGCATAAATGCCATTAGAAAACCGCAAATCAAAATAACGTATTCCTGCATTAAGTTGATCTATAATTGAATTATTTTGTGCTTTAGCCCACCCTTGTGATGCACCGACAATACTGCCCAGAGGGATTATCCAGTTTTCATAATCAAGCGTTAAGGCTGAATAATAGTTTATATTATATGTACCAGAATCATGCGAGCCAGGAATGAACAATTCGCGTAATTTGACATTAGCTTTACTCTTTGCAATTTGCCTCATCCATTCCTTCGGATCAAAACAATAGTCATTTAAACGCGTTATATAAGTTACCTCCTGATCATGTCCTACAGGCGATCCCGGCTCTAAACAATAACTAGCAAACCAAGGTGGGTTTGAGGCTACCTCATAAGTACTGGCAGAAGCGCTAAAGGGATGATCCCAATAAAAAGTAAGCTCTACGTAAATATTTTCAGTGTATATTAGCTGATAAGTTATAGAACCTTTCGGCCCGACTTTAGCACCAGTTTTGTTGCCGACTTTAAAAGTCCCCGTTTCACACCTACTAATTTTTTTTGGTGGATTTGCATTATATTTTCCATGTTCAATTTCATTCCTAACGAAAGCTAAATCAAAACCAGTTTCATTTTGAATATGCAACGTCACATTTCGCCCCAAATTTAGCGCCCTCCCTATTTAATTGTACTGTCCACGTTATACTTTGATTATGCCCAATCGGATGTTCTGGAGATAAAACAGCGGTGACTTTGCCTATAGGAGAAGAATAGCAATGATATGAGCTTGTTGATGCACTAAATGGATGATCCCAGTCAAAAATTATATTAAATGTTTCACTATTTTGCGTTGTTTGATATGTCACCTTTCCTTTTGGACCAACTTTAGCGCCAGTATGGTTTCCCACTTCAAATGATTCCATTTTGTCTTTTGATATTTCGGTTGGCGGCTTACATCCATTTTGATACTTACCATGAATGATAGTATCACTTACAAATAAAAAGTTCCCCTGAGTTTTATTCCAAACCTGAATAGTAACGTTTCTTCCCAATATAAAGCCTCCTTGAGTTTTACTCCAAAATTCAATAATTATAAACCCGATCATACCTCCCCTAAAAGATTATATATTTAGTTTATACAATTTATTCTTGAGTAAAAAGTTCCCTGTTGGAAGGTTATATTTATATAAAATCAGCTTATGAATGCTACTGTGTTTTCACATAAAAAAGCAACGCCTATACATCGTTATAGATATGCGTTGCTTTAACTTTTATTATTCTTCGCTTCAATTGCATACTAGCGAAGGTACGGAATATCTTATTTATCTTTTAACTCTCGCAAAATATCATATAATCTTTTTATCAATAGCCATAATGAAATCAAAATAGATTCCAGCAAAAAAGAATATAAATTTATTAATAAACCCACTTATCGTTTTATATTTGTTCTTACACAGATTCGTTGTTTAAACTAAATAAAGTAAATTTATTTAATTATATAATTGTGGATATAAAATTCATATTTATTTCATTATGATTAACAAAAATTTCAAATAAATAACCAATAGAAGGAATTTGTATTATTTTATAGAATTGCTTTCTTAAATAGTGCTTTTATATGATCAAATAACATATTTTCATCTAATTTGAGAAGGGGGTTTTTATATGAATGAGGTTAAACAAAAAATAGTTATTGTTGATGATGATGATATTGCCCTAAATATTCTGAAAAACTCTTTAAGCGACTTATATGATGTTTACTCTGTTTGTGATGGCCTTAAATCAATTGAAGTATTTAAAAAAGTGATGCCTGACTTAATTCTTTTGGATATTATGATGCCTGATATTGATGGGATATCTATCTACATCGCCCAAAACCAAAATCCAATATTAGATAAAATACCCGTTATCTTTGTATCAGCAATTGATGATATTGAATATAAAGTTCAACTTTTGGAATGGGGAATTAATGATTATATTACCAAACCATATAACATTGAAGAAGTACGTGCTAGAATTAAGCGCACCTTGCATCAAGCCCAAGAAAAAAGATTATTAGAGCAAAATTTAAAAATTTTGCAAAATAAATAATGCTTTAACATTGTAAAAATCCGCCTAATTCTATCCCATGTTTTTTATCGATATGCTCCTTTTGCGCCAGCCTATTTAAACTATAAAACGGGCTGCCACAAAAGGAGCTTTTTGCGCCCAAAGAAAATATACAAGATGAAATTTCGCCCCAACAAACTATTAATGCCTGCGACTAACGCAGGCATTTTTTTAATCATCATAGTTCTGTTAATTTACATAGAGAAAACTTTTATCCCCACCTGAGAATGTTCTTCTAGCAAAGTTCCTTTGCCATAACCTCAAGTTGATCTACATTTTCCGCCTTAACCGCCGAGTTGATTCTTACGGTAGTATCAATCCATGTAATATTTTTGCTAGAAGAAAGCATGTCCTTCATAATCTTTGCTGCCAAAGGTGCCCACGAACCATTCTCAATTAAACCAATCGTACGGTTCTGATAGTTGCGCTCAGTTAAATGATCAATAAACTGCTTTACAAAAGGGAAAATTCCCGCATTATAGGTGGTCGTCGCCAAAACTAGCTTCCCATATCGAAAAGCATCGGCTACCGCTCCTGCCATATCTGCTCTTGCAAGATCACATACAACTACATTTGGGCAACCTTTTTCCTTTAGCTTTTCAGCCAAAATCTCTACAGCCTTTTTCGTATGTCCATAAATCGAAGTATAAGCAATCATAACGCCTTCCGATTCGACACGGAAGGAAGACCAAATATTATACAATGCTAGATAATGAGCTATGTTCTCTTGTAAAGCAGGGCCATGTAATGAACAGATAATATCAATGTCCATTGCTTCTATATGCTTTAACAGTGCTTGAACCTGCGTACCATACTTAGCAATAATTCCGATATAATAGCGGCGTGCCTCATACTCCCATTCTTCATCTACATCTAATGCTCCAAATTTTCCAAAGGCATCTGCCGAGAATAGCACCTTATCTTTACTATCATAACAAACCATAACCTCAGGCCAATGCACCATAGGTGCAAAAACAAAATGCAGCTCATGGCTTCCCAAGGAAAGCTTGTCATTGTTTTTCACAACCAATTTCCTATTTTCAATATCCATATCATCAAAAAAATTCTCCAACATGACAAAGGTTTTGGCATTCGCCACAATTATCGCCTTTGGATAAGCGTTTACGAAGTCATAGATACTTGCAGAATGGTCTGGCTCCATATGCTGAATGATTAAATAATCTGGCTCACGATTTTCTAATACAGCTTTCAAATTATCTAGCCATTCATTTGTAAAATGAACATCAACGGTATCTAAAACAGCGATTTTCTCGTCTAAAATGACATAAGAATTGTACGACATTCCATTTGGTACAGCATACTGTCCTTCAAACAAATCAATCTGATGATCATTTACACCAACATTAAAAATATCCTTAGTAATTTTCATTGTTATTCTGCCTCCTTAAAATTGTTTATCATCATCTATTTTATAACAAGAGTAGTTTAGTATATAAAAGCACCTCATCAAATCCAATTCAATATGTAACCTCAATTATATATAGATCGCCACAGCAAAAAGTAATAATATGTATTTTTACTTGAATTATACTAAATAGAAATTAAATCCATAATTATTGTCTCACATATCATGACACTTTTCAAACAAAATATATTTGAACTCAACAATATATTTTTTTCTTCCATACAGCAAGAAAGCTTTGCGAAAGCGCCCGCAAAGCTTATATTTTAAATAGTGAACGGATAAGTCCAACTTAGGATTACACCTAAACATACGTTGAGATTAAAAGCTCTTAAAGTTGATTTATATGTAATGCTTTTAACTCTTTAAAGCTTTCTTGCATGTACTCATACTCTTCCCATTTTATGTTTTTTAATATATTATGTCTTTCTAAAAATTGTTCTACTGGAGTTCTAATCGAAAAATACACATCAAATTTCGCTTTTGTTTTATATCTGCGTTTTGATAAATATTTTCTAGCACAATCAAGAGTATCAACAAAAGTATTACATTTCTCTACAATTATACCATCATACTTATCCTTCTTAGAGACTGCTTCTAAAAGAAAAGTTTCCAAAGCTCCCGTCGTTTCAAAAGGAATCAATAAAAATAGCATCTCAAAATGCACTACATCTTTAACGCCATTTCTAACGCTGCAGGGAATCCATTGATTCTCCAAGATTTCATTTTGCAAAGTTATCTCATATTTTCCAAAAAGATTTTTAATACCATAGATAAACTGCTCTAAGCTATCAACTTCATCTCTGTCCGTAATAACTACAATTTTATCAATCATTTCTTTTTGGGTAGCTGACCGTGTAATTAGCCTAAGAAGCTTGTTGATTTGCGGACATATGTTAGAACATCCACCCGTTTCCGCTATCAGTAAATAATCGTTATCCTGCATAAAAGCCTTGCGAGATTTTCCAATATTTATCTTGAAATCGCTGCCTTCACGATTCTCCCAGCCATTCGCTACCTCCATAAAATATTGAAGAAGTGCCAAATCCGTTCCACCTTCACACAATATTACACTCTTCATTCTATCTCAACTCCAATCCTAAATCATCTTGAGCCTCAATAGCCTCTCTTCCCTCCAAAACCCGTGCTACTGTTTCATTTTCTTTCTTATATAAAGTAATCACTCTTATCATATTTTGAAATTCCGGAACACACTTCAGCAGTTTATCAATGGCTTCCTTGCTATGCGAAGTCAGAAACAATTGAATATTAAATCTTTGGCAAGTTTTAAGAATCCACGAAAAAACTTTATTCATTTCAGAAGGATGAATTGCTGTTTCAAATTCATCCAAAAGTAAAATCCCATCTTTAGCAATAACTACAGCATTCATTAAAAATATTGCTTTTTTCATTCCGTCTCCATAGACATCAAGAGGAAGTTCTTTTTTCTGCCCTTTCACTAAAACTTTATACACTTTTCTATTTCTATATGGATGATTTATCTTCTCTGTGTTTATGCTAATAATATTTTTGTCAAATTCTTTTAGCAGAGCTAACATCTCCTGATACAACTCACCACTATCTAGCACCTTAGGTAAATACACATCCCCCGTAATATGTTCTACTGGCGAAATATATTTTACTTTTACCAAGGTCAGCTTTTTGCTATTATTTCCTCCTCTAATATTGGGGGTAGGGAAATTATACACCATCCCTTTTTTTTCACAGAGATTATTACAATAAATACGATAGGAAAATCTACACACTTCTTTATTATAGTCATTAGGAAATGAAGCAATTTCTCTCAATTCATTTTTTGATAATATTGAAACTTCCCGTACAGCTTCTAAGCGTAAACTTAAAAATTCTTTACTTATCGCTTTTTTCACACCATAAGAAAGTTCTTTTCTATCGCTATCAATATTAAATAAATTTTCCATAACATCATAAGGCAACATCTTATGATGACCGCCTCTTATATCGTCAAGCCAAGTATTAATATCATTTATATTATTTAAATTTTTAAACACCTCCATAATACTTGTTTTCCCGCAATTGTTATCACCAGTAATAATATTGATATCACTAAGATTATGCATTTCTAGATTTTTAATCCCCCGATAAGTATCAATTAACAAATCTGAAATATGAACGGCCACATTCACACCTCCTCCACTTACTAATTTAGCTTTCCAGAGAAATTATCTATGATGAAAAAACTTTCCACATTGAAATATATACAAAATGTTATGCATAGTGAACCTAGAAAGTAAATCTTGAATATAAAAAAGCTGTTTTAAAATAGAGGATAACCTCCCATTTTAAAACAGCCCTTATTACCTTTAAATTAAATTTCTACATTACATCAATATATAACTCAACACAATGTCCCGCCAACCATTCATGCACAGTTTAAATTTATCAATTTAAACTCTATGTTTTTTAATGTCAGCACTTTATCTGCAATACATCATTAAAAATTATCTTCGGCCCTTTCCTGAAATGTGCTCTATACTAAGTTTTACAACCTTAGTATTCCTGATTCCCTTTTGGATATATTCCTTTCCTTGCTCAATATAATCCGCCGAATATTTATTTATTAACTCTGCTAGATAAATATTTTTTTCATTATCAAAAATTTCCGTTGCTCTGCCAAATATAATGACACTCTCATACTTTGTACTAAATTTATCTGGTAAAACTTGTGTCTCCCCAACCACACAAAAAGAGATTTTATTATCTCTTGAAATATTATCGAATTTATGCCCATCAGCAGCACAATGAAAATATATTGCACCATTGAAAAAGACATAATTTAATGGCACTCCATAAGGATAACCATCAGCCCCTATCGTTGACATAACTCCATATGTATTGTTTTTCAAAAGGTCTTTAGCCTGATCATCACTGATTTTTCTATCTATTCTTCGCATTTCTCTAAACATCATTATCTTCCCCCTTATTCTCATCATTTAAATCCTTTTATTCTACCACAACATTTAATTTACACAACAAAAAAGGCTCTGCAAAATATTCGCAAAGCCTATAATTTCAATGGCAGAGAGGGAGGGATTCGAACCCTCGGTACCTTGCGGTACAATTGATTTCGAGTCAATCACCTTCGACCACTCGGACACCTCTCCATGTATTCAGTTAAGAACATTTAATATTATATCACAAAACCTATAAAAGTAAACATATAAAATTTGAACTATTTGCTGGAAACGAGCATTCGTCCTTAGATTACACATTGCTTTCAGCGGGAGTTAAAATGCCTACTGAAACAGCCTTATTTATGCTATAATTAAGCTCATATCAAAGGAAAGCAGGATTATCATGAGTAAATGTATTTGTTTTGATGCTTCTATCGACCAAAATTCAGAAATATTAATTCTTGGCTCAATGCCAGGGGTTTGTTCTCTTGCTCACCAACAATATTATGCTCATCCACAGAATCGCTTTTGGCGGATCATGGGGGAAATATTCAACAACGGCATTGTCCCTGAGGCTTATGAAGATAAACTTACTCTTCTCTTAGCAAATAAAATCGCATTATGGGACGTCGTATACTCCTGCAACCGTGAAGGAAGTCTCGATTCAAACATTACAAACGAAAAAGTGCATAATTTCAGTGCCTTTTTAACTCAATATCCTAAGATTCATCGCATTTGCTTTAATGGAAATAAAGCAAAAAGCTCCTACCAACGTCACATCGGAATGATATTTCCCGAACGTATCAACTATCTAGCTTTACCGTCTACCAGCCCTGCAAATGCGCGTTGGAATTTTGATGCACTATTAACTGAGTGGCGTCATGCCTTATCTTGATTGACTTGTAATTTTTTCAGCTGACGTCGTTCTTTAAAAAACTTTTTCATTAAATTACGACATTCATCTTCTAAAACGCCCGAGGTTACTTCTAAACGATGATTCAAGGCTTGATGATTCACAATATTAAAAATAGATTCTACTGCTCCAGCCTTTGCATCTGTACTACCGTAAACAACTCTGTCCACCCTGCTCATCACCAAAGCACCAGCACACATCGGACAAGGTTCAATTGTAACGTAAAGTGTAGCACCTGAAAGTCGCCACCGATTTAACTTTTCACAGGCAGCTTTTATCGCTACAACTTCTGCATGTGCTGTTGCATCATTCCAGGTTTCCCTCATATTATGTCCCACAGCAACAACTTCTCCATCCATTACAATAATCGCACCTATGGGGACCTCCCCTAACACAAAAGCTTTCTGCGCTTCGACTAATGCTAGTCTCATATACCCTTCATCATTCATCTTATTTCACATCCATTTATTGCAATAAAGTAAAACTTGATTCATATAAATAATGAATTCTTGTTTTCAAATAAAAAATAAGAATATCACTACATTTTCACATAGGATATTCTTATCTTACACTGTTTAATATTCTATTATTATTTTCAGATTTTAGCAACATCTATTCTTGTCAGCCTTTCCTTAAATCAAGATGATAAGCATCACTTTTTCTATTTTGATTATTTTCCATTTGGTTCATCTTTTTCTCTAAAATAGCCCCAAAGCTCAATTCATCTTTTCGTTTCATATTATCCCTTGACGATTGACGATTATTATTATAGTTATCAATCCTTTGAATCGGCATAATTTCCAAAATCCTTTCAATCATATAAATCACCGCCTAATATAACTTTACATCCTTGTTATATATATTATCGTAATTTTATTCCAATTACTTAAGCATTTTGGAGATAAAAATAAAACTTTTTTCCTATTGATAAGATTCGACTAAATATTTTCAATCAAACAAAAACCAGCAATTAGATTCAAGATAAGAATCCAATTGCTGGTTTTATCATTTATTATTTGATTTTTTTAAGTTAATGCACCTTATGAAGGTTGAAATGAAATAATGAAAACTCACTAAAAGTTAATCGCATAGCCATTAATAAGGCAATTGCCAACACCGAACCAATAAATAAAGCCACGCCATCCCAGCCATACGAACTTAAGAAAAATCCGCCCACTGTACCAATTACACTAGCACCAATATAATAAAACAACATATACATCGAAGATATTCTCGCTTTATCCCCTTTGGCAATTTTACCCGCCCAACTGCAAGCTGTCGAATGACTGCCAAAAAATCCAAACGTAAACAACGCTAAACCTATAATCTTTAATATTAGAGGCGATCCCATGGTAATCAACGTACCAACCAACATCATTATACATCCTAGACAAAGAATTTTTCCATTTCCATAACGATCAGATAACCCCCCCATAACGGTAGAACTCACAGCACCTAAAAGATACATCGTAAAAATCATTCCAACAACCGTTTGACTTAAATTGTACGGTGGAGCAATAAACACGTAACTAATATAGTTATATATACAAACGAAAGAGCCCATGATGATAAAAGCAATGGCATAGATAGTAACAACAGCTTTATTTCTCAATACACTTTTAAAACCTTCTAATACATTATCTCCATTCTTTTTCGCTGCTATTTTCTTCGTTGGATTCGGCAATCCAAACCAAAATGCAACTGCAATCAATAAATATAAAGCTCCAGCTGCTCCAAGTCCAATACGCCAAGAAAAGAAATCTGTCAATGTACTAATAAGTAAACGGCCAGACAATCCCCCCAATGAATTCGCACCTACATATATTCCAACAACCAGCCCAATAATTTTAGGATCAAATTCCTCATTAATATAAGCAACTGCTAACGCGGGAAAACCTGCTAACAAAATTCCTTGACATAATCTTAATCCCAAAATCAACTCAAAACTCGAACTAATTGCAATTGCAATAGCTAAAACGGCCGCAACACCTAACGCAATTGTCATCGTTTTTTTTCGTTCTAACCTTGTTGCAAAGCTCGCAATTCCAATCATTGCAAATGCCATTCCCGCTGTACCAAATGACATCGCTAAACTTGCTGTCGCTGGCATCAAATTAAATTCCTTCGCTAAAACAGGAATAATTGGTTGCAAACAATATTCAGCCCCAAAAGCGGCTACACTACCTAAAAACAACGTTACAATTGCACGCCAATATGCATTGGTATCTTTCTCTATAAAACTTCGCATTTCTGTTTCCATCAATTGAACACCCCATTAAATAATCTTCCCCTATCATAGAGCAACACTTTTAATACGTCAAATGCATAGTAATAATAACTTTTATACTTTTACTGCATCAAAAAATAAAATAACTTATCCAACTATACTAAACCTATAGGCTAAGCATATTCTTACATTAACGCTATGCATTATTTCTATTACTAAAATGCATAATTTTTCTCTAATACGCTAGTAAAATCTTAAAGATTCAGCTATGATAATCTTAATATGAAAATACGAACTTACTATTATTGATCAAAAGAAATGCTTTATCCTCTGACTCCCCCGCTCTAAATCTCCATTTTCTATAAATATAAGTTATACTCACAGGCGAGCGGCTAAGTCTCTGGATAAGTGAAACTAAAATTCAGATGGATTGAAACCTTCATCTGAATCAAGTCTTACTTGATGGAGGGTTTATTTATGGAACTAAATCAGCTTGAATATTTTAAGGCACTTGCCCATATTAATCATTTTACACAAGCTTCGCAAAATTTATCTGTTTCTCAACCAGCATTAAGCCGCTCTATTGCAAAGTTAGAATCAGAACTAGGCGTTCCCTTATTCGAAAGATCAGGCAAAACAATTAAACTTACCCAGTACGGACAAATATTTTTAGCACACATTGAGAGGGCATTACAAGAAATCAGTACCGGTAAACAAACTCTTGCTGATTTGTCCTCACCCAATAAAGGCGTTATTCATTTGTCATTCCTTCATTCTTTAGGCGGCTATATTGTCCCTGAACTTATCAGTAAATTTAACCAAATTTATCCCAATATAAAATTTCGTCTCTATCAATACAACTCTACACAATTAATTAAGCACCTTGCTGAAGGGAGCTGTGATTTGTCCCTTTGCTCATCAATTATCACTACAGGCACCATCGGTTGGATGCCACTTTGTTCCGAAGAGATTTTCCTTATCGTTCCGAATGACCACCCTTTATCCAAAAGAAAAACAATTGAGTTAAAAGAAATTGCCCAAGAATCTATTATTACTTTCAAACCAACTTATGGCTTACGCTTGTTAGTAAATCAATGTTTTGAAGCAGCCTCCATTCATCCTAATATCATGTTTGAAGGCGATGAAATTGCAACCGTAGCTGGATTAGTCGATGCCAAACTAGGCGTTTCATTAATCCCTCATATTCCCGGTCTTGAACATTTAAACATCACTTTTATCTCCATCTCTACACCGTATTGTATCCGCCCGCTCGGCATGGCATGGAATATAAATAAATACCTCTCACCCGCCGCAAAAAAATTCCAGCAATTTATCATTGATACATTTAACAAGAAAGACAATAATAAATAAACCTCCCATGTTTGGGAGGTTTTAATTTCTAATGGTGCAGTGATAAGAGTCAAACCTGTACCCAATTGACTATAAAAATTCACCTTGAAGCCATGAAACACCCATAATATCAATACTTTAAGAAAATTTTTATGGGAGTTTAATTCAATTCTATTACGACATATTTATTACTTCAATTTATAATGCATTATTTTTAATTTCACTCTTTTTATGCATAAAAATCACTAATTCCTCTGGCGATTGCACGAGCAAATTCATCTTCGTAATCAATTAATAGCTTTGCATCTTCAACATTATTGATAAATGCCATTTCCACAAGTACGGCTGGCATTGCTGTTGCTCTTAATACCGCTAATCCTCGTACATCTTTCTTGACTCCACGATCAGGAAAATTAAAATCAATCTTTTGAATTGTAGCAACCACTTGATCTTGTATGCACTCTGCCAATCTTTCCCCCTCATCACCTAAACCGCAACATAATGTTTCAACACCTCGTACATCCGAACGAGGTGCAGAATTACAATGAATACTTATAAACAAATCTGCTCCCCATGTATTTGCAGACTCAGTAACATTTATATATTGAGGACTTTCACCTGCAAGGTTATCAGATTGCACCATCTGAACCTGATATCCTACTGCTTCGAGGTATTGTTTTACACGCTTGCTAATATTCAAAGTAGTATAGCATTCTTGTAAGCCTAGTTCTTTATTTACTGCGCCTGAATCAACCCCTGGCTGATGCCCTGGATTTAAAAATATTTTCATAAGTATTTTCCCACCTTTTCCTCGGCCAATTGAGCCAATTTATTTTTAATCGTTTTTGGTACAGGTAGACCGATTCTAGAAGCATTTTCTAGAATACTTAGTCCTTCATTTGCAAAAAAGAACCATATTGTCATGCTTCTGGCAAGATCTCCTCCACCTGATATCTGATCTATTAAATGTGCTAAAGCAACTAACGATAATATAAATACTTTTTTGATGATTCCTTTTAGCCCTCGTTTACTACTTGGTTTCTTTTTGCTATCTTCATTTTCACACCAAGCAGCCATTATGCCAGTAACAAAGTCAAGAAACATCACCATAATTAATGTTTGGAACATTATATCAAATCCACCTGTTAAATATGAAAGAAATGTCCCCACGAAAGAACATACAGCTCCAACTTCCATTTCAAACCTTACTGGGATTATCTCGCGAAAAAAATTGAACATTTAATCATCCTCCTATGAAAAAGAGAGGCTGAATGCCTCTCTTAATATTAATATTTGATTTGTGCTATTAATGCAATATTGTAAGGTCTTGATTCTTTACCACCACTAGGTTGAATATCAGCATTGAAATTTACTCTTGAACCATTATTTAGGTTTAAAAATTGTACTCCACCTGTCCCATCTATTGCTGGAAGCCTTGTTGTATTTTGATCTGAGGTATAGTGAACATGTGATTTATTAGCACTTTCCTGTGTAGAACCTAAACCGCGATTTTCATCAATCCCACGTCCATCATCTAGACCGCGAATAAACATTGCCCTCACATCTGGAACTTTCAATGTATCTGCGGTTTCATCATATACATACAATCCATGCATTCCCGCTTGCCACTCTGTCGCTGATACACTTAAACCTTTTTCTACAACGAAATTTTTCAATCTCGGATAATCGCTTGCTACTAATACTGCTCCATTTGCTTTAACAAAGCCATCACACAAAGTATGACGCATGACGATATTACCTACCCTGTTTCCCTCCCTAACATCATCAACGATAAATACCACCGTGCCATCTGTAACCAAAATACCTGCTTGTGTAATATTCAAAAGCGATGGTTCTGTACCTGCCGTTGTGCCAGCTGTAATGCATTCCAATCTTACCCAGCCCGGAAGATTGGAACTATATGCTATATCTCCAATTACATAAGCCTTATTGCGTTTTAATAAATTTATTCCTGATTTTTGTGTTGCTTCTTCAATATCACCTTTTAATTCTTCAACAATTTCTTTATGCGTATGATTTTTATCAGCTTTTTCATTAAAATCAGAACTGATTTTTTGACTTGACCATGTTTTATTACTTACAACAACACTGTCGTCAATTTCACAGTAATTCAAAGCTTGCAACAACTTGTCGATTTCTTCTTTTGCATAATATTTATTAAGCACCTTAGAAATTTTGTCACTTGACCATGTTTTAGTTGTTAAAATTTCAGAATCATTAATTTGATTAAAATCTAGCTGTGCAAGCAATTTATCAATTTCTGCTTCTGTATAGTAGCGATCATCATGATCATGTTTTATATTAGCATTTGAAGCAAAAGCTAAATTTACTACACTAAGATTTGCCATAACCCCTCCATTTTCTACGCATCTAGCATAAATAAATTCATCGGGTTTTACTGTGAATTTTAATTTTTCTTTTGGCTGTAATACTACACCACTATCTTTTTGCGGATTTTCAATGCAAGTCACAAGTTCAACACTTTGGTCTTTACTTAAATTTTGCATTAGCCCTTCTGCTTCTTCAATTTTCACAAATTCATCATTTAATCTGTATAACATTTTTTATTTCTCCTCTTTTATAAATATTTTTGAAATCCGGTAATTTACAAACCTCTTAATTCAGTTTTCTTTTTCGTTTGTTTACTGTCTTTCACTTGTATACATTCTTGATTAGGTAATTTTTAAACAGGTAAATATATAAATTTTGATAAAAAAAAGAGCCTATTCAGCCCTTTCACTTTCTTGCGTCTTTTCTATTGCATCCGGCGCATGTCTTCCTATACTTATTATCTAAACCTTTGTACATATAAAAACTATATCTCTTCGATACTTCTATAATCGTCACTTCTTCCTCTCGATATATTTACCATAACTCCACAAAATCATCTTAAACCCCCGCTATCGCAAGGCTATGCAACGGCTAAATACACTCGCAAGGTAGTGACTTCTATCGGTTTTATCTAAAAAAGCTTCTATTTATTATTAAAGTTTTTATACAATAAAAAAAGAGTTCCGGTAAATTCCGAAACTCATTTATTCTAATGGTGCGATCGACAGGAGTCGAACCTGTGGCCTATTGCTTAGGAGGCAACCGCTCTATCCGTCTGAGCTACGACCGCATATTCATACATGACAGTATAACAAATATCTATTTTTTTGTCAAAAATCTCCCGAAAATACAGGATAGTAATACATGCTCCTTTACTATCCTGTATTTTTATATGTATTTATATCCCTATTTTACAAAATCGATCAACTACTACCGCCCAATTGATTTCATTCATGATTCGTTCTATATAATTTCTACGGTCTAATCCATAATCAATCATATACGCATGTTCCCAAGCATCTATCACCAATAGCGGCTGACAACCAATCAATGTGCCTGTGGCATGATCCTGTATCCATATATTCATCAAATTTCCCGTATGGTTATCGCGGCAAAGTACCGCCCATCCATTGCCACGTGTCATTGCTGTTTCAATAAAATCTTCCTGCCAATCATTAAAACTACCAAAACAATGATTCAGCCAATCTAATAATTCTCCACTCTGAATCATTGGTTCTTTTCCTAAATTGCCAAAGAAATATTCATGTAGCCTCATCCCTGAAAATTCCCAACCCAATCGCAACTTCATCGTTTGGCGACAAATTAAATCTTCATTTTTCTGCTTTAATTCATTTAATATTACATTCGTGTTTTCAACATAGCCTTTATATAATTTAATATGATTTTTCATGAGAAGATTACTTACACTTGTTATCGTCCATAGTGATGGATAGTTTTTTGCTTTGTACATTTTTTTCCTCCTTTAGAAAATTACCAATATATTCTATGCAGAGTTTTCATAAAATAGTACAAGTTTAAAAAAATAATCCGACGATTAATAAGTTTAATCATCGGATTATTTTTCCCTATAAATATTAAATTCTTATGCGATTACAACCTGAACATTTAATTTTTTCAATTGTTCTATCGTATCAACAGAAATAAATTCATCAGTAATTAAAGTATCTATTTGACGTGTTGGTGCAAAAGAGGCAGAAGACGACTTATCAAATTTACTAGAATCCATAAGTGCTACCAATTTTCTCGCAGCATTTGCCATTGCCCGTTTTAAATCAGCTTCATAAACATTAAAATCCATCAGTCCATCATCTATTGTAAAACCATTATTAGACGTAAACATAATATCAAAATTTAATTTATTCAATACGTGCGTTCCCAATGTCCCTTCAAGCGTAGTAGACCCAACGCGCAATACACCACCGACTAAAATAACAGTAATCTGTGGATTTTCGCTTAATTCCAGTGCAGTATAAATGCCGTTCGTTACAACCGTCAATCTTAGCGGCATCCTTTTTAGAATTCTTGCAAATTCCAGAATTGTCGTACTTCCATCTAAAAGTAAACATTGTCCACTTTTTACCATTTCCACCGCTTTGTGTGCAATCATAATCTTTTTATCTTTATTTTCTTCTGTTCTAGACATGAATGAAGTTTCCGGATTCTCCTGTTCAATTAAAACTGCACCACCGTGTACCCGCTTAATTAGACCTTCTCGCTCAAGCACTTTCAAGTCACTTCTTAAAGTAACCTCAGTAACTTTAAGCGTAGCTGCCAATTCTTTCACAGTAGCTTTTTGTTGTACATTTAAGAATTCAATAATCTTTTTTCTTCGCTCAATCAAAAACATAGCATTCTCCCATTATCCAAAACATTTATTTCTATAATTTGCTTATTCAATAATTATTTTTTCCCCTACCTTTAACTCCGGTAAACCTTCACCTTTTAAAATGATTTGCCCCGGTAAACAAGCTGATGCCATTTCATTAAATTTTAATCTACAATGGCCAATTTCTTTTAATCCGTTCAAAACTTCATCACCAATTGCCATTATTGTATAGTTTTTATTTTCAAATCTCACTGTATCGCCTACTTGAATATCTCCAACTTCACCTATCGTGTGCATAACTGAAACTTCACCTAGTGCCTCAATTGGGCACGTATCAAATAAAATCAAATCACCTGAGGAATCCAATAAATCTTGTACAACTTCACCAATTGCAGTAATGGTAACGTCATATTTCATTGTAAAAACACTCCTCTTTTTTTATTTTATCTACTTATATTTCCTTTTTATCCTATTATATACGCGATTTCTTTAGAAATACCTTTGAATTCATCTATATTGGTAAGTTTTTCTTGGTAAAAAAAGAGAAAAATATTGCATATATCTACAATACTTTTCTCTTCATCACCAATAAATCAACTTATATTCTTTTTTATAAAGCAATTATTTCTTTGCTTTATCTTCCATTTTTTGAATCATCTCTAAGCGTTTTGCATGATGTGCACCGATATATGCAGTATTTAACCAAATCTCAACAATCATAAGCGCAAGATTTTCGCCTAACACTCTTCCACCTAAGCAAAGAATATTAGAATCATTATGTTCACGAGTCGCTTTTGCACTAAAGCAATCACTTATTAATGCTGCTCGAATTCCAGGTACTTTGTTTGCTGCAATCGACATTCCAACACCTGTGCCACATACTAAAATACCTTTTTCAGCTTCTTTAGAAGCAACACTATTAGCAACAGCTTCCGCATATTCCGGATAATCTACGCTTTCTATAGAATTTGTTCCAAAATCCTTATAAGCAACGCCTTGTTTATCTAAGTATTTTTTTATCGCTTCTTTTAATTCATATCCACCATGGTCACAGCCTAAAGCAATCATTTTTCTACCTCCATTATATCATGACTATTTAAAGCAGAGTCAATCAAAATTTTTTAAATTCCGCCCTGCGATGCGTAAAAGTTAATGAGCCTTCATATCCATATTCTTTCGCATATTCAACTGCCTTATCAATATAACGCCCGCAGTCCTCCGGTTGATGCGCGTCAGAAGATGTAATAATCGGTAAATCGTATTCACGTGCAATTTTTAAGAAATCTGGATATGGTGAAATTTCAGCAATCGGATAGCGATAAAGTGTCCCCGTATTAATGTCGATTGCCATATTCGCTTTTTTTAAAGCTTTAGCTACTCTCACCAAAACAGAATCAACAGAAAAATCAGGTAAATTCTTAAATAAACGAATATTAAAAGGATGCCCTAATACGTCATATAAACCACTTTCGCAAAGATTTTCAATCTCCTGCGCATACCAATGATAAATATCTGCTAAGCTATGTTCCTGCCATACTTGTTTTATGTCAGAAAAATCATAACCCCAGCCCTTTAAAAAGTGTACAGAACCAATGATATAGTCAAAATCATAGTTATTAATGATCTCTTTTATCTTCGCCTGATTTTTAAAATTACAAATTTCAATCCCAGTTTTTACAGGATACCCTTTTTCTTTTAAAGAATTCATAAAACTAAAATAATCATCAAGTGAATATTTAAATTTATTTTTCTTCAACCATTTTTGTTGATATTGTCCAACGATTGAATCATCGAGAATCAATTCATCATAATATAATTCTTTAAATTCAATAAATCCATGACTATGTTCCGAGATGCCAATTTCATCTATTCCACGTGTTTTCGCACTATCAAAAAAACCCCGTACCCAGTCTAAATCATAACTTCCATACTCAAAATGCATATGATAATCAAACTTCACGTAATTCAACCCCTCACATAGCTCATTACAAATAACATAATATATATTAGGATGTTTCAACAAATAATGCAACTATTTCTCAAAACCCTTTATTATTTTAATACTTTTTCTTTAATCGTAACCAGAACACCATGCTTGTCATTACTTGGTGCAATAAATCTTGCTGCTTTTTTCACTTCATCTAAAGCATTTTCCATAGCATAGCTGTGATACGCACTGCTCATCATTTCCAAATCATTCATATAATCGCCAAAAACCATCGTTTCTTCAAAACTTATTCCAAGCGCATCTTGAATGTGCTTTACCGCAGCACCTTTCGTTGCCCCTAGATTCATCACATCAAGCCAACAATCTGCACTCACTGCAACTTGCAGCTGGCCACGAAAATGTTCAAATGAATGATATTTCTCTTCGGCACCATGGTCCAAATCATACATTGCAACTTTTAAAAACTCATCATCTACCCCTGATAAATCAAGCAAGTTATCTACCTTTTGTACTTCTTTATAGTACTTATCCAATTCTCTTAAGAAAACTTCATTTGTTGATTGATAATATGCTTTTTTCTTGCCTGATACTAAAACGTGCAAACTAGGAAATTGCTGAGCCACTTTTAAAACATCATTTAAATAATCTCGACGCAGCGTATTTGAAAAAATCTCTTCTTTTTTGTACACTACATAAGTTCCATTTTCTGCGACGAATAACATTTCATTCACATGTTTTTCAAAACTTTTAATGAGTGAATAATATTGACGTCCACTCGCCGCTCCGAAAACAACACCCCGATCGGCTAATTGGGAAATTGTCTCATCTACGCCCTCTGGCATGCGAAAATGGCGGTCAAGCAAAGTTCCATCCATATCAGTCAAAATTAATCTTACCATGATACCCTCCTTCTATTTTCACAACAATCGTTGATTTATTCTACATTCACCATAATGAATACTCCAATTTTACTATAAAACGCAATAAAATAGCAAACATTATATATTATGGCAAAAAGTGTTACAGGAATTTCTCCCGTAACACTTTTTCTCTCTAGACTAACAAAAGCTATTTTTAAACTGTGAATTTATTGACCAGCCCTTCCATGATATAAACACCATGGTTCCTCTGCCATATAATCCCCATCATTATAATATGCAGCTCTAGCGCGACAACCACCACATAATTTTTTATATTCACATTTTCCGCAGCCATCTTTATATTCTAAAGTCCGTAACTTATTTAAAACTTTATTATTTTTCCAAATCTCATCAAATGGAGTTTCGCGCACATCGCCTAATGGGATATTCAAGTAAGCACAAGGTTGTACTTGTCCACGTGGGCTGATAATACAATAAGACGTTCCTGCTAAGCAACCACGACCAAATCGCATTTTCATGCCCATTTGACGAGCAATGCGCATAAACTGTGGTGCGCAAGTTGGCTTCAATTCAATATCAACTTCTTGCTGTTTTTTCAATATGCGAGTTAATGTATCTTCATAAGCATGTGCTCTTAACGATTCCGCTTCAATAGATTTCGCCCTGCCTGTAGGAACTAAAAAAAAGAAATGATGCGCTACAGCGCCTTCTGCTACAGCAAAATCTGTAATCTGCTCAATTTCTGCTTCATTCCAATCCATAATCGTCGTATGAATTTGAAAAGGTAACCCTACGGCGCGGCAATTGCGCATACCTTGTACAGCGCCTTCCCACGCGTTAGGGAATTTTCTAAATTGATTATGTTTGTCCTTATCTAAAGAATCAAGAGAAATCCCCATTCCCATCGCACCAGCATCTTTTAATTTCTGCGCCATATCAAGGGTAATCAATGTACCGTTTGTGCCAAAAACAGGTCGAAGCCCAAGCGAAGTTGCATAAGCAACCAATTCAACAATATCTGGGCGCATTAATGGCTCTCCACCACTAAAAATCATAATTTTAAAGCCCGCTTTTGCAATTTGTTCCAAAAGCGTTTTTGCTTCTTTCGTATTTAATTCTTCTTCCGCCTTGCAACCGGCATCACGATAACAATGATCACAATACATATTACAAGCATTTGTCGTATTCCAAGAAATAATCATTTTGTTATCTCTCCTTTATTACTTAATCCCGATTTCTTCGTCTGTTAAATAACATGCCGGATCAGACTCCCAAAAGTCGCCGGTCGTCGCTTCTGCACGTGTACGGAAATTCCCATTGCAGTTATCTAAGAACTTGCACGCTCTGCAACGGCCTTTTAATAATGTTTTGCGATCTTTTAAACCTGCCATAATTGCATGAGATTCATCTTGCCAAATATCGCCGAATTTACGTTCGCGTACATTACCAAACGTATGATGTTGAGTGAATTGGTCCGGATGCACATACCCCAATGGATCAACTTCTCCGAATGCGATGCCAGAACGATTACCACCATTCATTGAAATATACCCCTTGATTTGCTCCGCTAACTTGTCATTACCCTCGGAAAGGGCTTTAAGGTACATATATACACCATCACAGTGATTATCTACAGTTAAGATTTCTTTTTTCAAGCCTCTTTCTTCAAAATCACGCGTCCGGCGAATAATAATATCCATTGCCTTACGTGATTCTTCCGGCGTTACATCTTCGTCCATCATAGCATTTCCACGCCCCGAATACACCAAGTGATAAAAGCATACGCGATCAATATTTTCTTCTTCAATAAAGTCAAAGATATTATCTAATTCTTCTAAATTATGATGATTAATCGTAAAACGCAGTCCAACGCGTTGTCCTACTGCTACACAATTTTGAATACCTTGCATCGCCGCAGCAAATGCACCGTCTTTTCCCCGGAACTTATCATTTACCTCACGTAATCCATCCAAAGAAATACCAACATAGCCAACACCGATATCCTTAATTTTTTTCGCAACTTCGCGCGTAATCAAAGTACCATTCGTTGATAAAGTAGGACGTACTCCCCTTTGAGCCGCATATGTAGCCAATTCAAAGAAATCTGGACGCAATAAAGGCTCGCCGCCAGAAAATAATAGTACAGGCACATTAAATTCAGCTAAATCATCAATAAATTTCTTTGCTTCCTCCGTCGTCATCTCATTTTCATACTTTTTCGCTTCCGAACTCATATAACAATGACGGCAAGATAAATTACAAGTACGTGTAGAATTCCATACTACTACAGGACCAGATCCTTCACGAACACCATGTTTTGCTGCTGCCGCACCTTTTGTATAACGTAGTGAATCACCAAAATAATCAGTCGAAAATAATAATTTCGTAACGCTTATCATCTTTTTTTATCACCTATAAAACTTTCTCAAATTTATTTTGTTTTCTCCATCACAAAACAGAATAACTCTCATTTCTGAATTGCATTCATCTTTTATATATTAACAATATTTTTTTTCACGGTCAATGAACTTATCCACTTATTTTAGTTCAATTCCATCTAAAATAATTTTAAGTTTATATTCGACATTTGTTAAAAAATCAAGCTCTAAGCGACTAAATGCGGCTGCTTGAAATACCGAATGAAAAATTTCCGTAATGACTTCTGCCGGAATATCTTTTCTAAATTCCCCTAAATCTTGTCCACGTCGAATAATCGCTTCAAAAATTCTTTTAAAGCCCATTTTACTTTCTGTCTCAGCAGGCTGTTCTTCTTTTATCATTGCGCTCTTTTGCGCCGCACTAACGAAAAGCGGTAATACAAAACGATTTTTATCTAAAATGCGAGCAGTGAGTAAGAAAACCTCCGATAAAAATTCAGTCGAACTCTTTTCATCCTTTGGAAACGATTCATATGCTTGATAAATTTCTGCAATCATCTCGCCAAGCAAGTTTTTTAAAATATCTTCTTTTGATTGAAAATAATTATAAAACGTCCCTATACCTAAATCTGCTTCATTCATAATATCTGCAATCGATGTATCTGAAAATCCCTGCTGTCCAAATAATTTAAGGGCAGCTTGAGTAATCACCTTTTTAGAATGCAACTTTTTTCTCTCCCGACGGTTAATCAGTTCCGCCATATACTCACCCCCAAAAATCATACTTCAATTATTATACTTGATTTTTTAGCGAATTCAAGTATGAAGTATATTCATTTTTCGCAAAAAAATATGACGACTCCAAAATGGATTCGTCATATAACACAAAAGCCCCGGATACCTCCGAGGCTTAAATTTTAAAATGGTGACCCTGGCAGGACTCGAACCTGCGACCCTTTGATTCGTAGTCAAATACTCTAATCCAACTGAGCTACAGAGTCATTGTCTATTGCTCTTGCAATCAACAGATATTATATTACCACTATGTTTTTTATTTGTCAACAATATTTTTAGTAATCTCTTTCTAGAAAATTCCCCCCACCTTTATTTCCCAATTATTCCTAATTACAACGAAAAAATATTCTTCCACAGAAATATTTCATTTTATCCACATCACTATACTATCTTATTCACACATTTATTGACAAAACCCAAACTTATCAACACTCCGAGTAATTTTGTGGATAGTTTTGTGGATAACTTTTTAAGTTTTGAGGATTTTCCTAGGGAAAAGTTTAAATATTCCTTAATTTTACATAATAAATCATGATTTTCCAAATTACATTCTATTTTATCCACATTATAAATCATATTTATTTCCCTTATTTTCTATGTATACAAAGATAATATTTTAACTTTAAACTACTTTATCCACAAGAACATGGGTTTTGTGGATAACTTTGTGGATAACTCACTTTTTATGTGAACAATTTAATTCTTCGTTTTCCTCTTCTTTTTAATCCCCTGCTGATTCACATACGAATTATTTATATAAACCAAAATTAATCAAAGATTTTTGTACATAATAACATATGACATACAAATAATAATTTCGGAGGGATTTTATTATGCTATCTAAAAAAATGTTAAATACACTGAATGAACAAATTAAGTTGGAAATGTATTCTGCTCATTTATATTTAGCAATGTCTTCGCATATTGAACATCAAGGGTTTAAAGGAATGGCTAAATGGCTACGAGTACAATATGAAGAAGAGACATTTCATTTTCTAAAGTTTTATGATTATGTAAAAAGTCGTGGTGAAAAAGTCATTTTAAAAGCTATTGATGCACCACCAAATGATTTTGGCACTCCACTTGAAACATTCAGAAAAGTTCTTGAGCATGAACAACAAATAACTGCAGACATTAACAAATTATATAAAACTGCAATAGATCAAAATGATTTCGCTTCACAAATTTTTCTACAATGGTTCATCAGCGAACAAGTAGAAGAAGAAGACAGCACCTCTGAGGTGCTAAATAAAATTCAGCTAATCGGAGACAAGCCAACAGATCTTCTTTATTTAGATAAGGAACTTGGCACACGGACATTTACTCCGCCAAGTTCTAACGAATAAAGCATTCCTCTCACTTGCTTTATTTGTCAAATAAAAATGTACCCTATAGGTAATGGTTTTTCAGCATTTATCTATAGGGTACATTTTATTTTTATACTTCTACACCAACTGGTCTGCTCCAGTCTACGTACACTTCGGTAGCGTCCCACATTCTTGTCAATGCCAATTTCAACTCTTCCAGACTATTTAATGGCTGAATCACACGCTTTTCAAAATCCATTAATGTATCTTTGGGTACATTAATTTCATGAGATGCAGTTAAATACGCTTCTACTTCCGCTTTTTTTTCTGGTGTTTTTAATACTACATTTACTGTTTTTGCTTGTATATCATATTCAATGTATCCGTTATCTTCTTCAAAATGAACCGCTACGCTATATAAATTTTCCATTTCATAAATCCTCCATAGATCAAAGTTAACTTTTCAGACATAGTAATATTATAACCTTAAAACATAAAATTGCATAGAATTATAGACAGGGATGTTTTAGTTCTATTCTATAAACAAATAAAACAAGCATATCTTATAAGTAAACCCTCTCCAAAAAGTTGCCTAATAAAACGCTAAAGTATATAATAATTTTTCAAATAGAACTATAATACAATTATAAAGGATGGCGATATCCATGAATCTAGATTACCTTCCCTTACTCATCATTCTCGCTCTCGGAGTAATTGGACATAATAATTCCGTTGCAATTGCTGCGACAGTTCTAATGCTCATTAAATTGCTTGGCTTTAACGATTGGTTCCCCATTCTCGAAAAACACGGACTAAATGTTGGTATCATCGTATTAACGATCGGTATTCTCGCACCAATTGCCTCTGGTAAAATCAATATGGGAATTATGCTGGATACATTTAAAACACCTACAGGAATCGTAGCGATAGCGATGGGCGTATTCGTTGCATGGGCAGGTGGTCTTGGTATTCCACTTTTGAAAACTTCGCCTGAAATCGTAAGCTCATTAGTCATTGGGACGATTGCCGGTGTCTTCTTTTGCAATGGGATTCCCGTTGGACCATTGATTGCGGCTGGTCTAGTATATATTGTCCTATCCGTGGGTAAATTATTTCAATAAGGAACGGAGGATATCATGTTGAATATCTATAAAAATTCTATGTATAGCGCACACATGATCAAAACTTTTATTACTGAAATCCTACCAATTGTCAATGCAGAATTAAACGTATGGAGAACTTATGCTGAAACAAAAATGCTTGGCGAATTGCAAAAACAAGCCTTAGCCAGCATAACTGATAAAAAATTTCATTGTCAAGGCGGTAGCTTTTATAGTCTATACCCAGGGGTAAATAGAGTTGAATTCGTAAAATTCGTGGTTGCACTGCAAACAATCAGCGACTATTTAGATAATTTATGTGATCGTGCAAATGTCACCGATGAAAAATCATTTGCCCAATTGCACCTTGCAATGACAGATGCTTTAAACCCCCATGCAAAATTAAAAGATTACTATGCTTTTTATCCTTTTAAAGAAGATGGCGGCTATTTAAATACCTTAGTTAAAACTTCACAGGATATTTTAGCAAAACTTCCATCTTATGATAAAGTGCAAGTACATTTGCTAGAACTCGCTTCTTTATACAGCCATCTACAGACGTATAAGCATATTGCACTTGAAGATCGCGAGCAAGCTATGCAAGCTTGGTTAAATGATGCAAATACAAATACTTGGCTGACAAATTGGGAATTTGCTGCTGCTACAGGCTCCACCTTAGGAATGTTCATGCTTACCGCCGCTGCTTATCAAGAAAACCTCAATACAGAAGAGATCACTACATTAAAAGAAGCTTATTTTCCTTGGATTAGTTGCCTACATATTCAGCTTGACTATTTCATTGACCAAGCAGAGGATCGCCAAAACAACGACTTAAACTTCATTTTTTATTATTCGAATGAACAAGAAATGCAAGAGCGTCTGCAGTTTATCTATCAGCAAGCTTTCAATCATGCAGAAAATACGCCAAATTCATATTTTGCTACAACAATCGTACGCGGGTTAGTCGCTTTGTATCTATCCGATAGCAAAATTAAAACTCCAACCGAAAAAGCAGTGCGAAAAACATTACTTAATACGGCTGGAGTTCGTGCAACTATCATTTATTATCTATGTAATTTATTACGTAACACAAAAAAAATCTAAAAATTATTGTACTGGACCTTGGGTTGTCGATACTGTTACTTGTTTAAAATAACGTCCATTAATTTCAATTACTTCGTATTCAGGATGTTTAATTAATTTAGCGCGACCAGCAGCGATAAATTCATCTACTTTTTCTGGCTTTTCGATTTCTACCCATTTAAAACTACGCTGCTCTGGCGTTCCATAGTTTTCTATAAAAATTTCATGTTTAGGATCTGGCTTTTCATCGCCTTTACATGGCAATAAATTAATTTTTAACTGCTCAATAAAGTAATTGCAAACTTCTTCTGTAATATCCATTGGCCCTTGGTCTGAATGTTCATCATCCATTGCAACGAAGATTGCATTACCAAAAATAATTTCTTCATTATCAGCGCCTGGAAAACGACGATTTGCCATCAATCCTAACGGTACAGCAAAGTCATTCACTAAAATATGCAAAGATTTATTATCGCCTAAATCGAATAAACGCGCACTTGCGA
Source organism: Selenobaculum gibii (assembly GCF_030273445.1). Classification (NCBI taxonomy): domain Bacteria; kingdom Bacillati; phylum Bacillota; class Negativicutes; order Selenomonadales; family Sporomusaceae; genus Anaerosinus; species Anaerosinus gibii. Next base: position 2,378,270 of record NZ_CP120678.1, read on the forward strand.
AATTTCCACCAAGAATATCACCAATTGCTTGTACCTGCTCTAACGGATTGTTTGGTAAAACACAAATCTCTGGATCTTGTCCAGGTTTAATAAGAATACAATTCATCGTAGTTTTCACTTCAGGATTTTTTTCTTCTGTTGTCATAACTAACTCCTCATCATTAAATTCCGGCAAACTCAAATAGTCTGCAAACATATCAGTTTCTATATATTCGCCAATGGAAAAGAAAAACCTTTTCCATTACAAACTTCTTGACTATTTTGCGAAAATATTCTATATTATGTAAACATAACAAAATCCCTTTTTTAACGACAAACTTTTCAGTGAAAATATTTGGAAAATCGTGATTTTCTCTATGATAAATGTTGCAACCATACTGGATTTATGATATTATAAACAACGTAGAAACAGTGCCTGAGATGCACGATACCTTCAATATGTCCAACCTACTTTTTTGAAAAGGGAATCGGATGTTTTGTAGCTGCTGGACCGTCTTGAACGGATAGCAAAACCAAAACTATGATGCCCACCTGCTGGGTTGCAGGTTTGGACATAACGAAGGGCGGCATTACGGGCAAAAGTTTAAAAAAGACTTACCTTTTGGTAAGTCTTTTTTCGTTATGTAAACTTATTTTCAATAATCAATCGCGATTTTTTAACAATTTTGCTTTCGTAATCATGTGATTTCCAAAGCGCGTTCGAATTGCATCTACAGCGTGATAAAGTTCTTTTTTCTTATTATTTTCTGCAAATAAAATAGGCTGTTCATGTATCGTAAGATTGCTGGCTGTAATCCCTAGCAATCTTATTTTTTCCGCTACTTTGCATTTTTCATATAACTCTACTGCTATCTGGTATAAATCTTCATCAAAATTCGTCGCTTCCACTAAAGTCAGGCTACGCGTAAGCGTCTGAAAAGAAGCCAAGCGAATTTTTATCGAAATTGTTCTCGCCGCAAAGCCTTCACGACGAAGCCGACTGCCTACTTTTTCTGCCAAAGCCAAAAACTTTTCTGTAATTTGCTCATGCGTAGTCAAATCATGGGCAAATGTCACCTCATTCCCTATTGATTGAGATTTTGGTGTTCCTTCAACACTTCGCTCATCGCGCCCATTCGCGAGATTCACTAATTGATACGCCAGATTACCTATATGCTTTGCTAAAAAAGCACCATCCGCCTTGGCAATCTGACCAACTTTAACAAAGCCTAAATCATATAACTGCTGTGCAGTCTTTTTCCCCACACCCCAAAGCGAAGTAATCGGTAAATCGTTCAATACACGCTCGATATCCTGTTCTTCAATTATCGTTAGTCCATCTGGTTTCTCCATATCAGATGCCAGCTTCGCTAAAAATTTATTAGGGGCTAGACCCACAGAAGCAACTAGCCCAAGCTCATCAACAATCCGCTTTTTCAATTTTTCTGCATACACACGCCAATCCTGGACTAACATTTCCATCCCACTAACATCAAGAAAAGCTTCATCTAGAGATAAAGGTTCTACAACAGGTGCAAACTCATGAAATACCTGAAATATTTCCCTTGATACGGATTCATAATATGCATGATTACATGACAAAAAGATGCCTTGTGGACAACGTCTTTTCGCCTCTGCCATTGACATCGCTGAATGCACCCCAAACTTTCTCGCCTCATATGAAGCAGTACATACAACACCACGACCGCTAAGTCCTCCAACAATCACAGGTTTTCCTCTATACTCTTCATGATCACGCTGCTCTATAGATGCATAAAAAGCATCCATATCAATATGCATAACAAGCTGTTTCATTCTTTCACTTCCAACATTCTTACACTTTTCTTTTATTGTAACATATTACACTTCACAACTTACAAAATTATTATTCAAACACCTGTTCAGCAATAAACTTTCCTTAAAATAGACCTTTTTCTAGCTTGAGCAGTAAAAATTCCTATGCTATAGTATATAATCGGCAGTATATTCAATGAATAACTGTACATAATGTTGAAAAAGGTATGAAATTATAAGCCTATATCTTAAGAATGGGACTGTCATAGAGATTTAAGCTGAAAGAATTTTTGCTTTCACTTTTTAGGCATCCTAGATATAGGGTGCCTTTTTATCAAAAAGGAGCAACCATGACGAACGAAAAGAAGTATCATCAAGTCAGAAAAGAAGCAAAAGCAACCGGCTTAGCACTTTTAGCAATTATTATTTTTTGGATTATCGCAGGTTTTGGTGCAGCTACACTCGATATAAAAATTTTTCGTCTTCCCCTTTGGGTAATTACCTCTTGTTTTGGTACCTGGTTATTTGGCGTGGCAATCGTATGCTTTTTAATCACAAAAGTGTTCAAAGATATGGATTTGGAGGATACTGAAGATGAATAATGTCTCCATCCTCATTCCAATGCTTTGTTTCTTAGCTTTTATGATGATACTTAGTATCATCATTCGCCGTCAACAAGAAAGCTCTGGACACATGAAAAATTTTGTCCAACAATATTTTATCGGGAACCGCGATCTCGGTGGCTTTGTTCTTGCAATGACCACAGTCGCAACCTATAGCTCTGTAAGTTCTTTTGTCGGTGGCCCCGGTATGGCCTGGCAAGTCGGTTTCGGCTGGATTTACATGGCGATTGTACAAATTACCGCCATCTTCCTCGTTTTAGGTGTTTTCGGCAAAAGGGTTGCATTAATTTCACGAAAAATTAATGCCGTTACGATTATTGATATCATTCGCACTCGCTATCAATCTGATTTACTTGCGAATATTTCCGCATTTATTATCGTTTTATTTTTCTGTGCAACGATGGTCGCACAATTCGTTGGCGGTGCTAAACTTTTTGAAACCGTTACTGGTTATAGCTATCTAACGGGACTTTTACTTTTTGGTCTTATCGTTATTTTTTATACTGCAATTGGCGGATTCCGCGCCGTTGCAATAACAGATGCTTGGTGCGCAATCATGATGTTGATTGGAATTGGACTTCTCCTTTATTTTGTTCTTGATGCAGGTGGTGGATATCATTCCGTAATGACCACGATCGAAACTTTGCATCCTCAAATGCTTGAACCGCTCGCTGGTGGTAATATGCCATACTCTTTATATTTTACCCAGTGGTTGCTTGTCGGAATCTTCACGATTGCATTACCTCAATCCGTAGTCCGCGGCATCAGTTACAAAGAAACAAAAGGATTGCATCAGGCAATGCTCATCGGAACGGTGATTATTGGTGCAATGACAATCGGCGTAAATCTTATCGGCGTGTTTGCACGGGGTTTTCTTATGGAAGACCTTTCTGTTTATGGCGGTGTCGATTATATTATCCCACTTGCCATCATAAAAACAATGCCACCATTCCTTGCGGGAATTGCAATCATTGGGCCAATTGCCGCAACCATTTCTACCGTATCTTCGCTACTTATCGTATCTTCTTCAGCAATGATTAAAGATATCTATATGCATCATCAAGAAAAACAAGGGCAAACTGTATCCCTAAAAAAAGTGCGACGCATCAGCACAATAACCACTGCCTCTATTGGAATTATCGTTTTTGTCATCTCACTCGTTCCACCAAGCGTTATTTGGTTAATCAATATGTTTGCTTTTGGCGGCCTTGAAACCGCATTTTTCTGGACACTTCTATTAGGACTCTTCTGGCGAAAAGCAAATAAAACGGGCGCGCTTCTCTCTATGGCAGGAGGAACAATTCTTTATTGTTTAACAATGGCATTAGACATTAAAATCATGAACCTGCATCAAATTGTTATTGGCATTACTTCCGCAGGGATTTTGTTTATTACCGGCTCATATCTTGGCAAACAAGAAGATGCAAAAATATTAAATATATTTTTCCCAAGAAAATAAAATACAAACTGAAAAATCCGTTAAGACACTGTCTTAGCGGATTTTTAATATAAGCTATCCTTTTATCCTTCTTAACAGACTCTAGCGCAAGTAAAAATTACTCTTGTAAAAGAAGTGATTTATACATTACAATAAATAGACAAGATTTTTAAGTAACAAATAAAAGCTTTGAATAATTTAATAAATTGATGATTAGATTATTCAAGCATTATCACGAAAGTATTTTCTCATTATGCCGTTGCTAAAACAATGTTAAACTATTCAAAATCAATATTAAAGGAGAAATATATTATGTTTGGTTTTAGCGTTCCTGAATTAATTTTAATTTTAATTATCGGTATTATAATTTTTGGCCCCAACAGACTTCCGGATATTGGCAGATTTCTAGGCAAAGGACTAAATGAGCTTCGCAAAGTATCAGCGGAAAAAGAGAAGTTTAAAGAGCCTTTTACAATTACGGAGAAAAAAGAGAAAGAATAAGCGGAATAAAATCCCTACGCTTTATCTATATAAATCAATGTAAAACAAGCAAATCGCCCATCGATTTGCTTGTTTTTTATATATTTTTCTCAATCGACCTAAAAATAAAATAGTTGTTTTCAACAGTACAACTTCTACCCACAACATTTTATAATTTTATCTAAAGTTACATTCCCAATTGGACGATTAAATGCTTTATTGGGCAAGCATTTCCAAATAAGCTTGCCCAATAAAGTTTTTATTAAAAGGTGCGGGCATTTTCTCACCTTTTGAAAAAATAATTCCTTTATTGAAATCCTCCTTCCCACGCATCTCTCCCTTATTTTAAAATATCTATTCCCACCAATGAGTAAATACTTGCTCATCATTTCCAATTTCCATAATTTCTCCAAGCTTTGGCGTAATTAAACGATAATTCTTTCCTTCGCTTGCCTCTACAATACGATTAAATGGTTCCTCCCACGAATGTTTACTCAATGCAAATTTTCCCGCATGCGCAGGAAGTAAAACTTTCGCCTGTATATCCTCCGCTGCTTGCGCTGTCTCTTCTGGCATCATATGAATCCTTGCCCAAGCTTTGTTATATTGACCATTTTCCATAATAGCAATATCGAAATTCCCAAATCGCTCACCGATTTCTTTAAAGTGCTTCCCATAGCCTCCATCTCCACTGTAAAATACGCGATGATTTTTGGTCGTAATGGCAAATGAAGCCCACAGCGTTTGATTGGACTTTAACAACCTTCCAGAAAAATGCTGTGCTGGCAATATGTAAACTGCAAAATTCTCTTGCAATGGTATTTCTGCAAACCAATCTTCCTCAAAAATTTGTTTTTTTTCAAATCCCCATTCCTCAAAATACGCTCCTACTCCCAGAGCACAAACAACCTGATTAATCCTTGGTTTTAAACTCATGATCGTTGAATAATCTAAATGATCCCAATGATCATGAGATATCAATAAAACATCAATATCGGGTATATCCTCAGCAGTATATGGATTCGTCCCATCAAACGCTTTATTAATAAACGAGATCGGCGATGCATACGCACTGAAAACCGGATCTATTAAAATACTCTTTCCGTCGAGTTGCATGTAATAAGAGGAATGCCCCAACCAAATGATAATATCTTCACTCTTATTAAATGCTTTCAAATCGACCTTTTCAACTGGAATTAACTTTTGCGGTATTAACTGCTCTTTTTTTCCAAAAAGAAAATCCCACAGAACAATAAAACGATTACCTTCAACAATTTGCGTCGCGGGCTCTAAATTTTTAAATTCTCCATCTATATAATGCGGTGAACCCTTTATTCTTTCAAGCCTTTCACCAGATGGCATGTTTCCAAACATCGGCTGATGGATATAAATCCCTATTCCAATGACTAAACCAACAAATAAAATCCCCAACCATAACAATATAAAATTTCCCATATTCCCTCCTTAAATTAAGCGACATATTCTTCATATGTTAAGTTTATCATTTGGAGTTAGCTCTAAGTAAATAGTTTTTTATGCAATCTTGAATATTTCAATTTATTTTTTGTGCAAATATATTGCCCGTCCTATCTTTGACCAATTAATAAAATAAATTTTTCTTGATTCGTTAAATATCATGCGGCCTGCTAATGGTAAAGCACGCGAACTACAAAATAATAAAAAATATAAAAACCCAATGAAGAACCTGAAATAAAAATAGATAGTCAAGAGTATTTTCTACAAAAATTCACTGGTGATTTATAAAAATGAAGGCTAGGAAAAGCAATGATTTTCCTAGCCTTCATTTTTTTATTTATTCCTTTATATTTTTCCTCATTGCATATGCTGCTTCAATCCAGTATTTAAGGATTGTTTTTCCGCATTATATAAAGCAAAATATTTTGGAATATCAATCTGCTTCGGACAGTCTTCTACGCAATACTGACAAGCTGTGCATGGAATCTCGATGGCTTCATTAATCACTGCAACCGCTTTTTTCTGTTCTGCCACAAAAGCAAAGCTATCAAAAAAATATATAACAAAAAGACCACCAACTTTACAGCCAGTAGTCATTCCTTCTTTAAAATGGCGGAGTGGGTGGGGTTCGAACCCACGCACGCTTGCGCGTCTAACGATTTAGCAAACCGTCCTCTTCAGCCTCTTGAGTACCACTCCAGTATTATATTTTATGGCGGAGAGGGTGGGATTCGAACCCACGGTACCTTGCGGTATCACTGGTTTTCAAGACCAGCTCCTTAAACCACTCGGACACCTCTCCGTATTAAGACATTTAGTATTATAACAATATCCATAAACTTTGTCAATCATTTTCATTAGCTAAATTTTAGGATTTTATTTTGATTTCATGGATAATATTTTATTCCTGTTTTAAAATATTAGTATGATTAAATATATTTTCGCATACAAAGAAACTCTTTCAGTTTACAATTTTATCCTTATTTTCATTCTAACTACGATTGAATAAAATTTTTCACCCCAAAGAAATTATCATCCTAAAGATTTTCAAGTGCTATAGGTTGACTAATACAAAGGTAAGGAGTAATATTTTAATGTAATAATTAATAAATGATAAGGCTGGTGAGAAAAATGGATGTAGACCACCCTAGTTCGTGGTTGTGGCTTAAAATAGAAAAAATTAAAGGGATATGTCCGTTTTTTTATCAGTCTTCTTTTATTTAATTAAAAATTCGGACATGTCCCCTTGGGAGAGGGGATCATTTTTACATGTTAAAAGTTTATAAAAGTTCGGAAAATGGTCTATTGCACGAATTAAGTATTAAAACACTAGAAAAAGGTGCATGGATCAATCTTGTAAATCCGACGCCATATGAATTGAAAGTTGTCAGCAATTTTACTGAGGTAGAGCCTGACCTTTTAAAATCCGCATTGGATGAAGAAGAACGCTCTCATACTGAATTAGAAGATAATTGTATGATGGTTGTTACTAACGTACCAATTATGCGCGGTAAGGATATCTATGATACTTTACCATTAGGTATAATTATTACAGAAGATTATACAATAACTGTATGTCTAGAAAATAATCCTGTCATTTCGGAATTTAATGAAAATACAGCTCGTTTATTCCGTACATTTAAGAAAACACGTTTTCTTTTACAAATACTCTATAAATCAGCAACAGTTTATCTAAAACATCTTCGCCAAATTAGCAAATTGTCTGAAGACATAGAAAAACAGTTACGCAAATCAATGAAGAATCAAGAGTTATTGCAACTACTTGAATTACAAAAAGGTTTAACTTACTTTAATGCTTCCATTCGTTCCAATGGAGCTGTATTGGACAAGATTCTCAGGCTTCGCTCCAGTCATAATTTACAACGTTTTTTGAAAATTTATGAAGAAGACGAAGATTTATTAGAAGACGTTATTATTGAAAATAAGCAGGCTAAAGAAATGGTGGAAATGTATAGTAAGATTTTAAGTAGAATGGCTGATACATTCGCTTCTATTATCTCTAATAACTTGAACTTAGTCATGAAATTTTTAGCCTCGATTACAATTATGCTAGCGATACCAACAGTGATTTCAAGTTTTTTTGGTATGAATGTTGATGTTCCTTTTGGCGAAGATCACGGATTCTTATATGTTTCTTTAATCGCCTTAGGTTTGACTTCATTATGTGCTTTTGTTCTATGGAGAAAAGATATGTTTTAGGAATTAGGTGAATTTATGAGTACAATGGTGACTGCTGAGTTAAAAGCAGGTATTATCTATGGTGATATGGAAAACAATGAATATGTGTATATGCCTGCTAGCGAAATAGGCGTAGAAAACCCAATTTGTGTGATTGAAACTCCCACTGATCGAAAGGATATCAGCCTAAAAGATGCAGTGAATCTCATACGTAAATTAAGTTTAAAACCAGCAAAACATCCACGACTTGGAAAGCAATCCTGTTAAGGGCATGATGTAACAAAAGGAGGAATGAAATATGTTGGCAGTAACACCCGCAATGCTATCAAAAGACTTTCAAAAATACTCCGATAAAATCCATAACGAAAAAGAACGTTTAATTCTTATGGGCAAAGAAGAAAAAAATATTGTTATGCTATCACTCGATGATTATAACGAAATGTTACGTGATTTATATGTATTGAAAAAACGTGATATAGGTAATGATTATTAAATGAGGTGTCTATGCGATTGCATAGACACCTCATTTTCATTCTACACGAATTACCTTCCCCATAGAAAATAAGTAAAGATATTTTTCGCTGACTTTTTTCTTAAAAATCTTTTCTATCGCTTTTGCATAAAGATTCAATTGAAACGCATGACGGTTTCTTATTCGCTCTTCTTCATCCGCTTTGTCGGTCTTATAATCAAGCAAAATCAATTTGTCCCCTTCATCAAAAAGCACGTCAATTACCCCTTGAACGAAAATTTTTTCATTCCCGCCTTGCATTGTATCATAAATTTCACCTGCATCAAGCATCATACTAAAGGGTAATTCACGCCGTACCTTTTGGGATTCTTTCATCCGTTTTGCTAAATCACTCTTTAAAAATGAAGTTAATCCATATAGATTAATCATTGATAATTGCTCTGGAAGAATAATTTCTTTCTCGACCATTTTTTCAAGGTTTAACCGCACAGCACTCTGGGTCGACTTAATATCCAACGGCAAATGTTGCATCACATTGTGCATCAAAGTCCCATATTCCGCACCAGTCAATTCTTTCAATTCCTGTTTAAACCGCGGTCTGGTAAAGGTTTTCATCTCCTTTGCTTCTCCCATTGGCATGTTTTGTCCAAATCCATCCTGCTCAATGTTGTCAAAGCGACGTTTCATTTCCGTTACGGAAAGTTTTGCCGGCTTATCAATCGCGTCTTGATATGGATATTGCCAGTTCAAAATTGCTTCTACTGCTTCTTTTTGAATAGAAGCAGGAAGCTCTGCTTTTTCTTTAATTTTCTGTAAAAATTCTGCATTCACTTCCGTTAAGGCGGGTTCGGAGCTAAGTAAATCTCCTGCCTGGATGATTTGAATACGCCACTCGCCCTTTGCATCCCACATCGGATTCGCTACATAGCCTTCATAACCACTATATCTTCGCAAAACTTCGCCGCTTTCATGACGAAGCAACGACGGAGCAAGCCAATCTAAGAAAGTTTTCGCAGATAAAATCGTATCTTGTGGCAGCTCCTGCGTCTTTGTTGTTATTGCCTCACACCATTTTGTCGCTTTTTTCGCCAATTCTTTGACAGCACCAACAAGAATTAACTTTTCCCGTGCCCTTGTCATTGCTACATAAAGCACGCGCAACTCTTCCGCTTTGCTCTCATTTTCCATTTCCCGGGCAATAATATTGCGCAATACCCCTGGATAACGGAGCCTTGCTAGAGCCGTATCCCCGCCGCTGGTAATTGAAATGCCTAAGCCAAGTTTTTTGTGCAAAAGCATCGTTTTATTTTTATCACGCATATTAAATTGTTTGCCAAGATCGGCAAGAAATACAACGGGGAATTCTAACCCCTTACTTTTGTGAATGCTCATAACGCGAACGACATTTTCACTCTCACTGAGTGTTCTCGCTACCGACAAATCCGTTTTTTTTGCCCGCATTTTTTCAATAAAGCGTAAAAATCGGAATAACCCGCGAAAATTTGTCGCTTCATATTCTCCTGCCCGATCATACAGCATCCGAAGGTTTGCCTGACGAAGCAAGCCTCCTTCCATACTCCCGACATAATCGTAATACCCCGTATCGTTAAACAGCTGCCAAATAAGTTCAGGCACGCTCTTATGTGCAGCTGCATTTCGCCATTTTTCTAGTCGTTCGACAAACTCCTTTAATTTATCAGCAAGCTTGTCATGATTCTTTTTACGATAGGTACACAATGCATCCCATAAATCAACATTTTCCTCAGCTAAACGAATGAAAGATAGCTCCTCGGTTGTCAGCGCAATCATTGGTGAATACAAAACGGCTGCCAACTCAATGTCTTGATGTGGATTGTCGATAATAGCGAGTAAAGCTAACATAATTTGCACTTCAATCGCCGCAAAATACCCTGCCGACAATTCTGCATAAGCAGGAATATTATGATTTCGGAGCGTCTCCAGCAAAACATCCGATTTACCTTTCACCGCTCGTAGTAAAATAACAATATCGCGAAGCATCAGCCGACGATATCCACCACTATCCTTGTCATAGACTTGATAATCTTCCTGCATTAATTGTTCAATTCGAGTGGCAATCCACTCACTTTCAAGTGCAAAGGTGCTCATATCCTCGTCTTGTGCACCCTCATTTTCTTCACCAACATCACTTTTCACGCAATCAATTAAATTGAGTTCTACAGGTTCAGCAAAACTTTTCCCCTCGCATACAGGATAGTCTGCTTGGGCAATCAATTCTGCACCCCGATAGTCAAGTTCTGTCGCTTTAAGTGTCATCACTTGCGCAAAGATAAAGTTAACCGCGTCAATAATCGCTTCTCTGCTACGATAATTATTCGATAATTTTATCAATGTATACGAATCACCACGCGTTGGATATGTTTGATATTTTTGATTAAAGAGCTCTGGTTCTGCTAGACGAAAGCGGTAAATACTCTGCTTCACATCCCCTACCATGAATAAGTTTGCTTGCCTGCCGCGCTTTATCAGCTGCAAAATTGCTTCCTGTAACCCATTGGTGTCTTGATACTCGTCAATCATCACTTCCTGATATTTCGCTTGCAAAGCGTTTGCCACAGCGGACGGAACAAGTTCGCCATCTACGGTTTCCTGTAATAAATCTAGACAGAAATGTTCTAAATCATAAAAATCAACGATACTTTTTTCTTGTTTCGCTTTTGCAAATCGTGAGCCAAATTCCTTGACTAACTCGACAATGGCTGCTGCCACCGGCTGAATCGTCAGAAATTCCTGCCGAATTGCTGCAAAATCTGCATAAAAGAATTTTTCACACAATTGTGTAATGATCCCTTTATAAGTTTCACGGTTTTTCTTTAGCGCATCCTTAACCTCTTCATCTGCATCTTTCGGTGCATTCGCCAATCTGCCAAAGGAGTTTTTCGCAATACATTCATCTATCTTTTGCCAGGAAGTTTCAAACGCTATAATAAACTCATTAATATACGCTTGATCAGCAGCTAAAGTTTTGTCATAGGCAGTAAACATTGCCTCTTCAGCGAGTCTTATGCTGGCTTCAATGAGCTCTTTACACCTTGCTAAATCAGCACTTACCTTCTCGCGTAAAGCTTGTCCCCAAGGCGATTGCCAAATCGCCGTTTCCTCGGTAAATACAAACGCGTCATTTAACTGATCAAGCCAAGCAGTTGGATTCGGATTACTACGCGAAAACTGATAAATATCCAAAAGCATTGCATAAAGTGCATCATCCTGATGCTTTTTCCCATAATGGTCAATAAATAACCGAAATACTGGTTCATTTTCTAGGTTTGCATATTTTGCTTCAAATAGGTCTTCAATCATTTCATATTGAAGCAATGTCAGCTCGGCTTCATTGGCAATGCGAAATTTCGGATCAAGATTTAAACGGTGGAAATTCTGCTTCACAATCGACTGACAAAAGGAATCAATCGTCGTAATCGATGCATTATTTAGTAACATCTGTTGCCGTTTCAAGTGATGTGACTGTGGATTTTTTGCTAGTTCTTTTTCAAGCGCCATACTGATTCTTTGCCGCATTTCTGCAGCCGCCGCTTTCGTGAAGGTTACCACGAGCACCTTATCGACTGAAAAATCCTGCGCTTCATCGAGAATCCGTTCAATAATCCGCGTAACGAGCACGGAGGTTTTCCCTGAGCCGGCGGCTGCAGCAACGAGAATATTTTTGTCATACGTATAAATTGCCGCTAATTGTTCTTTTGACCAGCCCATTTTGTTACCTCCTCATTAATCTTTTCCATAATTTCCGTATCCTCGAGTAGGTTTAACTGCTCGTATTGATAGCAGGATAAACTTTTATCGAACCGGCAAACTGCACCGTAAGGACAATACATACAACCGGTACGCTCTTTTAATTGATAAGGCTCAATGCGCACATCACCGGCTAAAATACGATTGCCAATTTGCGTAAATTTATCGCCGACAAAATCAATCAGCGTCTGAAATTCTTCACTGTCTTTTACATTTGGCTGCGTCGATTTTGTAAATTCCATATCCTTTTTTACGGCAAAGCGAATAAAACCAAACGCATCGTTAAAAGTGCTGTCAATCTGCCCTAGCATATCTGCATCTGCCAACGCCCAGCCCGGCATTTTTCCTTGCTTCGCTAAAGCTTTTTTCAATTCTACCTCATTTAGTTTTTTCGATTCCGTAATAAAAGGAATCGTCAAAAAGCAATACAGCATTGCCGCCGGCAATGCCTCGCGGGCAAAAATAGAATCAGCGTACTTTTGCACTGCCAATAGATACGTTAAGAGTTGCAATTTTAATCCATAGAAAACGTCAATAAGCGCTACATCTGCTTTCCCTGTTTTATAATCCATCACTAAATAATAAAGGTTTCCATCAACTTCTACACAATCAATGCGATCAATCTGTCCTGTCAGTGACAACCTGTAACCATCCTTCAGCAGATAAGTCAGTGGTGGTAAATCTCCATCCACTAAGCCGAAAGATTTTTCAAATGCCATCGGTTCAAATGCGCTTGCCGCATCAAATTGACTAAGGCGTGCAATCGAAAATTCTGCTGTTTTTTTCAGGCGCGCTAAAAGATGCTTATTTTGTGAGGAACTTTGCAACACCATATAATCCGGTTGTTCTTTTAGTGTATCCACAATACGACTACAGCGCAGTTGTTGTTCTTGCGGCGAAATTTCCCGCCACCGTTTTCCTTCTTTGAGTAAAGCCTCGCCATAACAACGCAAGACATCATGCAAAAACTTTCCAATATCAAAACTTTGCAATTGATATAACGTCCGTTCTTTTAACTTTAACCCATATTCCGCGAAATAACGAAATGGACAAGCAGTAAATTTTTCAAAGCGCGTAACGCTTCCACGCAGGTACTTATGTTTTGCATAGAGCTGACGGGCAACTTCTGCGGATAGTGCATCATCTGCTCTCGTATAAAAAAGGCCAGCCAAAGATGTATTTAATACCAGCTTTAATGACTCTGTATGAATTGCCCAATTATAAACATCCTGCCACACAGGATGTAAATTTCCCGTCTTTTTAAAGTTGCGCAAACTGCCGGTGAGTGCACTTACCGCTTGCCTGCCCGTGCCGATAAATGGCAAAATATCGTCTTCTTGCACAATATCGAGCGGTAACTGCATCACTTTTATTCCATCTATCCATTTACGGATACGTTCAATTAAGGTAGACGGTAATAGCCCATTCCCCTCATTGTCGGCAAGAGGGTAACTCAGCCACAACATTTCACTGGCTCTTGTCAACGCAGAATAAACGAGGAATCGTTCAGCAAAATTATCACTGCCCGTTCCTGGCGCAATGGGTAAGCCAGACTCATGTAACAATAAGCGCTCCGCATCATTTAATATTCCTTCCATCCGCCCGCGTTTTGGTAATACGCCTTCGTTAATTCCTACGATATAGATTGCTTTTGCATTTTCACTAGAATTTTGCTCAATCGTCGTAATCGTCACAAAATCAAGACTTGCTGGAATTAAGCTAAGCTCCAGCCCTTCTAAGCCATCGATTAAAAGCTCTTGATATTTCGTCAGGGATAACTTTTCTTCGCCGCACGTTTCGACCAATTGATCAAATAAATTTATGATTAAATTCCATAACTGTTCATATTCGCGCGCCTCGGCTAACTGCCCATCTGCTTGTGCCTGATCAGCTAGAGTGATTAACTGCTCTGGGATTTCCATAGATTCTAAAGTATCATATAAAGCATCTGTATATTCACTGACCGTCTGGCAGCTCTTCAACTTTTCCTGCAATGCATTGAGCGGCACAATCAGGGTTTTCCGAATCAAATTTATTTCTGCCAAAGCTTCTTCGGCAAAGTTTGCACCTTTGCCGAACTGCCATTCTTCCTGCCATTTTTCCCCTCGAACGCCATACATCAACACGTAATTTTCAACTTTGTCAATTTGGTCGCGTTTTACGGGGAAAAATCCTGTTTTTAATACACGAAATAACGGTTCATAGCGCCATCCCTGCAATGCATCTAAAATAGAACGCAGAAATTCTGCTAACGGATGATGCACAGCCTTTCTTTTACCATCACGAAAAAACGGTATCTCTAGATCAGAAAAGACATTAGCAATCAGGTCACTATAATTTTCTGTATCACGCAGCAAAACCGCCATATCACGCCAACGGTAATTTAGCTCACGACATTTTTGAATCATGTCGATTGCCATTCCTTCTACTTCTTTACGACGGTTTGCCGCTTCCACAATATTTATTTTTCCTGCACTCTTTATCTGAATTTTCTTAGCAGTGACAAGTTTTTCTTCGAGGCTTTCTAATTCTTCAGCAGCAGCAAAACGATATCGTTCACTCATTTCTCGCTCTTTTACGTGAACATCCAATTCACGCGCGATTTGCATGACGTCTTGACGAGTCTGCCATTGGCGGTGAAATAGTGCCACCTCTTGTTGATGCACTGGTGAATCAATCTCCTCTATGCAAAGCGTAATTTTCACTTCAGCTGCAGTAAGCAATAATTGCCTAAGAATCGCAAGTTCTTGCGGATTAAACCAAGTGAACCCATCAATCCAGACTTTTGCGCCACACACTAACGAAGATAGCGACAATTTTTCTGCCAACAAATTTAAGCAATCTTCCGCATCTGTATATTTTCCATCCATATAATCAGCAAAATCCGTATAAATCAGCGATAAATCCGTTAGCTTTTGCTTGAGCATCACATCATTTACCTGCTGGCTTGCCGAATAAATCGCTGCTGATTCAATTCGATAGCTCTTAAATTCTTCGATTAAATTCACAATCGTTTCCGTAAAATTTCTTTGTTTCGCCGCACGTGCAAAAGCGCTAAATTCACTTTCTCGCGCTGACAAAATCCTATGTACAAGGAGTCGCTTTCCCAAGTCGCTAATTCGAGGCTTTAACGCACCGCCTAATTCTAAAAGCACACGATGCGCAAAACGGCGAAACCCCATAACATAAGCACGAGTAAAGCCGCCCAAATCTTTTGTACTCGCCAATTCTTTTTCCAGCTTAAACGTCGCATGTTCAGGCACCAATAATAAAAGCGGTACGCCATCTGGAGAATTACGCAGTTCTCGCTGAATTTCATCTAAGCACAACTGCGATTTTCCCGTGCCGGCGCGACCATAAATCAATTCTAACTGCAACGCAATCACCTATCCTACATAAAATTTTGCACTACTGCCGTGCTTGCCGATACTTACCTGTAACCTCGCGTCGATACGCTCTTTTAATTCCGGCACGTGGGAAATAATACCAACGAGTCTGCCGCCATTTTGCAGTTCAATTAAAGTATTCAGTGCCATATCCAGTGACTCAGGATCTAGCGTACCAAAGCCTTCATCGACAAAAATCGTATCAAGACGAATCCCACCTGCATATTGTTGTACAACATCCGCAAGCCCAAGAGCCAGTGCCAGCGATGCCAAAAAGGTCTCACCACCTGACAATGTCGCTACTGACCGCGCAACCCCTGTATTATTATCAAACACTTCGAGGTCTAGCCCACTGGCTGATCCTTTTCGTGCAACATCTGTCGTACGCTGTAACAAATACCTTGATTTACTCATTGTTTTCAGCATTACATTTGCCGCTTCCGTTACCTGCTCTAATAACGAACCCAAAACAAAGCGCTGTAAATTCATCGAAAATTTGTTATCGCCCCTTGTCACTTGATATAGTTTTGCCAAGACGCCATTTTCCGTCTGCATTTTCATCAACTCTGCTTCCAGTGCATGAATCTGCTTCGCGTTTTTTCGCTGTTTTTCTAACGCTAAATTTAGTTTTGCCAAGTTGGCAATCGCTTGCGCTTGCATTTCTTGCAAAACATTATATTTGCTTTTGATTTCTTCTAAATTCGGCTGAATGAATCCTTGAATTGCACCTTTTGCTCTTACTATACGCTCTTTGCTGGCGGCAAAATTGCGATCAAACCTTAGCAATCCATCACGCAAAGCAGGGATATCCCCCAACCGGTGTCTCGTTTGTACATAAGCCGCAAACTCTGCAAACCCTTCTGCTTCCATCCGCGCATAAAACGCTGTTTTTTCCGCTTCAAATTCCGTCTGTGTTTGCTTTAAATTCATTTGTATACTTTGCAAAGTCGCAATAGCGCTTGCCGCTGCTTCTTTTGCTGCCTGTAAGCTTTGCTGGGCACGTTCAAAGTTTTCTTTGAGTGCAAGCTGTTTTGCTCTTCCTTCCCTAAGTAAAGTTTGTAATACTTCAAGCTCGCGATATTCTTCCGGTACAGACTGCTCACGTTCCTGAAATACTGCCTGCAGCGCTTGTGCTTCACCATCTGCGCGCTGAAAAGCTTCCTGCATCTCCTTTTGTCTCTTTGCCCCGCGTTCTTGTGCTTCCTTATATCTAGCAATTTTCTCTTTAAGTGGCGCTAACTTCTGCATAATCATATGCGTAGTTTCATATTGCTGTTTTGCAATATCCGCTTTGCGCCTAAGGTCCTCAAGCGAAAATGATGCGAATTCTGCCAATTCTTTTGTAAAATGCTCGCTTTGCGCAACTAACGTTTCCTTGCGAATCATTGCTTGTTGAAGATCTGCTTGCGATTTTGCTTGTTTTTCTTCTAACTGCACAAGTTTTTCCTGCAAAGCGTCTATGGTCTGCTGGGTTGGCAAATCTTCTAATAAAGCTGCAAGCTTAAGATGCTCTTTCGCTCCACAAACAGGACAAGGCTCGCCTGCTTTTAATTCTTTCGCTAATAAGCCTGCCTGCCCGATATTGAATAAATGTTGCATCTTACCAAACTCCGTTTGCATCGCCTGACGCTCTTCGATCACTTTATCTAGCGTAAGCTGCAATTGTTGAACCAAATTCTTAGCTCGGCTGATTTCTTTTTGCACTTTGCTTAATTGCTGGTGCTTATCTACCGCCTTACTTAACGCATCCACCTGCATTTTATAACTATCGACTTTAGCCGTTTCGACAAGATAGCTCTGTTCTAGTTCGAGCATTTTTTGTAAATCTGCTTCTAAATTTGCCAGCTTTTCCTCAACTGTATTTTTTTCTATAAGTGCTTTTTTCGCTACAGCTTCTTTGTCCTGCCAAGCTTTTTTCGTTTCTGTCAGTGCACTCGTCTGCTTTACATACTCTTGAAGTTTAAGTATTTGATTGTCTAACGATTGGCGCTCTGCTTCTTTTTCCCGTTCCACTTGAAATGCTGTCTGAGCATCTTTCACTTTTTGCTGCGTCATTTCCACCGCTTGTTTCTGTTTTACCTCAGCTTCTTGATACTGCTTGCTATCTTGTTGAAGTTTCCGCACGATTTTCTCTGCTTCTGCTAATTTTTCTGCCCGTTCCAGCATCGCTAGTTCACTGCGCTTTGCCTCCATCTCGCCTAAAAGTAAATTTACCTGTCCAAATGCTTCCTCTGCACTTTCGTATTCTTTAAACTTTTGCTCAACTAAATTTGCTTCGTTTAACTGCTCTTGCGCTTGTTGGTATTCAATTTGAACTGTTTGTAATTTTTTATTTGCAGTTTCTGTTTCTATTTTTAACTGTGCGATTGTTTCCTCTAAACTAGCTAAAGAATCTGTACTTGCTTCGGCAAGCAACCATTCTTTTTTCTCATATATCGCTTTTATTGCATCAGCCTTTTCTTTCGCCTTCTTCTTCAAATGCTCTTCAATTCGTTGATAAAGTTCCGTCTTAAACAGCGTTTTCATAATTTGCTGGCGTTCCTCTGATTTTGCTACCAACAATTTGCGAAATTCACCTTGTGGTAGTAGTACAACCTGACGAAATTGGCTGCATTGGAAGCCAAGTAAATCTGTAATTTTCCGCGTCACATTTTCATATTTAGCTTCAAGCAAAGTCTCTTTTTCACCATCAATTTTGTAAAGCTCTGCTTCCGGCTGTTGCTCAGTTATGCCATCGCCTTTCTTTTTCGGCCGTTCCTGCCGTGGACTGCGCCGAACTCGATAAACTTCATTGCCAATCGCAAAAGTAAAGCTAACTTCCGTCAATACCAAAGGATCGGCATGGTCGCTTCGCAGCGCCTTTGCTTCCCTTAAGTCACTCGTCGCACTCCCGTATAGTGCATAACAAATTGCGTCGAGAATCGTCGTCTTGCCAGCGCCAGTTGCCCCGTGAATTAAAAAGAACTTCCGCCCTTTTAAATCAGCAAAATCTAAGCTCTGCTCACTTGCATAAGGACCAAATGCACTCATTGCCAATTGCAAAGGCTTCATAGCTTCACCTCCCGCTCAACCAGCATGAGTTCTTCTAAATTATCAGCAAATACCTTGCTTTCTTCCTTCGTGATTGATTCACCTGTTACTTGCTCATAAAATAAAGCGAATAAATCATTTTCGCTCATTTTGCGATGGTCAATCTTTTTCTCGCTGAATGCACCATCCATCATGAGCGTTGGTCGCTCAACTTGCATCAGATTTGGATAAATCTCACTCAATTGACCAAATACATCTAAAATAGGCTCACGGTTGCTAAGCTTGACACTAATATAGTCATTACTGGAAGGATGTAGATTGCGATTCTGCAATATCGTATAAAAATCCCCCTCAATAATTTTGACATCGTGTTTCGGTGTAAGCTGAATCGTTTCCACCGAAACTTGTCCATCTTTGTCCATATCGACAATCTGAATTCCCTTTTTCTGTGTTGCTTCATCAAAAGAGTATTTTAATAATGACCCGCTATAGCGAATATTTTCTCCACCTGCCAACTGTGCATTATGTAAATGACCCAACGCAGTATAATGAAATGGCTGAAATAATCTGTTTTCAACATAAGAGCTTCCTCCAACCGATAAGGTCCGTTCCGATTCACTTACCATTCCACCGGCAATAAAGGCATGCGCAATCGCTACCTTACGACTTTGCGCCGATAAAAATCGTTGACTGCGCGCAATCAAAAATTCCATCGCTGCATTCGCATCACTTAAATTTTCTTCACCAAACACCGCTCTTACTAATGCCGGTTCGGCATAAGGAAATGGCATAAACTCAACTTCCCCATAACGATCTTCAAGACAAATCGGCAGAATTTCCTTTGTTAAATTGCCAATCACATATAACCCCTGTTTCGCTAACAATTGACTGCCAAAATTAATCCGTTCAGGACTGTCGTGATTCCCAGCAATTAAAATCACTGGAACCTTTGCTTTTAGCACCAGTTTCGCTAATGTATCATCCAAGAGTTCTACCGCATCCGTTGGCGGTACTGCTCGATCATAAATATCCCCGGCAATAACGACTGCCTGCGCTTTACTCTCTTCAACCAAGTCGCAAAATTGCGTTAAAACATAAGCTTGATCATTGGTTAAATGCTGCCCATGAAACAGCCTGCCAAGATGCCAATCCGATGTATGTATAAATCGCATGTAGCCAACCCCTTCAATATAATTTGTTTATTTTTAATCATCTCGCCCAATATAATCTTTTTTATAAATTAAAAATTGATTCAAAGAGAAGTTTATCTCCACCTGGACCCGCTGTATCCAAATTTATCCGCTCGCCTATGGTCTCTTATTGAGAGTTGGAATCTGTAAGGAACCTAACAAAATCTTTGATTTTGTATGAAGCGCTAATTCTATCAAATGATCGAAGCGGGCTTCGAATAAAATGACAAAAGAGCTTATTTATCAGTTATCATCTAATAAATAAGCTCTTTTTATTATACTACATTATTCCCTGTTATTTTCACAGAAGTTTAGAAGATATGTTTTGGCTTCTTCTCTAGATTCAAAGATGTTCCAGCATCCTGTTATATAATTAACAGCTTCATTCCACTCATATAAAGAATGCTCGTAAAGATATATTTTATTAATAATATTTTTACTTAACTTATGTTGCGCCTGCTTACGCAGATCCGATAGATAAACAGAATCCGTATATTGAGTAAATAAATCTAATAAGCTGTTTTGCAATCTAAATCCCCCATTTCATTAAATTCCAAAAAGTATACTTTTTGGAATTTGCTGAAATAAAGTGAATTTATTGTTACAATGCATCAGATATGTTAGTATAATATGTATATAAGTGACAAATCAAAAAGTATACTTTTTGAACTAATTATTGAGCACAATTTGCATATTTTTTTGCTTTACGATAAAAAGTACTACGTGACATGTCTAATAAATCAAGTGCTTCTGGAAGCGTTATCAGCGCATTTTTCCAAGATTGACAAATCGTCGGGAAATTACTTGGAATTTCTTTTTCTGGCCTGCCAAATCGAACTCCCCGCTTTTTCGCTGCTAAAATCCCTTCCGCTTGCCGCGCCCGAATCATTTCTCGCTCATTCTCAGCGACAAAGGATAGTAATTGTAAAACCAAATCCGAAATAAACGTTCCTAATAAGTCTTTTGAAATTGTCGTATCCAGCAATGGCATATCAATTACTCGTATATCCACCTTTTTATTTTTTGTAATATATCTCCATTGAATCAAAATTTCTTCATAATTTCGCCCCAGTCTATCTATACTTTTAACAATAAATAAATCTCCCTTTCGCAGTTTACGTAAAAGTCTTTTATACTGCTTTCTCTCAAAATCTTTTCCACTTTGTTTGTCAATAAAAATATTTTGTATTTCAATTCCCAAATCCAAAAAGGAAAGCATTTGTCGCTGCACATTTTGATCTCTACTTGATACTCTAATATATCCATATACCTGCTTCGTCATTTTTATCCTCCTACATCTAAACTTCATCATACAGCTCTAACTTATTGTAAATGTAAGCTCAAATGAAAAACAGTAATATAAAGGAAGGGTGTTGCAATCGCAACACCCTTTGTCTTGAGGAGACTAGTCCATAACTTCTCGTATTACATATTTTGCAGCCTGATAAGCA
The DNA here is from genome assembly GCF_030273445.1 of Selenobaculum gibii. Taxonomy (NCBI): domain Bacteria; kingdom Bacillati; phylum Bacillota; class Negativicutes; order Selenomonadales; family Sporomusaceae; genus Anaerosinus; species Anaerosinus gibii. The sequence goes on from NZ_CP120678.1 coordinate 2,399,574, forward strand.
ATAAATCCTGCTGCTGCAACCTTCATCACATCAGTCATATCGTTTGCGTGACTTAATTGGCGAAGCGTACGACGATATTTATTACCAAACATAATAACACCTCCTCGATTGATAATATAACCAATCAAGAAGAAAAAAAACGAGCTTTTATTTGGAAAATTTATGGAACATGTATTCTTGCTAATGTTCTTCCGCAAGAGCATTTCTCATGGTCTAAAGTAACTAAAACACCTGTACGATACCGAATGATTGGCATCGCTTCTGAAATAAGGGAGGTTAATACAAGTTCTCCCATTCTTCCATCTCGAATCACTTGCCCATCAGCTAAACTCACAACTTCTGGATAAAAATAATCTTCCTGAATATGATATCCCTTCTTAGCGTTACACGCACAAGCGATTCCAGGAGTAAAAAGCTCCGGTATTGAATATAAGTTAAATACTCTTCCGCCGATGCGACTGGCGATATGAGCTGCCATATTACTCTTGATCCCATTATGACTTAAAAAAATTGTTTTAACCGACATCGACTGCAAATCATAGTCAAGCGCTTGCGCAGCGACCACCAATTGTAAAATGTGTTGTGGATCACTAATTAATGTCGACACATGTAATTTATTAATAACATCCAATTGTTCTTCTAATTTTCCTGTAGGGACTGATACCACCGTTGCACCCAATACCTCAGCAGCATGCTGTAATCCTAACACATCAGCTGTTAAATGTCCGCTACAAATCTGAATTATCGAAGATATATCTACACCACCAGCAACCAATGCCCGTGTAGTCATCTCCGTGGCTCTCTCAAGATCTCCAGCAGTATATGCCCTAGCAATTGTTTTTTTACCTTCACCGATCATATGCAACCGAACAATTTCACTCATTGGCATAGCAAGCATTCCAAATGGTGCATTGGCAATTAAATCGTCCTTTGTTGTAAAGGGAAGTTTTTTTATATCATCTAAAGATTGAATATCTTCCACATTTATATTTTTCCATTGAGCACGATAGAAAGAACTTTTTTCATGTGCCCACTTCACTATCTTTTGCAATCTCTCCTTTTGCAACTGACGCATTGCAGCACGTGACATCGTTTCTATTCCTATATTGCAATACATGAATACTCCTCCATCAATGGCATAACTGAAGCTATTTCAGCAAAAACCTATTTATTACTGCAAAAAATTCTAATCCATAAGCTACCCTGGCTTTTTCCTTATCCCAATGGATAAAATAATAAGCAGTAAATAAAGTCGTAAGATAGTTAAATAAAAATTTATAAAAGTAATCTTTGCCAACCAACTATTAATTATATTTTAACACATTTTAGAACATAATAGTTGTGGAGGTGTTTATTTTGTCCGAATTTATTTGTAATCATTGCTCAAATTACATAAACACAGAAGAAAAAATTTGTCCTTATTGTCAATCAAAATTTATTTTTTCCGGGGAAAATAAAAATATAACGGACGAATTTATTCCAAATTGTTTAGTCCATCGTTATGATGGCTCTGATTTGCTCGAAAAAGGAAGAATTTTAAAAGAAGGAAAAGTAAATAATAAAATTGCCTTAAAATTAAAGGATTTCAATCACCCAATTACAGTTTCTAAACATAAAATTTATGATTTAAATCCTGAAATTCTTGCTTCTATTGAAGCACTACGTCAAGAACGTAAAGAAGTGATGGAACATTACGATTTTTTAATCGGTGAATACTGGCATCAATTAGACCCTTTTACCCATTAAAAAATCCCGTTGTTTTCACTTCTTCATGTCTGAGCAATTCATCTATGGTCACAAAGGAATATCCTTGCGCCCTTAAATCGTCAATAATTGTTCCTAACGCTTTGGGTGTTGGCAAGTTAGGCTGCCCATCATGCATCAAGACAATCCCGCCTGGTTTAACATTATCCTCCACGCGTTTAATCATTTCCGACACACTTGGCGATTGCCAGTCATGAGGATCTACCGACCAAAGAATCGTGGTATACCCATGCCGTTTTGCTTCCTCAAGGACATTATCATTGAATAATCCTCCCGGTGGTCTAAAATATCTAGGTTTTGAAGCACATTGACTAATAATAGATTCTGCTTTTGCAAGCTCATCAGCGCAATCTTTAGGGCTCATTTTAGATAAATGGCGATGCGTATAAGAATGGCTGGCAATTTCATGGCCTTCACTCGCTGCTTGTTTTACAATCTCAGGATGCTCTACTGCATTTTCACCCAAAATAAAAAACGTAGCTTTTACATTTTTTTCTTTTAAAACTTCCAAAACTTTTGGAGTTGTTTTAACATTGGGTCCATCATCAAATGTGAGTGCTACAACTTTATCATTCGTATCAATATGCCTTACAATATGTACTTCTTCTACAGCGATACTTTGCCCTATTTTCGCTCCGACCAAAATAATAAAAGCTGTTATTGAAAAAAAATACTGCCACTTTCGTTTCACACGTTCCCCCCCTAATCTATCCAGTATTTTAAATACTACGCAATAGAAATGAGAGTTATGATATTCTTTCGTATGAAATTGACTTACCATCCATATAATCTGTTGAAAAGATTTTAGAGGAGGACTACCGATTATGCACTTTTGGATAAAATTATTCTTGATCTTAACTTTATTACTTCCTATTCCAACTGAAGTAATCGCCAAGCCTGTCCAACTTGAAATTAACGCAGCCGGCGCTATATTAATTGACGCGAAAACAGGGCAGGTATTATATGAAAAAAATTCAAACAAGCAGCTTGCTCCCGCCAGCACAACAAAAATTATGACTGCTATCCTCGCAATTGAAAGCGATAGGTTAGACGAAAAAACGACAATTAGTAAAAATGCCGCATCCGTACAAGGCTCAACTATGCATTTACAAGAGGGAGAGTTAATCAGTTTGCGGGAATTAGTGACAGGTCTCATGATGCGCTCGGGGAATGATGCTGCTGTTGCCATTGCCGAATTTCTTTCCGGTTCCGTAGATAAATTCGTCGTCGAAATGAATAAAAAAGCACGGGAAATAGGTGCTATTCATACGAAATTTCAAAATCCGCATGGTCTGCCAACGAAAGATCATTACTCCACGGCCTATGATTTAGCTTGGATAGCTCGTTATGCGATGAATAACCCAACTTTTGCGGAAGTCGTAAGTACGCGCAACACAAGTATTGATTGGGAGGACAGTGCTGGTAATGAGCATGAGCAAAATCTTAAAAACACCAACAAGTTATTATGGATGCTAGATGAAGCGGATGGGGTTAAAACCGGTACAACAAATGAAGCCGGACCTTGTTTGGTTTCCAGTGCAACAAAAGACGACCAGCGATTAATTGCAGTAACATTAAATGACAAAAACCGTTGGGAAGATTCACAGGAACTTTTAAATTGGGGCTTTGAGACTTTTGATTTATATGAATATCCAATCGAAGAAGAATTATCGAATGAAATAAATCGCATAGCCGTAGAATATGGAATTGATACAACGGTAAAGTTGCAAACTAGCGAAGAACCTTTTGTCGTAATTCCTAAAGGTAAAAGTGACAACCTCATTGCAAAAACCAACGTGCCGAAAAAAATAAATGCCCCTGTTTATCAGGGACAAAAAATCGGCGAAGTACATTTTATCATGAATGATAAAACACTTCGCACGATTGATTTAGTTGCAGCCAACAACGTAGAAGAAAAAACATTGGCAAATTTTCTTCTCAATTATCTCACAACAATTTTTAAATTGTTTTCCAGTTGGGGAATCGTCTAAAAGGGTTTGCGATAGAAAAACGGTAGATAACTAACGTAACCCATATCGCGGAAATTTAGAATCGCTTCTGTACCACCAACGAATAATACGCCGCCTGGTTTAAGCGCCTCAAAGAAGCGTCGATACAATTTATCTTTTGCCTCTTCTGTAAAATAAATAACAACATTGCGACATAAAATCAAATCAAAACCTGTTTCAAATTTATCTAATAGTAAATTATGTCTTTTAAATTCAATACGCGATTTAATATCTTCTGAAACAATATATTTATCATTTTCCAGCTTAAAGTGCCCTTTTTCTCTCGACTGAGAAATATTTTTCACTTCATTTGTCGTATAAACACCTTTTTTTGCTTTTTCCAAAATTTCAATATCTAAATCAGTAGCCAAAATACGATGACGCGTATGAGGGGTTAAATCATTTAGTATCATTGCTAAAGAATAAGGTTCCGCTCCAATGGAGCACCCGGCACTCCATATGTTTAGTTTTGAGTTTTTCTTTAACAATTCCGGAATTACTTTTGCCTCTAATTCCGAGAATTTTTCCGGTGTACGGAAAAACTCGCTCACGTTAATTGTTAAGTATTCTACAAAATCACTAAATCGTTTGGAATCATTTTCAATCAGTTTAAAAAATTCCATATAAGTTTTCGCATTATTTCGTGTCATAAGATTTGTAATTCTACGCTGCATTTGATTTGCTTTATATTGGTTTAAATCTATTTGGGATTTTGCCTTGAATTTTTCTTTAAATAATTCCCAGTCTCTTTCATCAGCCATATTTTCATCTCCTATCACCTTAAAAAACTAAGATTTAATAATATATTAATTCAACATTTTCGAACAAACTCCTACTTGTTTTTATAATATACAAGATAATCTCCATTTGTACCATATTTAAATGTATCAAAACTAAAAGGGTTTAGACTTTATTGTCTAAACCCTTTTAGTTTATATTCCTATTTCTTTAATTTCGCTACTTGATCTTCTTTTTTGTTTCAAGATAATCTAAATACTGTTCCACTTCAGCAATCGTATCCGGATCCGCAGAAATAATTTTATACAAAAGCTTTTCCTTTCTATCTAAAGGATTTTTCTTATTTTTTACGCGCTCAAACTCATCGCGTCCTAGTAAATAATCTATTGTTACATTAAAAAAATCTGCTAAAGCTTTTAATGTTTGTGTATCTGGATCTCTTTTATCATTCTCATAAAAATTATATGACTGTCGGCTAATATTTAAAGCTTTTGCAATATCAGCCTGGCTCAAATTCCTCGCCTCACGTAATTCTCTTAGTCGATGCAATAAAATCACCTCTTAGTGATTAATTATAACAATTAAACCCCATGACAAGTTCTATTAGCAACTTAAAGTAGCTTATTTCCGAACAAGCTACATTTTGTTGACATAAATTCTTGAATAAGATATGATTAAACTTAATATAAGATAATGCCAGCTTATATAAACTTTATATTATAAATAATATATGAAAAAAATATAATTTTATTCTAGCCTTAGAAAGGGGAATATAATGCAAAAAGAAATTACTTTATCTTTAACAGATGAGCTTGATTTAATCACAAAATATGAAGCCGCCGATCTCGGTCTATCGCAAGATGAACTTATCGTTATTTGTATAATGCTAGGATTAAAAGAATATTTATTAACACTTTCCCCACAAAAATAATTTATGCATATACATAAAATAAGAGGTGATTACAAAATCGTAAACAATTTTGTAATCACCTCTTATTTTATTTCATCAATGACTAAGTTACTGATGAAAATCATCTTAATCAAATTTTACTTTATCGCACCAATATCCAAGCTGATATCTAGTGCTTTCACCGAATGAGTAAGCGCCCCAGAAGAGATAATATCTACTCCTGTTTTAGCTATATCAGCAATTGTAGATTCTGTAATACCGCCCGACGCTTCAACAATTGCCGCCCCATCGATTCTTTCCACAGCCTCTTTCATCTGCATTAAGCTCATATTATCCAACATAATAATATCAGCCTTTGCTTTTAATGCCGCTTCCAACTGCTGCATACTTTCAACTTCAACTTCAACTTTTACCGTATGTCCAATTTTTGCCCGCACGCGTTCAATGGCTTCTTTAATTCCGCCCGCAACTTTAATATGATTATCTTTAATCATCACCGCATCATACAACCCTAATCGATGATTTGCTCCACCACCGACGGTAACTGCATACTTTTCCAACATCCGAAGTCCTGGCGTAGTTTTGCGAGTATCAACAATTCGCGCTTTTGTACCTGCGATCAAAACAGCAAACTGCGCTGTTTTCGTTGCTACACCGCTCATACGTTGTAAAAGATTTAGCGCTAATCGTTCGCCTGTTAGAATCGCCCGCGCGTCTCCTTCAATCTCGGCAATAATTGTCCCTTTTGTTAATTTTGTTCCATCTTCAACGCAAGCATGAAAAGAAATCGAATCTGATAACGATTGAAAAACAAGTTTTGCTATATCGACTCCGGCTAAAATCCCCTCTTGCTTTGCATGAATAATTGCTTTCGTTTTTGCTCCTTTGGGTACGATATTATTGGTTGTAATATCTCCACCACCAATATCCTCTAAGAGCCACTCTTCAATTTGATGCTTTACTTGTATTTGAGAAAACTCCATCTTCTTTCCTCCTATTTGCGCTGAATAATATGCTTGCGCCATAACCCTAAACGTTCTGGATAATCACTACGATAATGTCCGCCACGACTCTCCGTACGCATATTCGCGGCAGAGCAAATCAAAGCACTCGTCATTAACATATTTAAGTATTCAATTTGCTCTATATCCGCAGTCTCACGATTAAACCAGAATTCGCGTTTTGCATTGAAGAATGCTTCCGCTTGCATTAACCCATCCTGACAGCGAATTAATCCGATGTAATTCGTCATCACTTGTTTTAACTCTTGCAGCTTCGCTTGAATATCCGTTAATTCAGCCGCTTTTCTCAGCTCATTATATTCCCACTCGCTATGCTTTATCTCAACATTTCCTTTAGCAAGTATCCGATCAATAATTCTTTTCCCATATGCCAAGCCTTCTAATAATGAATTGCTTGCCAAACGATTTGCCCCATGAAGCCCTGTACAGGAAACTTCACCAGAACAGTATAATCGCTCAATTGAACTTTCTCCCCAACGATCAACTTTCACTCCACCCATCATATAATGTGCCGCTGGAGCAACGGGTATAAAATCTTTCATAACATTTATACCATAATCAAGGCATGTTGCTGTAATCGTTGGAAAATGCCGATCAATATTTTCAATACCACTGACATCAAGGTACACGTAATCTGATTCATCTGCTTGCATCTCATTAAAAATAGCCCTTGCAACAACATCACGTGGTGCCAAATCAGCTAATTCATGATAACGTGGCATAAAGCGTTCGCCCTTCGCATTTCTAAGCACACCACCAGCACCACGTACCGCTTCGGAAATTAAAAAATTTGGTATATTCGGAGCAGCAAGTGAAGTTGGATGGAATTGAACAAATTCCATATCCATTACCTCTGCACCAGCACGATATGCTATCGCAACACCACTACCTGTCGCACCATCGGGATTCGTTGTATGGCAATACAGTTGTCCTAACCCCCCGCTCGCTAAAATCACAGAGTTTGCCCGAATAACTTCTAAATCTTTATGTTTATGTAAAATAAGTGCACCTTCGCAAATATTGTCTTCCACTAATAAATCTACAACAAAATGATGTTCCAACAATTTTATATTTGGTAGCGCTTTTACCGCTGCGAGTAATGCACGAACTACTTCAGCTCCCGTTGCATCCCCTTTGGCATGAATTACACGATTTCGACAGTGACAACCCTCACGCCCCAAACATATCCCATTTTCATCGTAGTCAAAAACGGCGCCTAAATTCATCAATTCCTTGACTTCCTTGCGTCCCTCTTTCACTACAATTTTAACTGTTTCTTCATCACACAGACCTGCACCTGCAACCAAAGTATCTGCAAGGTGTAAATCCAATGAATCATCTGCACCTAAAGCTACAGCAATCCCACCTTGCGCTTTGTTTGTATTGCTGTCAAGCAGCGTATCCTTTACAGCGATAACGACAGAAAGCCCTGCGTGAGCAGCATTCCAAGCAGCCATTAATCCAGCCACCCCGCTGCCAATTACAAGGCAATCCGTTCGCATCTGTCTAAGCTCTTTCGTATTAAAATTTAACGCATATCGACGCTCCATGACGTCACACTCCTAACGACAAACCTCTAGCATCTTAGTCAAACTTCCGACAGCTTTTTCTCTCATTTCAGCCGGAACAATTACCCGCGGCTCTAATGTTTCTAATGATTTCTTTATCTTTTCCAAACTGATTTTTTTCATATTTGGACAAACCATAGAATCACTTGCTAAGTAAAACTTCTTCTTTGGATTGTCCTTTTCTAGCTGATGAAAAACACCACATTCCGTAGCAATGATAAATTCATCATGAGCACTTGCTTTTGCATAATTGATAATTTCCGTTGTGCTTCCAATATAATCAGCTTTCGCAAGAACATCCGCAGGACATTCAGGATGGGCAAGGACTTTTGCATTTGGATGCTCCTCGCGCATATCTTCCACTTCTTCCACAAATAATCCATGGTGAACAGGACAAAAACCAGGCCAAAACTCCATTTTTCTATTTGTTTTTTCACTTACGTATGCACCAAGATTTTTATCCGGGACAAACAAAATGTCCTTATCTTTTGGAATAGAATTTACTATTTTAATTGCATTTGCTGATGTACAACAAATATCACTTAATGATTTTACTTCCGCAGTCGTATTTACATAAGCTACAACTACAGCATTCGGCATTTCAGCTTTCTTTTTCGCCAATGCAGCGCCTGAAATCATTTCTGCCATACGACAACCAGCATCTGCTGCTGGTAATAATACAATTTTATCCGGTGATAAAATATTTGCAGTCTCTGCCATGAAATGCACACCACAAAACACGATTACGTCCGCATTTGTATTTGCCGCTTTACGTGATAAATCCAAAGAGTCACCAACAAAATCAGCAATTTCTTGAATTTCTCCGGGTTGATACAAATGCGCTAAAATTACCGCATTTCGTTCTTTTTTTAACTTCATTATATCTGCAATTAAATCGCTCATGAAAATACTCTCCTACAAAAAATCTATCTAAAAACCTATGCAAAGCAGAATAAACCAAGTTTTTCTCTATGCTTTACATGTGAACATTCATGTTTGAAATTATAATACTATTTCAATCTTATCGCAAGTATGTATACATAAAACAAAAATACCGACAATTTGACAAAAATATCAAAACTATCGGTAAATGAAATCAAAAATTTATTTTATAAAGGGGAACAGGTTAACAAATTGCAAAGTTAAATCCAAATCGCTCACATTTTTTCTCATCTTCCGAATCGGGCACTTCATTAATGATAAGACCTTCTTCAAATAAATCCGCACCGAACGATATTACACGATCCTGCCAGTTCCTCATCCATTCTCCATCACCCCAGCCATAAGACCCAAATAACGCGACTTTTTTCCCCTTTAACAGTTCTTCAATACTTGTAAAAAGAGGTTCAAATTCACTTTCTTCCAAAACTTCACATCCCATAGACGGACATCCAAAAGCAAATCGATCAAAACTTTCCATATCAGCTATATTAAATTCACTGACATGAAAAAGAGTGCCAACATTGCCGCTATTTTCAACTCCTTTACTCATCGCTTTCGCCATTTTTTCTGTATTTCCAGATCCACTCCAATAAATTACTGCAACCTTTTTCATCTTATCTCTCCTATCCTACTTTTAATAAATTCAACAAACTTTCACCTTTTTGTAATCTTCTGCAAAAAATCTCACTACAGCGTGTATATTTATGAAAAATTTGTTCCGCATTATATACATTGGTATAAACTTTCCAATATCCATTCATCTTGAAATTTTTCCCATTATACTTTAAAAATCCAACAACATCATCATAAGGGAATCCTAAAAACAAACCAATTTCATGCGGAAAATCTTTTTTTATTCGCATTCTTAACTTCAAATGTTCAATTTTATCTTTTAGAGAATCTTCAATATCATAGCCTAGTCTTTGTAAGAATAATGCGATTCTATCTTCCTTCAAAGTTTTTGCTAAATCTTTTTCTTGATAAATAAATAAGAGGATATAACGCTCAGTTTCTACTAACGTCGTAATCTCTATTCCTTTGCAATTTAAACATTGATTATATTCTTCCATTAAAGATTTCCACTCAGAAAAATTCTTTTTCTGTAAAGAAATTACGGTGCCGTCTTTTATCCCTGCTAATGTCGGGGCACCATAGAATGCTAACATTTTTTCAAATTTCTCACACAAAATCATCCCTCCTTGCTTTTTTATTATAATTTATTTGATAATGATTTTCAATATCAAATAAATTATAATTTTTACATAACTGTACAATACATGAATCGAATTGCGTTCCCGAGCAGCGGATGAGCTCTTTTACCGCTTCATCGGTACGCAAAGCCGTTCGATATGCTCTAGCACTCGTCATCGCATCAAAAGCATCTGCAATTGATACAATTCTTGCACCGATTGATATTTCATTTCCCCTCAATCCATCAGGGTATCCATTCCCATCTATACGCTCATGATGATGGCGAACAATATCAATAATAGAATCTAACACACTAATTTTTCCAACAATTTCAGCACCTATACAAGTATGATTTTTCATTACCGCAAATTCTTCGCCTGTCAATTTTCCTATTTTATTTAAAATTGCATCAGGTATGCCTATCTTACCTATATCATGTAAATGAGCACCAATATGAATGCGAAGCTGTTCCTTTTTAGTAAAATTCATCTGTTTCGCTATTTTTAAAGATAACTCCGCAACTCTTTCGGAATGACCACAAGTATATGGATTCTTTGCATCTAATGCAGTTCCTAGCACTTCAACAATTTCGTGCAAAAATTCATCAAAAAATAAATGTTTCTCCATGAAAAGTTTTCTCCTAAAATACTTTTTTAGAAAATCTTATCTACGTTTATTACATTCTATATTGCTTATAATCAAAGAGCTGCCCAATATCGTTAGAATATTGAGCAGCCTTTGAATTTATATATTTGAGAGTCGATATTGATAATATAACATAAATGATATTGAATATCAATATCATTTATGTTATATTTTTTATTTTTTTAAAATTTATATTTTATTGAGGTTTTTTTTAAAGCATGATAGAATTCAAAAAGGATAACTCTTCCTTTTTTATTAATCATCTCCTATAAAATTATATTAATTTCTAAAGTAATCTGATATTTTCACGCTAAGATCTTCCACGGAGGTATATCCAATGCTCAGAAAACCAATTTTATTTTATATTATCTTTCTTTATCTATTTGCAATTTTCTTTTCATTCGGTGAAGTGTTTGCCAAAGAGAAAAAAATAATTAAAGTCGGATATACCAATTATGCAAACCTAATTGAGAAAAAGTCTGATGGCAACTTTGATGGCTATGGAGTTAACTATTTAGCTGAAATTGCTAAATATACAGGTTGGGAATACGAATTTATTAATAACACTTGGGGAAATAGCTTGGATAGCTTAAAAAAAGGTGATATTGATTTAATGTTACCTGTTAAATATACAGATGAACGTAATGAATATTTTGATTATTCAAAGTATCCCATTGGCTTTGAATCGAGCGTTATCTACACAAATCAAGCAGATGCTTATTATAACGATGCCAAGTTTCTTGAAGGGAAACGAATTGGGATAGTAAAAAAAAGTTTTGAATCTGACACGTTAACACATTATGCAAAAGAATATGATTTTAGTTATATACCTATAGAATATGAATCTACTGGACAAATGCTTACTGCTTTAGAGCAACAAAATGTAGATGCTATATTAAGCGGGAGTTTATTCCACCCAATAAATTTAAAGGTGATTGCGAAATTTTATCCAGAACCGCTTTATTTCATTACTCGAAAAGATGACATTGATGTTATGCGTTCACTTAATGATGCATTAACGCAGATTAAAACCCATTCACCTTATTTTGATACAGCCTTGTACCAAAAATACTATGGAAATAGCGATTATAGTATTCAGCCTTTTTTTACACGCGAGGAAGCTGAACTCGTTCAAAATATGCCACCCATTAAAATAGGTCTCATTTCTAATCGTCATCCCATCGCTTTCAAAGATGCTTCCACTGGCGAAATGGCTGGAATTTCTAAAGACATTTTGACCTTAGTCAGTGAAATTACTGGTCTAAAATTTGAATTTGTTCCTATTCCCTCTGGAGTAAATCCACTTTATTACCTTCAAACAAACGACATTTCTTTTGTTGTCTATCCTAGTATAGATACCCCAACTCTAATAAATAATGATTTTATCATTCCAAGTTCTCTCCTTACAACCTCTTTAATGATTGTCGGTAGATCTGGCGAAAGTTATAGTGCGTCAGATAAGCCTACAGTCGCAATTTTATCTGGTCTAGATGTCTATGATGAGATTGTAAAAAAGAACTTTCCCAATTGCAAGATAACCCATTTAGAAAGTGTTGAAGAATGTTTAAATGCCGTAAAAAATCATAAAGCCGATTTAATGATTCAAAATTCTTATGTTCTTGATTATCAGCTGCAAAACCCACAATTTGAAGACCTTGCTATTCATCCCACTGCCCTTTCCTATGAACAAATATCTATAGCATGTTTAAAAAGTATCGATCCTCGACTTATCACCCTACTAAATAAAACTATCAATTCTTTACCCAAAGCTGAAATCGACCAATGTATTATTAAAAACACCGTAGCTAAGCCATACAAATTTACAATCAAAGATTTAATTTATAAATATGAATATCCGTTAATATGTATCTCTATATTAGCATCATTTTGTATTTTTCTTATTTTATATACCTTAAAACAACGTCACCAACACATCAAAATCTTACAAGCAAAAAACAAAGAATTATCTAAAGCCATTTTACAGGTCAAAACAGTAAATGAAGCTAAAAGCCGTTTCTTATCTAACATTTCACAAGAACTAAGAGCACCGATGAACGCAATTATTGGAATAACGGAGTTGGCAAAACAAAATATAAGTAACATCCCCAAAATGAAATTTTATTTAACGAAAATATCTTTTGCTTCAAAGATACTACAGAACATTGTAAATGATGTTTTGGATATGTCAGCAATTGAAACTTCTAAATTGAAAATTTCTCATACAATTTTCGATTTAACACAAACTTTATCTACTTTAAATTCTATGTATTATGCACAATGCAAAGAAAAAAATATAGAGTTTGATTTAATCATAAGGGGTATGACGGAGGAAATCGTTCGAGGCGACCAAATGCGCTTAAATCAAATTTTATTAAACCTTCTATTTAATGCATTAAAACGCACAAAACAAAATGGTAAAATCCAGCTTATTGTTACCCAAGAAGACATTAAGGAAAATAAAGTTTATCTACAATTTACAATTTTTGATACTGGAATTGGAATTCCAAGCGAAATAAAAAAAGAAATATTCCACACCCTTGAACAAGCGTTCATTTCTGATCCTATAAAATTTAAAGGTTCAGGGCTTGAGTTATCTATTGTAAAAAACTTGGTAGATTGCATGGATGGTACCATTTCTCTTAAAAACGTTGAAAAAAAAGGAAACTTTTTACAGTAACACTTCCATTTGGTTTAGTTGAAAAAAAATCATCCAAAGTGCCACCTTTATATAAAAATATTCGCATTCTATTCATCGATGATAATGTTAACAGCGTAGAATATGCCTCATTTATTTTAAACCAAATGAATCTCACCTACGATTATGCAAAATCTGGGGAAAGTGCATTAGATTTTATTAAGGCGGAGTACTATGAACTATGCTTTATTAATTATGATTTGATTAATAAAGATCCTACACTTCTTAAGAAACTTCGCGAAACATCTCTTCAAAATATATTTATTACGATTTTTTCAGCATATTATTTACTTCATACTATTGAATCAATACAAGCCGATGGAGCAAATTTAGTTTTAACTAAACCATTTTTCAAATCTACTCTTTTTGATGCTTTTATCGCATTATCCACAGAAAATCACTTAAACGAATCTACACCCCACCATTCTTTTAACTTTTCCGGACATTGTGTATTGCTATTAGAGTCTAACGACACGAATTTAAAAATTCTTTATGAACTTTTGAACATTACAGGCATTAAAATTATTACAGCCAATAACGGGCAAAAAATTGTCGATAAATTTTTAACGGCATCCAAAAACGAATTTGATTTAATTTTTATTGATATAGATAATTTATCATTAGGCGGTTATCAGGCGATTGAGAGGATTAGAAACTGCACACATGATTGCGCAAAAACAATCCCAATTATCGCAATAAAATCAGATTTATCTATTACAGGTGAAGATTCGAGTGAAATAACCGATAGAATCATCAAACCTATTGATGCCCGTAAATTATATCCATTATTAAAAAAATATATCAAATAAACCTTTTATTCTTTTTTAAATTTCCATGTAATATATTAACTATAGGATAAAAATTTTTAATAAGCGAAAAATAACATAAGACTTGCTTCATAGGAAGTGTATCTTCTTAAAAAATCCCATAAAAAGGCAGATTATTTCTGTCTTTTTATTTTTACAATAACTTTTTTAGAATTAAAGATTGTCATCCTCTTACAAGAACGCTATGATAGAAACAAGACTTTTTCAGTGACCGACCTATTGGCGTAGCGATTCACCCATGGTCTCAACTTGGTCACCCCATTTTATATAAATCGGAGGGACTCCCTTGCAATCAATAAAAACTGAAACGTATTTAAAAATCTTTGTGCTTGCTCTGCTGATTTTTGTTATTGTTGCCATATATTTATTTAACCCTAACTTTTTCCCTTTATTATGGGCAATTACAACGAGCGGCGACATTGATAAAATCGCTGAGTATCTACGCTCTTTTGGAGTTTGGGCAATGTTGCTTAGTTTTATCATAGATGTACTAATCAACGCGCTTGGCTTTTTACCATCAATTTTTATTTCAACCGCAAACGGTGTTGTTTTTGGTATTGGCTGGGGAGTTGTCATTTCCTGGCTTGCAGAAACAGTAGGTGTTGTCATTAGTTTTATTTTGATGCGTAGTATTTTACGCTCTTCCGCGGAGCGATTAATTGCTAAGAGCAATTATCTGCAAAAAATTGATGAGTTCAGTGGTGAAAATGGCTTTAAAATGATGCTAATCGCTCGGACATTACCTTATTTTCCCTCGGGAATTATTACGGCCATCGGAGCACTCAGCCAAATCAGTCTACGAGATTACATTATTGCCAACCTAATCGGCAAATTCCCCTCAACTGCACTAGAAGTCATCATTGGGCATGATGCTGTCAACTATGACAAAAATATCGATCGATTAGCAATTATAGTAATCGTTGCCGTCCTTGTATACGGCGTTATTCTCTGGTATCAAAGAAAGTTTAAAAAATAAAGCTGCCCATAGGCAGCTTTATTTTTTTAGCAAAGCATTCTCAACCGCTTAATCGTTCGTTTAAAATCATCACGACTGAATTCAGTGCTCGGTTCATAGTTTAATATATAGTTTTCAACATCTTCACTCGAAGTAAACACTTTTGTTTTCGTCGTTTTTACAAAAACACTTGCATTAGGGTTGCTAAAAACCAAAATTCCCTCCACCCATTGACGGCGTATTCCCTGACTACGCAGATATTGTGCAATATTACGGGCATGACGTTTTGTCTGCCTGATTGGATTTTTCATTTTATTACAATAAGTTTTTCCGTGCTTACCTATTTTTTCTTGCTTCCACTCATCCTCTTCTTCTGACCCACGAATAAATCCATTGTGATTCTTTACCTCTATTGCAAAAATCCCATTTTCACCAACAACTAGAATATCTATTTCATCTGCACAATTTTTTTCATTCAATCGACAATTGGTAAAAATTCGATATTGATTTGGCAAATATTTTTTTAAATGTTTTAGTATCTGTTTTTCCCCTTTTGCACCAACACGAAATATTTTTGCCCTGCGCCAATAATAATACGCCATAAAAAAGAAAATACATGGCAAATAGTTATATATATTACCAAAACTACTCCAATCACTAAACTTAAAAAGATAGATCCAGTATGCGATTGGCAATAAAAACAAAATTATACTCCATAAAAAGTATTTACTTGCTTTTACGTTTAAACTTCTGCTTCCTTTATGCAAGATTGCCATAACAAATTACCCTTTCTTCTCTACCAACTGATTCCCATATTTGCTACGCCACCAAGAAATACTGCGAATCATTTCTACATTTTCATTGATTTTCTTCATATCTGGCTCTCCCTGTGCATTTACGTTAAAGCGATATGGCTGTGGGCCAATTTCTGTTATTCCAATATCATCTGGCGTAATCCAAAAACCATAATTTATCCCCATTACATTGCCTCTCGTCAAGCTTTCTCCCAATGCATAATATTCAAAGCCTTTTGGTGCGATTAACTCCATTAGTGTTGCCGTGATATTAATATGACTGCCTGCCGCTCTTTCTGGCAGGCTATTTTTATCAATCCCCACACCACTAACAATAAGCGGAATTGCATAACGCTCGTATCTATTTGGAGTCTTATCTATATTCAATCTGTCCGCATGATCACCAACGATGATAAAAATACTGTCCGGATAAATTTCTCGAGCCTTACTTACAAAATGGGCCAGCTGCTTATCTGCATACCAAAAATGCCCCAATTTTTTTAATAAGTCTTCATCATTTTTCATTTCTTCTGGCAAGGCATTTCGAACTAACTCTTTATCAAATCCAGCTTTCTCTAAGTCAACAGTAAACGGCGAGTGGTTGGATACATTAAGTACCAAGTTAAAGCTCATCTTATCATTCTTACTACCATCTAACACTGCGTTGTACAAATATTCATCATCACAGCCCCATACATTACCTTCTGTTTCTCCATAATCACCGCGTCCATAAAACTTATCAAATCCCTGTGCCAACGCAAAATCATGAATCCGCTCCCACGAATTTGGTCCTGCATACCAAAAACACGTCTCATAGCCAAGTTTTTTCATATTCACTGCAATTGCCGTTGGATACGCTTCACGGTACGCTTCTGGTAAATGTGTCAAATATAAATTTGCATCAGCAAAACCTGTCAAAATTCCCATGACTCCAGAAATTGTGCTCATCCCATTAGGCAACATTGATCCAAGATAATCACTATCGGAGCGATTGATTATCTCTTTGACTCCATCTGTAATATGCAAATTCTCATATTTAGAAAGTAACGGCCAGTTTGCATAACTTTCCGAAACAATAAGAAAAACATGTTGCGGCGGTTTCTCACGCAAGCCAACAGCATGATGCTTTAAATAATCATCCAAATTATTTGAATTTAGCTTTTTTCCCGACAAAGCTTCAGCGTAATGTTGAATTTGCTCTGGCTCAAACGCTAGTCCTGTAGAATTCTCTAATCGGCTATCCATTTCGTAAGAGCGATATAACGCTTGCACATCATCGAGAATTGCTTCATTGAGTAATTGATCCTTCGTTACCCCAGCATTTTCCCAATCAATATCCCCAACATAGCTCAGGCTGCCACCAAAGCGAATCCATAAAATCGCCTGATAAAGTAAACAAATAAAAACCACGCGCAAACAAATCGTATAGTTCACTTTAGACATGCGTGGCAACCGCCATACATGACCCCAATTCTGCCACCACAAGAAAATACGACAAATAAAAAATCCAGCAATTCCAACCCCCAAAAGACGAACTGGCAGTTGAAACTCTTCTATTAAAGAAATGAACAATGCATAGGTATCATCTTTAAACGTATTAAAAATCAATTGATTAAATCCTGAATGAAACTGCTCATAATATGGAATTCGCGCAAAAAATAGCAGCGTTAATAGAACTATCCATATACAGCCTGTTATCTGCAAAAATTGCGTTCCTTTGTATGGACGATATAAATATCCAATACAACCGACCAAGAAACCGATTGCTGTTAAAAGTCCCATGCTTTTCATACTAAGCCTTAATCCATAGAAAAGAGCAGTAACTATGTCCACCCCTTCTGTTGCTAAACCCAAATATGTATACATCAAACCGATGAATAAAATTCTATATCCGCAAACTAAAAACAATAAAAAAAGAAATAACTTCCCAGCCTGCCATAATAACTCATAAAAGTTATCCCAATTCAGTACTTGTCGCCAATAATTCGCCAAAATTATAGCCCCCTCTCCTAAGAAAGTAAAACACTAGACAGTTTCTACTTAATTAGACAAAATCTTTTTACCAATATAAAAACAGCCTCGCAAAAGGCTGTTTTTATGAGGTATCCCACACTATCCTTTAATTTTAGATTAGCTCTATACTATATTGTGTTACTTTATTCTTCACTACATCACTTAATCCCATATCTGTAATCATACCATCAAAATCTGTGATAGCAGCATATTTATAATTTCCATCATGGCTGAATTTATTTACTTCTGCCAATAAATAGGTCCGCCGACTTGTCTTTAATGCCGCATCTTTCGTCAAGCCGTCATCTACGCCATACGTCGTAACCTCATTATCATAGACATTAATTCCTGCTGCCCCCAAAAAAGCAATATCGAATTTAAATTGCAATAATATCTGTATCGTCATTGCGCCGAAAAAACCATCTCGCTCATCATTTAATTCGCCGCCGACAAAAATTACGCGTTGGGTCGCTTCTTTTAAAACGAGCAATACTTCAAGCATATTTGTAATAACCGTAATTTTTTTATTAGAAACTGCAATCAACTTTGCAACTTCAATATTTGTCGTAGAAAGATCGAGAAATACTACATCGCCCTCTTGTATCAGTTCTACCGCCTTACTAGCAATTATTTTTTTCCCTTCGAGATTCTGACATTTCCTTGCACTCACTTCAATCGCATGCGGATTAGAGCGAATACTAACCGCACCACCATAAGCGCGTTTTAATAAATTTCTTTTTTCTAATGATGCCAAATCTTTGCGAATACAATCTTCCGTAACATCAAAGCGTTCACTTAGTTCTTTGACCTTTACTTTTCCAAATTTACGCACCATCTCTAAAATTTGCTCTTTGCGTTCCTCAACAAACATCTTCTCACTCCAATAAAACAAGACTTAATTCAGGAAGATTTTAGCTTCGTCTGAATTTTAGTCGCAATCGAGAATATTTCCATCAAATCATACTAAACTGCCAATTTCCATCACCAGATAAATGCAATTGTTGCTTATGATATTGATGTAATGTCGAACGATGTCCAATACTTAAAATTGCAGCGTTCGGCAAATTTTCTTTTAATAATTTATACATCACAGCTTCCGTTTTTTCGTCAAGTGCTGATGTAGATTCATCTAAAAATACAATATCAGGTTTCGCTAACAAAACCCTGGCAAAAGCCACCCGCTGCTGCTCACCCAATGATAAGATTCTCGACCAATCATCCACTTCATTTACTCTATCAAAAAAATGTATAAGTTCACATTTTTCCATTACATTTTTTATTTCCTGCTGCGAAACCAAACTGTTCTCCTGTGGATACAGCAAGGCATCACGCAAACTTCCCAAAGGCAAATATGGACGCTGTGGTAAAAAGAAGCACTGATGACCATCTGGAATCTGCACCTCACCTTCTCCAAAAGGCCAAATCCCAGAAATCGCTCGTAACAATGTACTTTTTCCACATCCAGAATCTCCTGTAATTAAGATAGTTTCGCCAGGTGCAATATTAAAATTCAAATTGTTTAATAGCACACGCCCTGTTGGCAAAGTAACATCTAAAGATTTCACCTGGAAATTATTATCTTGAACAGGTTTGATTTGTGTTTCTCCTTGGATCTGTTCAACCTTTTCCATATTATTCGTAAAGTTCACTAAACGATTAACGACCGACTGCCACTGTGCAATCGTCGCATAGCTCTCAACAAAGAACGATAACGCCGTTTGTACTTTATCAAAAGCAGTCAAAGTCTGCATAATCCCGCCCCATTGGATCTGTTTGGCAAAATAAGCTGGTACAATCAAAAAGATTGGTACAATAATTGCAGTCTGCCCATAGATATTTACAAACCAGGACAATCTTTTTTGATATTTCATTAATGAAAAATAGTTTTTTACTACAGATCTAAAGCGCCCCTCAACATTTTTATTTTCCGCTTTTTCACCACCATAAAAAGCTATGCTTTCACCATTTTCACGATAGCGAATTAACCCAAAACGAAAATCCGCTTCCAAGCGCTGTTGATCAAAATTGAGTCTAACGAGCGGGTTCCCAATTTTTGTTGTTAAGTAGGTTCCACCAATTGCATAAATTAAGCATATCCATACCATATAGCCATGAATTTCAAGACTCATACTTCCAAGCGGCAAGGCAATGACACCTGACAACTGCCATAAAATAACGATAAAAGCAACTAGCGTTGTAATCTGCCGTAAAAAACCTAATAATAAAGTTAACGTTAATTCCACAAAATCGCGAATATCTTCCGTCATACGTTGATCAGGATTATCCGTTTGATTTTCAATCACCTGCATTTTATAATAATTGCGCGCCTGTGACCACTTGTCTAAATAGGACTTCGTCATCCACTTTCGCCAATTAATCTGTAACATTTGCCTTAAATAAATTGAATAAACCGATAGTGCAACATACGTAAATGCCACTACAGAAAAATATCCAATAAGCGGCAAAAAACTATCTTTATCATAATTTTGCAAAGATGTATAAAATTCGTTATACCATTGATTAAGTAAGACAAGCGCATAGACAATTGCAAAGTTCATTGCAATAACGATGCCAAAAAGCCCTCTCGCTTTCCACTTTTCTTCACTATTCCAATAACCTTTTGTTAACTTCCATACGCCTCGAAAAAAATCTCGATTCATATTTAATTTTTCCATATACTACCCCTCTACAAAACCATTTGGATGATTTTGATGCCATTTCCAAGCAGATGCAATTACTTTTTCTACATCTGTATATTCAGGCTGCCACCCTAGCTCTTTTTTAATCTTCTCAGAACTAGCAATCAATATCGCAGGATCCCCTGCTCTTCTTGGCGTTATTTCTTTTTTTATCGTTATTCCCGTGACTTTCTCAGCCGTCTCAATAATTTCTTTTACCGAAAAACCATTGCCATTACCAAGATTATATACCGCAGACTCAGCGCCTTTAAATAAGGCTTTTAATGATAAAATATGCGCCTTTGCTAAATCATTCACATGAATGTAATCGCGAATGCAAGTCCCATCTTCCGTTGGATAATCATCACCGAAAATTTTAATCGCATCCCGCTTGCCTAAACAAGTTTGCAACACCAATGGAATCAAATGACTTTCTGGAGTATGATCTTCGCCAATATCTCCATGCTCATCCGCACCGCAGGCATTAAAATAACGCAATGCAATATACTTTAATCCATAAGCCTTTGCATAATCAGCCATCGCATTTTCCATAATTAATTTTGTTCTGCCGTAAACATTCGTTGGCTCTTTGCGTGCTGATTCGTCGATTGGAATCAGTTCTGGCTCTCCATAAACAGCGGCAGTTGACGAAAAAACCAGCTTATTTATTCCACACTCTTGCATTACATTCAGTAAATTCAAAGTCCCGTTCACATTATTATGATAATATAACTGCGGATTTTCCATCGATTCGCCTACTAAACTATATGCTGCAAAATGAACAACTGCTTCTATTTTATATTGCTCCATCGTTTCTTTTAAAAGCTTTGTATCGAATAAATCACCTTCAACGAAACAACTATTTTTTACAGATTCATGATGCCCTTTTATTAAATTATCATAAACGATGACCCTATGGTCTTCTTTTTCCAGCATTCGAACAGTATGTGAACCTATATATCCAGCTCCACCCGTAACTAGTATACGCAAAACATCCGCCTCCAATTAACATATTAATCTTCAGTATAAATTGATTTTTTTTACACTGCAACTATTTTAGGAAAATAATTGTGATTCATTCCCCTTGCAGGAAATCAACGAAACATGTAGAATGAGCTTTGAATAGCTGAAAAGAATGGAGGTATTTCCATGCCCGACTTAAACCCATTTCCAATACAATTAGCTTTATTCATTTTACTTTTTGCTAGCCTTGAAATTGCATTGATTATAAAAGACAAACATAAGCTTGCTGTCATTTTAGCCTGCTCTTTTACCTTAGTCTTTCCTCTTATGTTGCCTAAACCAATCGATACTGATTCAACGGTGCGTTTAACCATCGCTGAGCAGGAAGAGCTTGTCAAGGAACATGAAATATTTTCTGAATGGTATACCGACTACAACAAAACAATAGATCGATTGGATTCACTTTGGCAAAAATATCATCGAATTACTAGACTTGTCCAAGATGATGAAATTCAAATCATTAACGCTTCTATTCGGATGGACCAAATAAATGAAGATTCCCAAGCTATAAACGAAGAAATTGAAAAATTAAAAGTTCCCGAGCAATTATCGCCAGAAATACGCATGCAAATACAACAAATCATCACAAAAACACAAGAATATTCAAAACTTCAACACTTAATTGTTGAGAAAAGTGCACATGCATTAGATAGCCAAAATAGCAAGAATAAAAACCGGGAATTAATCGTTAGAGAATTACAATCAATATTAATTCTTAACAATCAACCAAATTTAGATGTTTTGCCCCATATTGCAAACATAAAAGATTACTTTTCCTCAAAAAAAATCTAATTTATACTTTCACCAGATTCAAAAAAAGGATTGACCGCTTAACGCTGTCAATCCTTTTACGCTTCCATAACCATCGTGGTAACTGAATTTTTCATTTTCTTTGCATGGTATAACATGTGGTCCATTTCCTGTATTAAGGCGGTTGTTCTAGCAGCTTCCCCAACCTCAATTACCCCAACACTTACTGTTACATATTCACATTCTTCTGCCACGGTTTTACGAATACGCTCGGCAATCAGTTTTGCACAAGCTAAATCTGTATATGGAAAAATAATAACAAATTCATCTCCACCTATACGGACAATTGAATCTGTAGCTCTTATATTTGCCTTTAATACATCAGCAACTTTTCTTATCGCTTTATCACCAAAATCATGACCATAACAATCATTGATCTTTTTAAAGTCATCCATATCAATTAAAGCTAAACATAAATCATTTCCGTTCTTCTCTTTACCTTTTAGTTCGGCTTTAATTCGAGTCGAAAAATATTTACGGTTCCAAGTATCCGTCAAGAAATCACGATATGCCCAATGATGGAGAATACTTATAATTCTTCCGATTAACAATCCCAAGGAAGCTAATATCACAGTAAAAAACAGCCACATTGTACTCATCGTAATATCGACAGCCTCTAACTCTATAGCTAGGCTGATTCCATACATAATCAAACCCACGAAAAGGCCGCCTATCCCCAAAACATATTTAGCGTTTTGAAATAATTGATGTTTCACTTCTCTATCCCCTCGTCAAACATACTGCAAAATCCATTTTACTGAGGAACCCATATGCAAATTAATTTCCTTACAATCTCTTTGCTGAGAAAATAAGAAAAGCTATCTATCTGCGCTTATAAGAAAAATATAATAAATGAAACAGTAGTAATTATTTTGTTTATCATAGCATAACCACCATATTTTGTCTATGAAAATTCTGACATAAGGTAAACAAAAAAATTCGACTACAAAGCACTCATTCCGCCATAATTATAGGTTTTCTCGAACTAAAATATACTGGTTGAAGTCCACATTCTTTAGCAAATGAATTCGCCGTTGTAAAATAATTCCCTACTGCTTGTGGCGTATGAGCATCAGACCCAAAAGTGACAAATTCCCCACCACTCGCTTTAAATTGTTTATAAATAGGCATTAAAGCATCTATCACTTTTTTATCACCAAAACGCCTTGTATTAATCTCCATCGCTAGCCCTTTATCGGCCGCAATTTGAAGAATTAAGTCAATCTGCTCTTTAAATTCATGATAGTGAATTTCTGGATCGACATACTTCCCATAACGAGCAATATAATCTATGTGCCCTAACGAATCAATAAAATCATACATCTCCAGACATTTCAGCATAGCATTAAAGTATTCATTATAAACTTTTGCTTTTTCCCTGCCTTGATAGAAAATATCATAGTAGATATCAATATTTCCAACCATGTGGATTGAACCAATCACATAATCAAAAGGGTACTGTATAATGACTTTTTTCAATGCATCTAAGCATTCTGGGCGCATTCCTATTTCAATTCCCAACTTAACATCATTGCCACGATATTTTTTATACTTTTTAAAATACTCATCAAAATCAAAAGTAAAATCGGCTAAATCAGGATAATTATAATCCAAATGCTCCGTTGTAATGATTCCAATTTTCTGTTTGTCAGCTTCTCGTTTTGCCTCTTCAAATAACATTGTAGAATCGGCTGAAAAATCTGTATGTAAATGTGAATCAAAAATCATAAAACAAATCCTCCAAACAAAACATCATTGCGACTTACCCATGTTATCCTTTTCTAAATCTTAAGCTTTATCTAAAAAATGAAATGTTACTAGCATTCATTTTAATAACATGCCAATACTTCTAAAGTTAACTTTTGCTTAATTGCTGTTTTACCTTTTGATTATTCAAGTAATGCTTTAAATCTTCTAACGGCATTGGCTTTGCATAAAAATATCCCTGCGCCATGTCACATCCAATCCCAAGCAAAAACTCTGCTTGCTCTTTTGTTTCGACACCCTCACATACTATATTTAAATCAATATTCTTTGCCAAAACAACCACTTGTTTTATAATTTCACGCTGCTTTGCCGATACTTCGCTTGGCTTCAAAAAACCTTTATCTAATTTTAATATATTCACTGGAATTTCGTATAGTGCATTTAAAAAAGAATATCCGGCGCCAAAGTCGTCCATAGAAATATTAAACCCATATTCTCTAAATTTCGTTAAAACTTCAATTAAATATTGTGCATTATGCGTAAATGCACTTTCTGTAATTTCAAATTCAATATATTTCGGTGCAATATTATACTTTTTTGTTAATCCCATAATTTCATCATACAAATTTTTATTTTCAGCATGACATCTTGATAAGTTTATTGATACGGGTACAATATCCAGCCCCAATTCAACCCAATTACGAATTTGTTTTAGCACTTCCTCATAAACATAGAAATCAAGTTTTATGATTGCACCCGTTTGTTCAAACTGTGGAATAAAATCATTTGGTGGAATAATTTTTCCATCCTTTTTTTGCCAGCGCACGAGTGCTTCCACTCCTACTACATCTCCACTAGATAGAGTGACCTTAGGCTGATAATACACAATAAATTCCCGATTCGCTAGTGCAGAAGAAAACGACCGCATCATTTCTGCACTTTGCCAAAATCTAAGTTTCATATTTTGATTATAAATATTATGTTTTGCCCCTAGTTCATTCACATCTTTCTGCGCTAGTCTTGCATTATCAATCGCATGTAACACATTGATTGTTTTATCTTCAATAATATATACCCCGACTTTAGCGGAAATATTGCTTCCGGGATATTTTTTATTTTCGCGCTCACTAAAATAACCACTATAATAGTTAATCTTATCTTTTATCATATTTTCATCAGCCTGATAATCTGACATCTCTGAAAACAAAATAAATTTGTCAGCTGACTCTCGACAGCCACATAAAATCATTTTATTATGAAAAGTTAGATCCTTAGCAAAGTCACAAAGGACATCATCACCCGCTTCATAGCCATATTTATCATTAAAGTACTTAAAATTCACCAAATTAATGTAGATAATCAAAAATTTTTGTGTTGCATTGCTTTGCAATAAAATATCTGAAACTGTTTTTTTAAAGTAATTAAAATTCATTAGCCCAGTCAATTCATCGTAACTTATTGCAATGTCCAATAATTGCTCAATTGTAATTGTTCCTTTAGCTAATGCATCTTTTAACTTCTCTATACAAACTTGTTTCCGATGATCATGCTGCATATATCTCTTAGTTATTTCAACTATAGATTCCACTTATATAGCCCCACTTTCACAACGTACCCTTGACATCTTTTAGATATATTCTGGAGTAATTTTTCTACAACTTATCTACTTTAAACATATTGAATATCATGGAATTTTTAGTCTATTTATCATTCTTATTTATATCGCTATTTCTTACGGTATTTCCCCCTCAGCCCTTTGCACCGACCTAAAAAACCTTGCATTGCATTCATAAATGCAGCGCAAGGTTATCAATCTATGCTGCGCACTTCTTTCGGATACGAAAGCTCTTTACTTTTACTACATTTCCTGCAATTTCCGTTACATTTCAAAATTAGCAAAGCATTGCACCTCATGCATCTTAACTCATTTACATTTACATTTTCATACCCACATTGAGGACAGACGATATTAATACAATGCTTCATTTAATAATCACCTGCGCTACAATGCCACCGATGGCAAATGCAGCTACCCAGGACCCTAACCAAATTAACGCCCCTTCAAGTTTACCACGTTCCTTAAACATCACGATAACCGAGGCAATACAAGGTACAAATAAGGTAATCGTAATCAATGCAACAATCATCTGCGCCGGTTCTAACATCATATTTGCCAATCCCGCCGCACCAAAATCACGGCGAATTAGCCCCATAATAAATACATTTGCTGTCTCTTTTGGCAACTTTAATATTCCTGTGGTCAATGGTGCTAAAGCATCTTGGATTATGACTAATACATTGGTTACTTCAAGCGTTGTCACGATTGCTGCACCAAGTGCAAAAATCGGTGCAGCTTCTTTTATAAAAGCTACCGATTTCGTCATCATTTTTGTCAATACATTATCTAAGCGTGGTAACCGAATCGGCGGTAAATCAATAAGTAAATCCGTTGGCTTTCCCGGTAAAATCATATGAAGTGCTTTACCAACAATCCCTAGAGTCAATAACATCACCAATATGTAGACTACTATATATTTTGCTCCAATACCAGCCAGCAGACCTGCGATAACACCAAGCTGAGCTGAACATGGAATTGCCAAACCCAGAAGCGCTACCGCAATCGTTCGTTCGCGTTCCGATCCCATTAATCGTGTAGAGATTGTTGCCATCGTTACACAGCCAAACCCGAGGATCATCGGAATAACTGCCCGCCCATTTAACCCTACCATATTCATGATGCGGTCAATCAACGTAGCTAAACGCGGTAAATACCCTGAATCCTCCATAATGGACATAATAAAGTAAAAGCCTAAGACCAAAGGTAACAAAAGACCAAACACATACGTTACCGTCATCGTCAATATGCCAAATTCACCAATTAAATATGCACCTAGAATTGAATATTCTGGAATAAATAAACCTACAACATTTCTGACTATTGGTTCATAATAGCCCCGCATAATAAGATCTTCTGTAATATCAACGATATCTTGTGCAACAAAAACACCAATTAAGTAGTACATCAACGTAACTGCCACAGCTAAAATAATGCTACCGCTTATTGGTCTAAGCATCATTCTTCCTATTTTGGTAGAAAGCGATGATCCTTCGTGAGTTATCGAAACAATACGATCAACAATTTCATTGACCCGTTCACGACGTGCTTGATAGATTGTTTCACGGTGCTCTCGAGGCATCGTTTTATGCCTAGCCGAAACGTGAATATCGCCCTCCGCAATTAGTAAGGCATCAGCTTGACTGCAAGTATCATCAACGATACCATGGATTGCTTTTCTTACATAATTAGGTTGTTTCCCAACTTGCGCTGCATAAAGCTTTTCCTTTACCTCTTTTATCCCAACACCTTTTACCGCTACAGCTGGTATAATTGGTACACCTAGTTCACTTTCTAATTTCTTCAAATCGATACGGATTCCTTGTTTACGTACGTCATCCATCATATTTAATACAATAACCATTGGAATTCCCGTATCAATCACCTGCAACGTTAGAAACAAATCACGTTCCAAATGAACTGCATCAACAACATTAACAATAATATCTGCCGATAAAATAACATCTCTTGCTACTTTTTCTTCATCATTAAAAGAAGATATCCCATAGACACCTGGCGTATCCATCACAATATCTCCACCAAATTTCCCATGCGAAATATCTACCGTTGTCCCAGGGAAATTTGATACGTCAACATAAATCCCCGTTAATGCATTAAAAAAAACTGATTTCCCAACATTCGGATTCCCAACCAAAACAATTTTTTTCGCTCCATGGGGAATTTCTATATGAGAAAGTTCATCATGACATCCCACAAAACCACCTCAAACTTTCCTAACACCTAAATCAAGTCTTACTTTATATCAATTCCACTTGAATTCGCTTTGCCAATTGCCGTCCGATTGCAATCTCCTGTTTCGACCGCGATAGTACAATTGGGCCTGCAAAAATTTTTTCTATACAAACAACCTCAGAGCCAACGGAAATGCCAAAACGAATCGCTTGCGCACGTGCTTGTTGATCAGGAATATCCAATATTCTAATTCTAGCGCCTCGCACAACTTCATCTAAGGTCATCTTTTAGCCCCCTTATATTTAAAGATTAACATTTTATTATACAATACAGGATTCATTGTATTAATATTGATTATTAATGTCAATACTACTGTAATAAAAGTATGCACGAAAAGCACGCCTATTCTTAATCATATAAAAACTGTAAAATTCGACAAAAAATCTTTATTTTTTGCAAAACCCCATTGACTGGGTAGTTATACTACATCTATAATTAAATTAGTTATATTTACTAAAAGGACGTGAGTAAAATTAATACATCAGAATCTTATGAGGCTATCATAAAAAATAATTACAATACCTTACGATCCTCAGAAAAAAAAGTAGCAGATTATATCTTATTACATAGCAATTCTATTCATACAATGTCGCTCTCACAATTATCACTTAGCGCAGGAGTAAGCGAACCAACGGTGATGAGATTCGTAAAGAACCTCGGGTTTTCAGGCTACAGCCATTTTAAATTAAAACTGGCAAGTGATTTAGGCCGTGAAGCCGCATTAGATCACAATAATGATTTACTGATCGATCTTCACATTAGCCGCGAGGATAATACCAAAGATGTTCCCGCAAAACTTATCGCAATGACAACCAAAGCACTAGAAGATACCCTAAAACTTGTCGACATAAGAAATTATCAAAAAGCAATCGACATGGTTGTTAATGCCAGATTAATTGATGTATACGGCGTTGGAAATTCTGGCAGCATTGCAAATGACCTTACGAATAAATTTCTTCGCATTGGCTTAACCTGCCGTTCGTATACCGATAACCATTTACAACAAATTTGTGCTACACATCTAACAAGAGATGATGTTGCAATCGCCATCTCACATTCTGGTAGCACAATGGACATTGTCGATACCTTAAAACTAGCAAAACAATCTGGAGCAAAAACAATTGCAATTACCAATTTCAAAGCATCTACAATCACACAATACGCGGATT
Source organism: Selenobaculum gibii (assembly GCF_030273445.1). Lineage (NCBI taxonomy): Bacteria > Bacillati > Bacillota > Negativicutes > Selenomonadales > Sporomusaceae > Anaerosinus > Anaerosinus gibii. The sequence goes on from NZ_CP120678.1 coordinate 2,428,902, forward strand.
TATGTTTCTTCACCGGCGACTTAGAAACATCCTTTTATAGCGAAACGATGTGTTCGCGTATTTCCCAACTCGCCTGTGTAGATATGCTCTATATGGGGGTTCTTCTCAGCGACTATGATAAATATACACAAAGAATCAATAAAACAAACCTTGTTGTCAGTGCACGCAATTATTAAGCAAAACAGCCTTCTGATATAATTTTTCATATCAAAAGGCTGTTTTTTACTTATTTTATCCGATGATTAACCCTCTCGTCTATCGAAATAATTGATTCACACAAACTCAAAGATTTTGGTTCTCTTCTTGTAAGACTCCCGTCTTCTACAAGCGGGAGTTATACCAAGAGGGCACAGGCGAGCGGCCAAATCCCTGGATAACGATTTTTGAAATTCAGCTGGAGTGAAAACTCCAGCTGAATTAAGAACTCTGTTTATTTTTGACTTTCTTCGTAAGCCTCTTTTAACGCAATCGCCAACTGATCTGGGCAAGATGTCGAACGCGGACCACATTTTGTACCAGCAAAGCGTTCTATTACATGCTCTATCGGCATTCCTTTGACTATACTGGATATCCCAGATAAATTCCCATTACACCCACCGACAAACGAAACGTTTTTTACAATATTTCCATCAAGCTCTACAGAAATTTCTCTTGAGCAAGTCCCTTTTGTTTTATATACATATGCCATAGATTATACCTCTCTTACAAAATCTAATAGTCGAATTCCTATTACAATGAATTTCTTTCCATATTATACTTCATCCGGCCTACAATGCCAAGTCAAACCTATACTATACACGCAATACTTCATCTAATTGATTTGATGGCGCCAAGCAACTAAAATTTTTACATAGGTAAAAGGTTGCTTTTCCATTCAATAATTTATATTCCGAAGACTCTTTCTCTAGCACGATAAGATTTGTCCCTAATGGAATCCGCCCTTTTAGATACTCTTTATCCACTGAACTGCTTAGCACACATACCAGATGCGCCGGTGGATAAATATAGTTACTTAATGCAGATAAATAAAAGCTATGACTAGCCGGATAGTCTTCTGCCGCCCCAGCCATAAATTCAAGTTGGTCTTTCACTAACTTTGTCAACCTCTCATTTTCTGTCATCTGCATTAATTTTACAAGATTGTATGCCATAACAGAATTTCCACTTGGTATCGCACCGTCATACGTGTCCTTTGGCTTCATAATTAATTGTTCATTTTGTTTTCCATACAAGAAAAATCCACTGTTCTCCACATCATAAAAATCATCCACAGCCTTCTTGCAAAACTGTATAGCCCTTTTTAAATACTGCTTATCAAGTGTTGCTTCATATAACTGCATAAGCGCAAAGCCATACCAGGCATAATCATCTAGAAAGCCTTCATTTGAACGCTTGCCATTTCGATAACTAACAAAAACTTTATCTTTTTCGCAAAGGCTACGCTCTATAAATCTACACGCTTTTTCCGCAATTTCTAAATAAGTACTATCTCCAAATACCCGATACATCATTGCAAATGCAGCAATCATCATCGAATTCCATGAAGTGAGTATCTTATCATCTAAATGAAGTTTAGTTCGTGTTTGACGATATTCAAATACTTTATCGCGTTCTTTCTCATATTTTTCTTCTAACTTATCATGGTGTAATAAATTTGGGATATTGGCTCCCTCAAAATTTCCTTGTGCAGTAATCCCATAATACTCGTTAAAAGCCTCGCCTTTTTCTTTGCCAAGCAATTCAAGCAGTTCTTTATCAGAGAACACATAGTATTTTCCTTCAATTCCATCGCTATCAGCATCTTGCGCAGAATAAAAAGCTCCTGAAACATCTGTAAGTTCACGTATCACATACTGTGCAATCTGTTTTGCAACTTTTTGATAAAAGTCTCTCTTTGTTACCATAAATGCTTTCGTATAAGCCATTATTAATAGCGCATTATCATAAAGCATTTTTTCAAAATGCGGCACGAGATAATATGCATCTGTAGAGTACCGCGAAAACCCAAACCCGATATGATCGAAAATTCCGCCCTTATACATTTGCGTTAATGTCTTTTCTACCATAGATAAAGCCTGCTCATCCTTAAACCTTTCATAGTAATCAAGTAAGAACATTAAATTGTGTGGGGTCGGAAATTTGGGGGCTTTACCAAATCCGCCAAATCTCTCATCATACATTACATCAAACTGTGCAAACGCTGCGGAAAGAATAGATTCTGATAGATCCATTTTGTACTTCTGCGCCCCATCTAAATGTTTCACTACCGCTTCTGCGGATTCTATTAATTCAGCCTTATTCGTCGTCCACTTTTCAGCAATCGTCTTTAAAAGATCAATAAATCCCACTCTGCCGTACTGGGAATGTTTCGGGAAATACGTTCCCGCATAAAAAGGCTTTTGCATAGGCGTCATAAAAATGCTCGTCGGCCATCCACCACTTCCCGTAAAAGCCTGACAAACCGACATATAAATGCTGTCGATATCCGGCCGTTCCTCCTTGTCCACCTTAATCGCTACAAAATGTCTATTCAAAATCTCCGCAACTTCCTCATCCTCAAAACTCTCATGCGCCATCACATGACACCAATGACAAGTCGAATAGCCAATACTCAAAAATACTGGCTTGTCTTCCGATTTCGCTTTTGCAAACGCTTCTTCCCCCCACGGATACCAATTTACAGGATTATCCGCATGTTGCAATAAATAAGGCGACGTTTCATTTATTAATTGATTTGGCTTTTGGTTCATAAGCTCACCTCTAAAATATCATTTAGATTGTAAATATTATATTAGTCTGCACAAAAATAATAATTACACTCATGCTTAATTTAAAATGTAATCACCTTTATCCGATTTTCAACTAAAAAAATTAATTTTCCTTTATCACATAAAAACAGATAGGTTATTCTGTAATAGACTGTTATTTTGGATTTGTTAAAGGTTTCTCAGCTAATCATATTGAAGTTTAAGTATGAAACTCTCAGCTAATACTATTTATGCGATGATTAACAGAATCATTTAGGGAAATAAGAAAATTACACAACAGCAAAAATTTTGACCGTTTATTTATATACCCCCTTCTTCTAACGGAAGTAACGACATGGTAAATCCCTAAATTATTCATCTGCTTTCAATGGGGTTTGGTCCCTACTAAAACAGCTGTATTTATAATATATAACATCAAAGAAGGTAATCATAATGAACAAAAGCTGGTCAATTGGAGAAATAGCTAATCTATTCGATATATCTCCTGAAACATTGCGCTATTATGAAAGAGCAGGCATAATTTCAATCAATAAAAATAAAAAGAATGGTTATAGAAATTATTCTTACGAAGATATTGTAATACTTATGGATATATTATTTTTTCGTAAATTGGACGTTCCATTGAAGGATATCGACGAAATTATCAAAACTAAAAATTTAAAAGAAATCATAATGCTTTTAAATGCAAAACAGCGATTATTATCACGTAAAATAGACGAAATTCAACACCAACAAGAAATACTCGCCAAAGTAATAGAACAATATGAGGCTAGCGTCAATCATATTGGCCAATTCAAACTAGTTTCTACCCCAAACTTTAAATTTAAAATTATGGGGGTACATGATGATGATCTTTTTACTCTAATAAATAACTTAAAGAAAATAGATGAGCATTCTATACATACGATTGAATATTTGCTACTAATAACCGAAGAAGATCTACAACAAAATACTAATTTCAACTCAATTAAATTTGGCATATTTATTGATAATGATGATTATAGACTAGTTGATCGCTTGAAAAGTCTTGGACTTAGCAACATGGATGAAGGCGAGTATTTGTATACCATCCTAGCAACAAATTATAATGTTGATGTCAATGATACTTTGGCTGAAGCGAAAGTTTGGCTAAATAACAACCAATACCACATCGCTGGCCCGTTATATGGTCACTATATGGCAAGCTGTCATAGCGAACAGTTAGATTTTTATGAAGTATGGATAAAAGCCGAAAAAAACATTTGACCTTGTAGTTACTTCATGGTTTAAACTCTCCAATGAGGTGAGTAACATGAATACAAATGTTTTAGGTCAGGAAAAAATTTGGAAGCTTTTTATTAAATATAGCGTGCCTGCAATTATAGGTATGTTAGTTTTAGGAATGGATGCTATCATAGATGGATACTTTGTTGGTAACTATATTGGTGCAAATGGTCTAGCTAGCACAAATATTGCGATGCCCTTTAATAGTATAATACTTACTATCGGCATTATAGTTGGCATCGGAGTACAAAGTATCATTGGAAGATCACTTGGCCAACAAAATCATACAAATGCTAAAAATGCTTTTAAAACTGCTATAATTATGATTACAGCTATTTGTATTTTGACAACATTGGGTTCAATACTTTTTGCAGAACATATTGCTATGTTCTTAGGTGCAAATGCTGAAATTATTGAAGACACCGTCACTTACATTAGATATTCTAGCATATTCTTGCCATTTATCGGATTGATGTTGGTTCTCGACTATGTTTTAAAAGTTATAGGCAAACCTACTTATGCCATGGTAACGCTAGTAGTCTCAATCGTACTCAACATACTACTTAGTTATATAATGATTCTACAACTAAACATCGGTATTAAGGGAGCAGCATTAGCCTCGGGATTTGCTTATTGCTTCGCTGTTATTTTAGCTGTAATTCCATTTGCAATAACCAATAAAACAGTCTTATCAGACGGCAGTTTTGATAAAAAAATAGCGTATAATATTATTTATAATGGTTCATCCGAAGGGCTTGGAGAACTTGGAACGGCTATAACTACCTTTTTATTTAATATTACACTAATTCGTTATACAGGAGAACTAGGCGTAGCGGCATTCACGGCAATAAGTTACCTAACATTTATTGGTACTAATATCCTGCTCGGCTTATCTGATGGAATAGGTTCTATCGTTAGCTATAACTATGGTAGCGGTCAAATTAAGCGGATTAAGAAAGTATTAGGATTAACAGCAATAACTGCAACGATCATCGGTATAACGATCTTTTTTGCGATATTTAGTTTTGGAAGCAATCTAATTTATATTTTTCTTAATGTAGAAAATAGTGAAATTCTAAACTTTGCTGTAACTGGTGCTAAAATATATGCTTTTGCTTTCCTTATTAGTGGTCTTAATATTATCGCGTCAGGTTTCTTTACCGCTATCGGTAGCCCAGGAAAATCAGCCATTATTGCTTTAAATAAGGGGTTAATCTGGATATCTATTGGCATTATCATTTACCCCCAATTATTTGGTATTCAAGGTATATGGCTTGCAGTCCCGATTGCAGAACTCATAACATTGAGTCTATCAATGATACTATTTTATAATCAATTTAAAACAAATCAATTATAATAACTTTTGATATAAAAAAGCGCTGAAATAAATAGCGCACTTTATTCTAGATGACTTTCATCAAATAATCGAATAATATATTTCTATACATGCAATTTTAACATATAGCACTATGAAATAACCTTTAGGAGACTATAATAATGTATGATATAGAACAGATTGCCCTGTAGAATCCATATCAAATATATTGGGCAAAAAATGGGTTGCCATCATCCTATGGCAATTACAAGATAATAAAACGAAGTTTGGCGAATTCAAGGAGATTTTTATGGAGAATTTAAATTTAAGTATCGTCTTTTTTGAAGGATTGATTTCTTTTTTATCACCGTGTATATTACCAATCTTGCCCGTATATTTAAGTATGCTGTCAAACAGTAATCTAGATAATATTACAAGTAACGGGATTGCAAAAAATTCATTATTTAGAAATACGTTATTTTTCACCTTAGGAATTTCAACAACCTTCTTTTTATTAGGTTCGTCATTAAATGTTCTAACCTCATTTTTTAATGCAAATAAAGATATCATGATGATTATTGGTGGAATTTTTATTGTATTCATGGGATTATTCTATATGGATATTATAAAATCAAATTTTTTAAATCAAGAAAAAAGATTACAGCTAAAAGCAAAAAAGATGAATCCATTTACAGCATTTTTATTGGGATTTACCTTTAGTTTTGGCTGGACCCCATGTATAGGCCCTATACTTGCTTCAGTATTAATATTATCTTCAAGTGCGGATAGCTTAACAATATCGTATTTACTGATTGGATTATATACGCTAGGTTTTATCTTGCCCTTTCTTTTGTTTTCATTATTCTATAACAAGTTAGTTCATCGTGTGGATAAAATCAAACTTCATATGAGTAAAATAAAAAAAATTGGTGGCATAGTTCTAATGCTCTCAGGTTTAATGATTTTATTCAATGGAGTTAGTGACATGCTAGAAGTTCATAGGATGAATAACGAAATTCCAGTAGAAACCAAACAAAAGAATACAAATAAAGAACAACCCGAAAAAATAGCAGCTTTAAATTTTACTTTATATGATCAATATGGGAAAGAACATAGACTAAGCGAATATAAAGGTAAAACAGTATTTTTAAATTTTTGGGCAACGTGGTGCCCTCCATGCAGAGCAGAAATGCCCGATATAGAAGCATTATACAAAGACTATAATGAAAATAATCATGATGTAGTGATTATTGGCGTAGCCTCGCCAAATCTAGGGAGAGAAGGCGATCAAAAATATATAGAGGAATTCTTAAAAAAGGAAGGGCATACTTTCCCTGTAGTTTTTGATCATAAAGGGAGTTTAGTTTATCAGTATGGAATTAATGCATTTCCATCAACCTTTATTATTGATAAAGATGGTTATGTCGTAAAATATGTTCCAGGTGCAATGAATAAAAGCACCATGAAAACCCTAATAGAAAGTGCAAAATAAATATCATTTAGATTATAGCTACGGTATTAATATATAAAAAAGCATCAGCCTTGGCTGATGCTTTTTACACGGAGAAAAAGACTTATTCCTTATTATATTTTCTTACTTCTCTCCACGTTAATGCCCGGATCCCTTTAAATTTAATATTGCCACTCCAGCAATAATGAGTACAATTCCAATAACCGTATATAGATTTAATTGTTCTTTCCAAATCAAAACGGCTATTACAGCTGTTAATGCAGTCCCTACTCCAGACCAAATTGCATAAGCAATTCCTAACGGAATACTTGCCAACGCTTGCGATAGAGAATAGAAGGAAATTCCCATTCCAATAATAAAAATCACTGATGGCAGCATTTTAGTAAAACCTTCTGAGGCTTTCATCATAGAAGTCGAAAAAATTTCTAAAATGATTGCGATTCCCAAAAAAATATACCCATTCATGTTTTATTCCCCTTAAAAATATCATTATTCGCATCATACAAAATGCTCTCTTGCGCCTTTTCTTTTTTTGGCATAACGAATCCTTTCTTTACTAAGCTATTGTTGATTATTCTAACCATAATCCTCTATATCTTGATTCAATTCAAGAATTAAACAGACTTTTTGCATTTGCTTCCTATCGCATATATTACAATTATCTTTTATTTCCAATTGTTCTTCCCGATATCATAAATAGTATACAAAATAAAATGGGACCTATAGACAAAACACTTTTTACCTTACGACTGCTATTGTTGATCTTTCTTTAAAATCTCCTAGAGCTATAACCACCTTTTTCTCTCCCGGAGTGGTAAATGCGTAGTTTTCATACATTTGCACCCCATTTGCAGTTATATCCAGTTGATCTCCTGAATAATCCTTCACCGTCCCATCTTGAAAATAACATCTGACTGTATATTCGCAGGTATGAAAGCTCTCCCCAACTTCATAGATGCTTTGCTCAGGTCGGCTGATGAGTTCATAACGCAGAACCGATTTATTAAATGTAGGAGTAACCGTGAGTGTCTGCTCGATATCGCTGTTCCCCAATCTGATCACAAACTTTTTCTGACCAGCTTCTTTAAATCTATACCCCTTCGTTATCCTATTGCCGTTTGCAAAGAATTCTAAATCCGAACTCCTAAAGTTCCGCGAAGTCCCATCCGTAAAAACACAATGAACTACAATATCCGCAGGATTAAATTTATCTAGGTTTTGCCTGTAGGTACGATTTAAATTCCCACTGCTTACATAGCATTCCCTGATGTTGCTTTTAAAATCAGCAGGGAAAACCTGTATTTCATAGTTTGCTTGCTTGTCCTTGTATTTTACCGTGATATTCTTTTTACCCGGTTCTTTAAATCTGTAGCCATCTGAAATCGGTACACCATTTGCCCAATATCTTAATTGTTTGTGACCATAGTATTTGTAACGTCCTCTATCGCCATAGACAAATATCCCTATGTTTTCTGTCTGAAAAGCCTCACCAACTTTATAAATCCTATTAGTTGCCAACACCTCAATCGTTCCTGAGTCTGGGATCAGTGGACATTTTGCCTCTACAACGCTCGTCTGCTGAGGCATAACAACCATAATTGTCAGGGTCATTGCTAGCATAATAAATAATCTTTTCATATAATCTCCCCCCAAAATTTTGATTAGAATCTAGAACAAGTCAATAAATGTTTGAAAATAATGACTTTCCTAGAAAACATAATGAGTTCTTTTATTCCTCTATAGGCTTCTTCGGTCCTTTTAATTCTAACTGATAAAAAGCTAAATCTAGCCATTGATTAAATTTGAAACCTGCTTTTTTTATTGTACCTGAAAATTCAAAGCCGAGCTTTTTATGTAATTTTATACTACTTTCATTTGCTGCATCAATCCCAGCTACAAGTGTTGCGTATTCTCTTCCAGTCGCTATTTTTATAATTTCCTGCATCATTTGCGTTGCAATCCCTGCCCCACGATAATCTTGATGTACATATACAGAATGTTCTATGGTGTACTTATATGCTGGCCATGCTCGAAAAGGTCCAAAGGTAGCATAGGCAACAACTTTGGCATCCTTTTCAAAAACAAGTAGTGGATATCCATCCCGTTTTTTATTCTCATACCACAAAACTCTATCCTCAAGCGTATGTGCTTGATAGTCATAAACTGCCGTTGTATTTAATATCGCATCATTATAAATTTCTAATATGTCTGATAAATCATTTTTCGTTGCTTCTCGAATCATTTTTTCAATCCTTTCCCCATACATTTACACTTCTATATTTTAATCCTTATTGTTAAAGTTACAAATCTGCATAGCAACACCCTCTGGACTTCTATGAAATCCATGTTTTTTATAGAAATTTGTATTACTTTCTTCGGGAGAAAGTTCGAGATAAAGATATTCTTTATATTTTTCTTTGATTACCTCTACCATCTGCCCCGCAATGCCTTGCCCTTGATAGTCTGGATGCACCAATACGTAATGCATATAAGCCAGCATTTCACTATCATCCAGCACCCGAATCAAACCTACAAGTTTTCTACCATCCCAGGCAGTTAATACTGTGGATGAATGTAATAATGCTTTAAAAAGCCGATTCGGATATCGACCAGACTCCCAGTTCACTGACAAAAACAATCCTTCTATATCTTCCCTCGTAAACTTCTTTTCTTCTGTAAATACTACTGCCATTTGACCGTTCCTCCATTTCATAATTTAATTATATTTTCAAGTGATTAAAATACACTATATCCACAACTGTATAACCGACTTATTTATTCTGCATAATAATATCAAATAATTTTGTATGCTGATATTAAGGGAGATGGGTTACCTTTGCAAAAAAATAAAGTAACGACAGGAGATATCATTGAAATCTTAAAGAAAATGATGATAAAAGATCAAAATTCTAGCTTCATGATGCGCGCCGCCCATACGAAAAGTCTTGGACTAGTTAAAGGATACTTTACGATATGCCCTGACCTCCCTAAAAACCTACGCATAGGGTTATTCCGGGAATCCAAAAGATATCCCGCATTTATACGTTTTTCAAACTCTAACCCTAAATTCACTAGTGATAAACTAAAAGATATCCGTGGAGTTGCGATAAAGTTAATTGATGATACCCAAACAAACTTCTCTCAGGATTTTATTTTAGCAAGCTGCCCTACTCTGCCCTTTGGAACATTAAATGAATTTAATGAAGTTCTCTACTGGGGATTAAAAAACCCTTTCTACTTATTCCTCAATACGTTATTTCAAGGAAAATTAACTAAGTTCATACAAGTTTATAAAATGACGAAACATGATACAAGCCCTTTAGATATTAAATATTGGAGCATAACTCCCTATGCGTTTGGAAACTATGCAGTAAAATACCTTCTGCGCCCAACGTCTACTTATCATAGCACCCTACCCAAAGACTTAACTGACGCATACCTATCAACAAATATGCAACGTCACTTACTTACCAACGATGCAACTTTTGATTTTTGCATACAACTTCAAAAAGATAAAACAAAAATGCCAATAGATGATGTCAGCATTCAATGGAGTGAAACAGAATCTAAGCCTATCAAAATAGCTGAAATCCGCATTCTCGCTCAAAACTTTAATACGAAAGAGCGTGCCTATTTTTCTGAAATCTTAACCTACTCTCCAGCAAACAGTCTTATCGAACATAAACCTCTCGGTGCAATAAATCAAGCAAGAGTAGAAATTTATAACGAATTATCCGCATCTCGTTGCGCAAAAAATCAAATCCCCAAGCTTATTCCAACGGAAAACAATTTTACTTCTAAAAAATCCGATTCTTGCTTGTATTCCAATAAAAAAGTAAAACTCCTGCCAATGCAATGCATGAATCAGCAGGCGTTTTACTTTATTTGTACAAAAATTCATTCTAATAATTAAGCCATATGCTCAAACATTTTTCCTAATTTCTCAATTACTTCATTTCTATCTAAACTTCTATTTTTTTGCATGTTTTCTCTATTTATCTCACCAGCTAAATAACTATAGGTTTTGCCTAGCTGATCAAAGCCATCTTTAACAACATCTTCGGGGTACATAGCCGCGGCTACGGCTTTAGGGTCAGCTGGCTTATTTTTAAGCCAAGTAGGTGTAATTGTTGAGCCTGCAGTTAATAAGAGCACATCGACATTTGTATTTTTACATTCATAGGCTACACCTTCAGTAACTAACATCATGTAAGATTTTTGTGCGGCATATTCAGCACAAAATGGCAGCGAAGTCCATCCTGATAAAGAACCTATCGTAATGAATGCCCCGCGATTTCGCTCTTTAAATTTTCCAATAAAATAATGTAATAGTCTTGAAAATGTCCTTATATTTACCCTATACATTTGTTCATATGTTTCATAATTAATTTTATTGTATTCTCCCATCGCATGTAGACACGCAACATAATTCACCGCCCCCATATCTAAGTCTTTGGTTGCAGAAATTAATTTTTCCGCCGCATCATATTCGGACAAATCTTGTGGCAATACTTTTATTTCCTTCCCCGTTTCCACATGAATTTCCTTTGCCAAAGCTTCTAAAGCTTCTTTTCTTCGACCGACTAAAATGACATCCATCCCTCTTCTAGCAAACTCAAATGCAGCCGCTTTCCCAATCCCTTCAGTAGCACCTAATACAATTGCCCATTGCCCATACTTTTCGCGAAAGTCCATTTTTAGCTTCCTCCATTTATTTAACTTCAAAATTTAATTACAATAATCAAAATTAGCGTTTCTTATATCTTAAGCAAAAAATGGAGATTTATTAAAAATTCATATAAAAATACCGAAACACATGACTGTACTCTACTTTGCAGTCCACTTGTATTTCGGCATTTCTATTTATTCACTGTCTATATTTTTTATTTTCCTTCGTAAATAAGTTGAATGATTGTCATTGTCATCTGATAAGATTTTTCAAAGGATGGTACAGGTAGAAATTCAAATCGCGAATGGAAGTTATGTGCACCGGTAAAATAATTCGGCGTTAAAATCCCCTTCGTAGAAATAAATGAACCATCCGTACCGCCACGCATAGCAATGGTTTTTGGTGCAATCGCCAAATTATCCATAGCTGTATAGATATAATCAATTGCCTTTCTATTTTCCGCGGTAACTGCATCTGCAATATTGCCATATATATCTGCAATTTCACATTCAACTTTTGCTCGTGGATATAAACGACGCAATTTTTCTACATTTTCATTTATCATTTGTTTCCGCGCTTCATATTTCTCTTTAGAATGGTCACGAATATTTAGCTCCACGACTGCTGTCGATTGATTCGAAGTAACACCCTGGCACCAAATATACCCTTCTTTACCTTCGGTACATTCCGGAGTTTCTTGCCGATTAAACATATTGATAAAATCCACTGCCGCTAATGTCGGATTTACTAATACGCCCTTTGCACTCATCGGATGTGCACTAACACCATGAATGGTAACTTTTCCACATCCAGCATTAAATGTTTCATATACAACTTCGCCAAGTTCACACGAATCAATCGTATAGGCAAAATCGACAGGGAACTTACTGAAATCCATATTTTTTGAACCATATAATCCACATTCTTCATCAGGAACAAAAGCAATATAAATATCACCATGATAAATTGTTTTATCTTTAGCTAACGTTGATAACGCTGTCATTACATTTGTAATTGCGGCTTTGTTATCTGCCCCCAAAACGCTAGTACCATCAGTAACAATAATATCCTGCCCTTTATATTTTAAAATCTCCGGATGCTCGGCCGTCGTAAGTACAATGTTTTGTTCTTTATTCAAAACAATATCTTTTCCATCATAATCTTTTACTATTTGCGGATGAATTTCAGGTTTTAAACAAACATCCACTGTATCTAAATGTGCTACAAACCCAACGGAAGGAATCTTGCAGCTGCAATCTGCCGGCAAGTTGGCTGGCAAACGACCTGTCAAAATACATTTACTGCTTAACTCTAACTCTACTAAACCAAGCTCTTCGCACTCTTTATGTAAAAGTTTAGCTAAATCCCATTGTCCAGCACTACTAGGAACTTCAATTCCTCCATTTTGTATACTTTGGCTTTCTACTGCAACATAACGATAAAACCGATTTACAAGTTGTTCTTGCATTTTCATTGCCTCCCTCAAAAATTCTTTATCATATCATGTAGTGATTAGTTTTTTAAAACTAATCACTACATAGAGCAAAATATAGAATTAAAACATACTTCTTGGATAAACGTAATCAGCTTGGAAACCAAGCGGAATATTAAACCACCAGAATAAGTACAACATAATTGTTAAGCTAATTAAAAGTGCTATCGTATATGGAATCATCAAGGAACTTAATGTTCCAACCCCAGTATTTTTATAGTACTTTTGACAGTAAATAATAATTAATGGATAAAACGCAAACATCGGCGTAGACACATTCACTGCAGAATCACTGATACGGAATGCTACTTGCGTTAATTCAGGCGCAATTCCTACAGCCATCAACATTGGTACGAAAATCGGTGCTAGAATTGCCCATTTTGCCGAAGCCGAAGTGATAATAAGATTTAAAAATGCTACGAAGATGATAATTCCAAATATAGTGATTTGCGGAGGCAATGCTAAAGATTTTAAGAACTCCGCACCAGCAACGGCAATTAATGCACCAATATTGGATGCACCGAAAACATACATGAATTGCGCTGCAAAAAAATAGAATACAATCAGCTGAATCAATGTTTTTGTTATGTCTTCCATAGATTTCGTGAAATCTTGTGAACTTCTAAATTTGCCACTGCAAATCCCATAAACAATACCAGTGATAGCTGAAATCAAAAAGATTACTGCGACAATAGATTGCATAATCGGCGCTTTAAAACTAGCAATATTTCCTTGTGGGTCACGCAAAATAGAATCTGCTGGTAATAAAGCGAATACAAGACCAACTAATATTGCAATTAATACACCTGTAGCTATATAAAAAGAACGATTTTCTCTAGGTGTAATACTTGTAATATCTTCTGTAGGAATATTAATATCTTTATCTATTGGGCAAGCTTTTCTTAGCCAAGGTTCAGAAACCTTTTCCGTCACCCACCAGCAACTTACAATGACAATAAAAGTAGAAGCAAAAGAATAAAAATAGTTACATAAAACATTTACTTCATACGTTGGATCAATAATTTGTGCAGCTGTCTGCGTAAAGCCTTGAATAACTGGATCAATCGCAGATGGTGTATAGTTTGCAGCAAACGCGCCAGCTATCCCAGCAAAAGATGCCCCAATCCCCGCCAACGGATGTTTACCAGAGGCATAAAACATATAGGCAGCAATTGGAATGATAATCATATAGCCAGAATCCGGCGCCAAATGACTAAGCATACCTACCAAAATAACAATTGGCGTAATTAGTATTTTCGGTGTAACTGATAAGATTTTTTTCAATGCTGTATTAATATAACCAGAGCCATCTGCAATCCCAATCCCTAAAGTCGCTACAATTACCATAGCAAGCGGAGGGAATCCAGAGTAATTCGTAACCATTTTCGTCATTAACGTCACTAGCTCTTCTGCACTAAGCATATTTGTCACAGTAATTGCTTCACCTGTCGCTGGATGCACATACCCAAAAGTCATTTGCGATAAAAATGCTGAAATAATACAGGTAATAAAAAATGCTGTAATAAATAGCATGGTGATATCAGGAATTTTGTTCCCAACCTTCTCAACCCATCCTAAAAACCCGCCTACTCCATGACTTGAAGTAGAAATACTTTGTGTTGTTTCCTTCTCTTTTCCCATTTGAGGTCTCCTTTGGAATAAATGTTAATTATTATTTTATTATTTAAATTAATGTAAAATGGTAATAAAAAATAGACCTTTGCAAATAGAAGTTTTTTATCCGATGACCAATGGTGTATTTTACCTAATTAAAGTTATTCATACGAGAGTCCTTATTCTGCATAATAGCTTCCACTAGATAACACCGTCAGCCATCGGATAAGTCGTCTATTACAAGTGAATCATTTAGATAATTGTTGTTAAGTTCATTTTAATTTCATCTAAACGCGCCGCTGGCACTCCACCATCTAGCGCGGAAATTAAGCTTAGATAGAAATCATCTACCTGCGCATACATTTGCGCAATAAGCTTTTCAAATGCACTGTTCATTACATTATCATAAAATAACTGTATACGCGCTTGTTCTTTTTGCAAATAGTCGTCCGCTACAATATTTAGCACACGGTATATTTCATCACCCATTAATTTACTTTCATTATTTTCAAAAAACGCTTTTGGATTTTTAAAGTATCCCATTGCTTTCGCAAACAAGTCTTTTGAAAGCTCTTGGAAAGCTACATCAAAATCAATTTCTGCTTTGTATTCAAATTCAAAGACTGAAAAAGATACATCTTGGTTTACCTCAGCAGTCGTTTCCATTAGCACGATTTGATAATCAGCCATGATCTTTTCAGCAAAGCGATCTAGTCTTACCGTCGTTGCCCGCATTTCCTGTGCAAAGTCAAAGCCGATTTGCTCTAGCAATTCACTAAGCGAGTTTTGTAAAACCTTTTTTAAATTGCGTCCATCGTCACGTAAGACCGTCGGATTAAACGACTCTTTGAAGAAATCGTTAAAACGTAAAAACACTCTTTGCTTTGTATAATAAATCAATTCTTCTACTTCTTGATGAAGACGATGTCTTAAATTTTCTGCTGTTTGCTGGGCAAAAATATCATGAATCGCTAATTTCTCCGCTTTCATATTTTCGCGTTTCTGCTGCTTTACTCCAGCATCCTCTTTGGTGCTATCTATCAGCTTTTCCACTAAATGATACACGCGTTTCAATTCATTTTCAGATGCTTTCACTGCCATATTGGCTAAATCATTCGTAATAAAGCGATAAAACGCTTCTTCAAAATGCTGCATTCCTGAAACAGGCAGGTTGCTTTGCGTTTGTTTTTCCTTCAGCGCAATCAAACTCGACAATGCATACAAATGAGGCTTCCTAACCCCATATTTCATCAACTGTTCATATACATAACAAGTAACCGCATCTTTTTCTTCATCATTTTCTGCCAAGTCAATCGCATTAATCATAAAGAACATTTTATCAAGCTGGAAAGAATCTTTTACACGACCAAGCTGAATCAAAAACTCGCGGTCTGCTTTTGAAAATGCATGATTATAATACGTCACAAATAAGATTGCATCAGAATTTTTGATAAAATCAAAGGCTACGCCGGTATGACGGGCATTAATAGAATCCGCCCCCGGGGTATCAACCAACGTGATATTTTTTCGCGTCAATGGACAATCATAGTAAAGGTCAATCCATTCCACAAAACAGGATTTTTCTTCTTTCGCAACATAATCGCCAAAATCCGCAATGACCGTTTCAATTACCTTCCCCAATTGTCCACAAAACGTATGATAGCCATGTTTAAACGCTTGTAAAAAAATATAATTTGTCTTTTCAACCGCCCCTTGTGCCGTTAAATCACCACTAAGTTTTTCAACCAGTTCTACTGCATCCGCAAGCGTTTGTGCATGACAATCGAATAAGTGCAGTGCATGATTTACATCTTCTAACATAACACTTTCTGCTTTTACTTGAATGACGACTGTCCCATGCGAATGCTCTTTACTTACCGGTTTAATTTTATTAATCGCCGCCGTCATCGGATTTGGCGAAACAGGCAATACACTTTCGCCGATAAGCGCATTGGCAAACGAAGATTTCCCGGCACTAAATGCACCAAATAATGCAACAGTAAAGCCTTTGTTTTCTAGCCTTGCCGCTTTTTCACCAAGCTGGTCGGCAAGTTTTTTAAACCCAGGTAAATCCTGCACCAATTCTACTGTTTTCTTTAGCTTTTGTGCCATCTCTTTCATTCGATCAGCAGATGGATTTGCCAAAACTACTGGCTTTTCTTCAAGCATCTGCTTTGTTGGTAAACTCACTTTTTCTTGTATTTCTTCCAGCTTACCAGTTTGCCCATCAATGACTTCAACATCTTCTAGCAATATCTGAAATAAACTGCAATTTGTATCATGCATCGCTTCGGCTTGATCTATTAATCTTTCAAGCATTTCGCCTTTGTTCTTACTCATCTGCTTAGCATTCTCTACCGCTTCAAAGGCAGTAATATATCGCTGAAAACCTTCTAACTTCTTAGCGATTCTCGCTTCTAACTCGGTATTTCTTTCTTGAATCGCCGTAAGAATCTCTGCTTTTTGTACTGCTAAACAGCTTTTCGCCAATCGTTTAATTTGATTGGCTACGTCAGCAGTATAATTGATAACCATCGTATCAGATAAACGTGCACCTGGTTTTACTGCCGCCGTTAATAGCTCTGGCTGAAAATTCACCGTAAAGCTCTGACTTTGTGAAAGCAATTCTTTATTTTCAACTTTGTTTTCCTTTAAGAAAGTTACTAAAAAATTCCGCAGATGCCATTCTAATTGCGATTTTGCTTTTTCAGTAATTGCTTCATAAAAAATATCTAGTCTTTTTTGTCTTTCGGCTAAAGTTTTTTGTTTGGTAAATAAAAATCCGACTTTAAATTCACTTTGACACGATTCAAGATAAGTTTCTGCCAAAGCTCTCGTTTCAAATGGCATTAAATAAGCATTATCAAGAATTCTTTTCACTTCTGCTTCAAATGCTTTATCGGCTTTTTCTACCCCACCGCACAAAGCACCCTTTTCTTCAGATAAATCGTGATAACTCTCTGATAACTTTTCATATTCTTCAGTTGATAATTCACTTAAAACATCCTTATATGGTTGAAGATCTTGGTCATCTTTTTTCTCTGTGAAATCAACGTGATCTTTGAGAATTTTCTGTAAGGAATAAAGGATGGATTGCAGAAGCAACGTATCTTTTTTCCCTAAGCGATCTGCTAGAAAGCTTTGCAATGCGGGGAATTCATTATGTGCATGTTCGTCTTCCTTTAAAGACGTATAGAAAATACGTGCTGGTTTTACACCCCAAGAAGCAAAGGATTCCACAACACTTGATTGAAAGTTCGCAAAGGAAAGTTCGTTTTCCGAATGTTTATCTATTTGGTTAATCACAAGATAAACTTCTTTTCCAGCTTCCGCTAGCTCTTTGGTGAACATAAAATTCAATTCTGATTGCACATGGTTATAATCCATGACATAAAAGATTAAATCAGCAAGATGAATTGCCGATTCCGTCGCTATGCGATGTGCATCATCCGCTGAATCAATCCCCGGCGTATCCATTATCACCGTCTTTAAAGGCAAATCAATATCTGCATGACTGATTTCAATCTCTTGAATTTGATCGCCATCTTTGCAGTAGTTTTTCACCATTTTATAATCATAAGGCGCACGGTATAGCCGAGGTTTTTCATTTTTAAAAAATACCTTTGCATATTCTTCACCCGCTTTTACTTTTACGAGATTGGCACTCGTGGGAATCGGACTTGATGGCAGTAAGTTCTCGCCCACCAACCGATTAATCATTCGCGATTTTCCCGCTGAAAAATGTCCACAAAACGCAATCGCAAATTCTTCATTGACTAATTTTTTTGCTAATTGTTTCACTTTTTCGGCACTTTCGAGGTCTCCATGGTTCAATAAATATTCATAAGCAGCAAACAGCTTGCCTTTTAATCGTTGAATTGTCTTTTGACGATCCGTCGTTTGAAGCATAAACTAAATTCCCCTTACAACAAACTTATTTATCCGATGGCTAACAGGGTCTAATACCCCCGCCTCTTCAGGCGGAAGTAAAGACACTGTAAGCCCCTGGATTACTTGTCTATTTTCAGCAGGAGTTAAAACTCCTACTGAAACAGCCGCGTTTTATATAAAAATACAACCCTGTATTTACATTCTAGTTCTCTTTAGTATCACCTAAAAAATGAAATCTTTCGACACGATCAGTCATTAGGCAATATGTTTATTGTATACTAAACAGTTATAATGGGCAATATTTGAGAACAGTAAGATAATCCCTAAAAATACAAAAGCGAAAGTCTTCATCCTGACTTTCGCTATCCGTCTATATCGGTTTCACCCAAACAGATACAACATTTTCCTCCTCTCTAATCCCAGATTTTCGTTTTACAGGCCAATGATAAATAATCTCATTTTTTAATCGTTTGAAACCAGTTCCTTCTCTTAGCCCATTTTTATAATGATATCCCTCGGGTCTATCAGGATCATCTAAACTTCGCTCAACTGTAATGACCAAGGCATATTTATAATCTTTCTTTATTGTATCAACTAACATCTTTTCTAACTGCTTCCCTATTCCTCGGTTTCTGTATTTCTCAATTAATATTACTTCACCAATATAATATATCTCATCCATCGCAATTCCCATTGTTGCAAGCTCAGCTTCAACTTCAGCAGATTTTCCTTGATTCCATTGATAAGGATAGCCTGAAATTACCCCTATATCCTCTCCAGCCACACTACAAGTAATCAGAATGGCTCCTGGAACTTGATATTCCTTCGCATATTCTTTTTCCTCTGCCATTGAACCTTGATAAAGATACGGAAATTTTACAAACTCTTCTAGCCGTATTTGCGCTAGAAATTGAAACTTTTCAATCGTATTTTCATCTCTATACACTTTATATTCCATAACATACAACTTCCCCTCTATCTTGCTTAAACTTTGCAATAATTACTCCATCATAATCCTAATAATTTTGTGAATTTCCCTAAGATAAATTTTAACTGTTCAAAGGAAAACCTTCAAGAACAAGTGCCCCCTCGGCAACAGTCAAATTAAAAGGCTCTATACCAATTCATAAAGACCACCTGAACGTTTTAATAAAAAATCAAATAAATTGCATAATCTATATGTTTTACTTATAAAATAAATTTATTGTATTTCTTCCATTCATAAACCAATCGTTATATTATTTGTATAAAACAATTTTTAAAATAACAAGTCATACTCCACCAGAATTAGATATAGCATTAGAAAAATCTAGGTATACTTTAGTGAAAACAGTCAATCTTATGACATGCAAAATCAACGATACAGGATTTCAGATTTCAAAGGATATAAAATTGTCCTATACAATGGATGATGAGTGGCTAAATAGTTCTTTGCAGCTAAGTGGCATTAGTGACAAGAAACTGCAAGAAATTCAATATAATATATTTAAAAATATTTCTTTGCAAACCGTATATATTAAAGCGAAAAGAAGCGATAAAGTAGTCGGCTGTGGATTAGGCGTTATTGATGATGGATTTGTCGGTCTCTATGATATTCACGTAGATGAAAATTTTAGATGCCAAGGAATAGGTTCAGAAATCTGTCAAGCGATTCTACAAACCGGTCTAAATAAAGATGTAACACATGCATATTTACAAGTACATAGCTTAAATGAAAAAGCAATACGCTTATATAAAAAACCAGGGTTTTCCAGCTTGTATACCTATTGGTTCAGAGAAAAAACTGCCCCAAATTGTAGATCTATTATAGATTAGAAAGTAAAAAAACACCTAATGCAATCACTTCATTTCATTAGGTGTTTTTTTGCGTATATTATTTTTCTGTAACCGCTAACCAAACTTCACAATATGTACTGCCTGATTCATCCATATAATAAACCTCTTGTTGGTAATCCCCATGTTCGTATTTTGATGTAGGTAACCACTCTGTATAAATCTGTTTATTAATTTTTTGAATTGCACCAGCAATCTCTTCCATTGAAACAGATTCAGAGGTAAATACCGCCCAAAGTCCTGCTTTTACTTCTAGCTGATTGTATTGTTCCAAAGCTTTATTCCCCTGCAGAGACGAAACTCCAATAATATAACGAAATTTTGTTCCATCACCTGTCATCATGCTACATGCCCTGACCGGATAAGCATTTCCCTTATGACATTCCACATCTGCTAGACTAATCATTTTTTCAAATTCGCCACTATTACACAAATGTGACCAAAGTTTTGGTATCTCTTGATAACATTCTTCTTCGTGTGCTAAATCAAATTCACGATCTACCCCTTGAATAACAAAAGCATTACCTTTTTCAATACGATAATTCATCTCTACGTCCCCTTTAATTGAAATTTGAAAAGAGATACGCGGATATGCTTTCAATTTTGTTCCCGAAATCCGTGCCATTGTAGGTGTAACACTATGCATAGACTGAAACGTTCTTGAAAAAGCTTCTGGTGATTCATATCCATATTTCAAGGCGATATCAATCACTTTCATTTCACTGTTTTGTAAATCAAACGCTGCTAAAGTCATGCGTCTACGCCTGATGTATTCAGACATTGGCATATCGACAACAAAAGAAAATATTCTCTGAAATTGATACAGACTTGAACAAGCTTTCTTTGCAATTACGCTATAATCAATTTCTCCGCTGAGATTTTCTTCAATGTAGTTAACTGCTGCATTCATTTTATCTAACCAGTTCATCCGCAATCCCCCCTCATTGTTAATCTTATCTTAATTCCAAAAAAAGCACCTTGCATTTATTGCCCGATTCTGCAAGCATAGAGGATTCAACGATCTTTCCAGTTCCACCATTTCAATAAATCTTTATTACACTCTTCAGTGGATGCATAATAAACTGCACATCTAAATACATAGAGCATACACAGATCAACTCTACACTCTTGATACTTACATAGGTCTTCATATAATCTTTCGGGCTTCCTCCCTTTTAAATCTGAAATTTTCCGAATTTCTAAATTCCACAAATCGTTAGCAATCGTTTTCCCCACCCTAGGAATCTGTTGTAATTCTTTTAATGCCAACAGCTTCTCACTTTGCATTTATATCACCTATTTTAAATTATCCATAATACATATATTACTTCTAAATCTATCATCTACTTTTCTATGATTAGCATAAAAATCCTGCACTTTTATAGCGCAGGATTTTCTCATATTATTATATATTTTTACATCCAAGATGCTTTTGTTTCTACGATTATTCCATCTTTCAGCGTTGCTTGTTCAAGGCTATTTGCCTGTGCTTGAATACAGATAAAGTAAAGATCTTGTTCACCAGCCTTTAAAGCACGCTGCCCATTTGGTGAAACTCGAATTAAGCTCCCTTCTTGTACAGGAAATTCTTCACCGTCAATAAAGAAAGTTCCACTTCCGCTTGTAATCATATAGAGTTCTTCATTTTTCTTATGCGCATGAACGAAAGGGACGCTTTGCTCTGCAGGTAAACAATTGATAGAAACTTCACATCCAGTAAGACCAATATCTTGCCCAATAAAATATTTTCCCTTACCCACATTAAAATCTTTTTCAAGTAAATCTTTAAAATCTCCCATATTTACAGCTTGAAAATTTTTCTTTTCCATTCATAAATCCCCCAGAGTTTATTTTCAGACTTGTCTTCCGCTGTCTGTATCTTTATAATAAGTTTATAAGTTTCCTATGTAAAGTAAGCACTTTAGAGTGCTATAGTTACCCAAAAGATACTATTGTGATATATGGAGGAATCATGACAATTAAGAATCTACCCCCTTGCCCCGTAGAAGTGACGCTAAGTTTAATCGGCAACCGCTGGAAGTGTCTAATTTTGCGAGATTTATTATCAGGAACAAAAAGATTTGGCGAATTAAAAAAATCGGTGGAAGGCATTACGCAAAAAGTTCTGACAAGCAACCTGCGCGAAATGGAAGCCAATAATCTTTTAGTACGCAGAGTCTATGCCGAGGTTCCGCCCCGTGTTGAGTATACCTTAACGAAAACCGGTATGAGTCTTAGGCCAATTCTGGAAGCAATGTTCGTCTGGGGAAGTGAATACAAAGAAAAAAATCAAGCATAGATAAAGACTTAAACTATCTTTAGATTTAATCTAATTAAATATCTTTTCGCTCTATTTTTAATAGGTGATAGCTCCACTTATCTTTGTACAAATCATCTTTTGTAAACTTTGACAGAATCTATCTCTTCAATTTTTACAAAAGATGATTTTTTAAGGGGATTTTTTCTCATTATCGGGTAAAAATCCCCTTAAACACAGATAAATAAAAAACTCTTTACTGCGATAAATACTAGTTATTATTGTGATTTCTAAGTTGGCATGATTTTTGCATTGTTAAATAAGTAATACAATTTAAATCTTTGCAAACAGATTAGACCGCGATAAAAAATCGACTTACTCTAGTAAAAGGGGAATTGGATTAACTGGTTATTTCGTCCACTAGAGACGAATGCATTCATCAAATATTTTTTAGCATGTATATGTTCATTAACCGTTTGTTATTTTGCTTGCAAATATATTGTATTGAAAATTCCACCATTTAAAGTAGCACGAAAACAATAAATAAAAAAGGCTGCGTATATTCAGATGAAGCCCATCCAGTATTCGCATCCTTTTTTTATCCCACTTTCAACTTTCCCTTCTAAAACAGGAGTTAAAAGCTATTAACTTTATCAATAGTATTTCTCTAAAAACATACCTTAGCCATCAAAAAACCTACACTGCCACCAATTAATGGTCCAACAATTGGAACCCATGCATAACTCCAATCAGATGTTCCCTTTCCCTTGATAGGAAGCAAAGCATGTGCTAACCTTGGGCCAAAATCACGTGCTGGATTTAAAGCATAGCAGGTAGTGCCACCTAAGCTTAATCCAATAGCCCAAATTAAAAATCCGACAATACACGGAAGTAAGTACGCTGGAATCGACCATATTTTCCCTGATGTTAATGCAAAAAACGGAAAAACTAGCATCGCCGTACCAATAATCTCCGAAATTAAGTTTGTCCAAACGTTACGAATCGCCGGCCCAGTTGTAAATACAGCTAAAATTAACTCACTCTCTTCAGTTTCCTTCCAATGCGGATAAAAATGTATCCATACAATGCACGCGCCAACAAAAGCACCTAAAATTTGACTAACAATAACCCCAATCATTTCAAGTAGTGTATATCCGCCCATAAAACCTCTGATAATCGTTAAGACTGGATTAATATCTGCATACCAAGCTCCCGCTGCTATAGCGCAATAAACACCAAATACAACAGCCAATGCCCAACCTACTGTAATTACCAGCCAGCCTGCCCCTTCAGCTTTGCTACGCCACAAAATAACATTGGCAAGAACGCCATTTCCTAAAATAATCAATATCATTGTTCCAATAAATTCACCTATATAAAGACTCATACTCTAGCCTCCCGTTCAAAATTAATGCCATATTTCTGCGCTTTTGCTGCTACTGTTTTATGCGTAATACCAAGGGCTTTACCAGCAGCCGTATAACTGCCAAATCTATCTAACGCCGCTGTTATAATCTGCTTTTCATACTCTTCTAACGTTAATAACTCCCCTTGTACAATGCTTTGATAGATAGGATTTGGTTTACTTTTTTCAATCCGATTATAAGAATCAAATTCCAAATCAGATGCTTCTATACGGGAATGATCTGTCAAGACAACTGCACGCTCTACAATATTTTGCAACTCCCTTACATTTCCCGGCCAATTGTATTGCAATAAAAGGCGCATTGCTTCCTCACTAAATCCACTAAAGCTTTTATTAAAAACTTTTGCATATTTATGTAAAAAATGTTCAGCAAGCAAAAGAATATCTGTTTTGCGCTGCACTAAACTAGGTAAATAAATGGGAATTACATTGAGTCTATAATACAAATCAGCTCTAAACTCACCTTTGGCAATAAGACTGACCATATCCTGATTCGTAGCCGCAATAATTCGGACATCAACACAGATACTGTTTTCTCCTCCAACCCTATCAAAGGTCTTGTTCTGCAAAACCCTCAATAATTTACACTGCATACGAATATCCATTTCCCCAATTTCATCAAGAAAAATTGTCCCTTTATCCGCCAGCTCAAATTTACCTAATTTATTTTTTATGGCTCCGGTAAATGCACCTTTTTCATGCCCAAATAATTCGCTTTCTAATAAAGTTTCTGGAATTGCTGAGCAATTCACTTTGATCATAGGACCTAATGCGCGTTCACCCGCCAAGTGAATTCCTTCAGCAATCACCTCTTTCCCAGTTCCACTTTCCCCACAAATCAACACTGTTGACTGTACTTGCGCCGCTTTTTCTGCTAGATTTAACACTCTTAAAATTTCAGGACTTTTGCCAATAAAACCTGTAAAAGCTGCATTGCTATATTCCTCACGCAAACGCCTGGTTTCCGATGATTCAATTTTCAGTTGAGATGCACTCCAACTATTCCCATAACCATTTCTTAGCATATTAACCCCTACTCACCTTTGAATTTATAAACAAGGCCTCTTCAATAAGAGCTTTAACTTCACTGAAAGCAGACACATTAAACCCCGAATAAAACCCATAAAATTTTACCGATATTTTGGATAATTACACATAACTTTCTTTTCATCCATATTCGTCATAAAAATATCAAATCCTGTATGAAGCTATGCAAAATAAATAAGAGGACAACCCTGTATCGATTATCCCCTTGAGCAGATATACGCTTAAAAATAGATTTATTTTTCTTTTAAAACTCAACTTCATCTGGATTTAAGCCTGAACCACCACAATACTTCATATCATTTATAATTTCCATATCTTCTGCAGAAAGGACAAAGTCAAACACCTCTGTATTTTCTTTTATTCTAGATGGCGTCACAGATTTAGGAAGCGGAAGGACCTCATTTTGTAGGCACCAACGAATGCAAAGCTGCGCTACAGATTTTTGATATTTTTCTGCGATTGCCATTAATGTAGAATTATTTAGCATTCGCCCTGTCCCTAATGGACTCCACGCTTCAACTAAAATCTGATTTCGTTTGCAAAACTCTACAGTATCTAATTGCATTTGCCCCGGATGAAATTCAATCTGATTTATCATCGGTTCAATCTTCGCTGCCGCCAATAACGGCTCTAAATGATGCACAAGAAAATTGCTTACACCGATAGATTTAATTTTCCCCTCTAGATAAAGTGTTTCCATTGCTCGCCAAGTATCTTTGTTAATTTCTTGCCAATTTTCGAACTGCTTTTCATTTGCCGGCCAATGTATTAAATATAAATTTAAATACTCTAGCCCTAAATCAGCCAAAGTTTTATCAAATGCAGCTAAGGTCTTTTCATATCCACGCTCTGTATTCCATACTTTGCTTGTAACAAACAAATCTTCCCGGCAAACACCGCTTTTTCGAATACCTTCCCCGACACTTTTCTCATTCCCATAAATCGCTGCAGTATCAATATGGCGATATCCACATTGCAATGCAGCTTTTACAGCCTGCGTTGCGGTTTCTCCATTGGGAGTCTGCCAAGTACCAAACCCAACTTGAGGGATTTCATAACCATTTGATAATTTAAAACACTTTGCAAGTTCTTTCATTTCACGACCTCCGGCAGATTAAAATTTTTCATAATGTACTTTCATCTCATTATATCGATCAATAAAATAGTTTGACTTTTCATCTAATGGATATCCTATACTAATTAAACAATAAGGTTGAATATGCTCTGACAACTCAAATAGCCTCCATCCCAAATCCCCCTTAGATATTATTTTACTATCTATACTTTTATATTAATCCTTCCAGTTAACTCTAGGTCAAGATTTTTTTATTTACTATTGACTTTACGTTAGCTCAAAGTTATAAAATAAGGTAAAAAGAAATCCAAGGATGTGAAAAAATGACATATACAATTACCCAAGTCGCCGCAAAAATGGGTCTTACAACATACACGGTTCGATATTATGATAAAGAAGGACTGTTGCCATTCGTTGATCGCACAAAGTCAGGAACCCGTATTTTTAAAGAAAGTGATTTTGAATGGCTAAGCTTAATCATTTGTTTAAAACATAGCGGAATGGCAATAAAAGACATCAAAATATTTATCAACTGGTGTTTAGAAGGAGATTCTACATTAGAAAAACGTCTTAATATGTTCAATGAGCATAAAAAAAATGTTGCAGAAAAAATGGTTGAACTAAAAAAACATATGAATAAACTCGATGATAAAATTCAATATTATCAAATAGCAGTTGAAGCGGGAACTGAATCCATTCATGGCAAATGCGCCTGTATTCAATCGAAAATTCAACAAAAATTTTTCCAAGGATAACTTTTTTTATTCCTGCAAACACTATATGCAGGCTTCCTAAAATTATCATTGGAGGTGGCTTTTTATGGGCAAAGTAATGTCTGAGCAAATGAAAAAACAATTGGCACATGATCTTGGCTTCGGAGCAAAAGTTGAAGATGGTGATTGGAGCGATGTAACCACAGGTGAAATCGGCTCTATGATACGCGAAGCGATTAAACGTGGTGAGCAAGCAATGGCGGAAGAAGCAAGCTTAAATGGAAGCATTCATCAAAACGCCGAATAATAGTAAAAGCGATTACAAGAAATTTCTTGTAATCGCTTTTTATATATTTATCCAATAGCTCATCCGCTTAAACTTCAGATATAGTAAAAACTCTGTCTAAATCACGTTTTTATTTTATCCGATGACTAACGGGTTCTGCTTTCAGTGGGAGTTAAAACGCCTACTGAAACAGCGTACTTATCGATAAGATTCTGTAAGAATATCTATACAATCTTCCTCAGTTAGATTTACTGGGTCAAGATCAAATAATCCGCCCATCGTTCTACGTGCATTAACTGCATATTTACGTAAATTATCTTTTTCTATACTATAATCACTCATTTTTAAATTGGCAACATGACAATCCTCTTGAAGTTTTGCAAGCGCTGCTACAAAGTCCATTGGAGCTGTTGCCTCACTTTTACCAAGCGCTTTTGCCATAGCAATAAACCGATCTGGACATGCACCTTTGTCAATCAATTTTTTGTAATATGCCAAGCTAATCATAATGAGCCCTGCACCATGTGGTAATTGATGATGATACGCACTTAATGCATGTTCAAGTGAATGTTCAGAAATACAACACGACGTAGATTCTACCATACCTGATAAAGTATTCGCTAAAGCCACATCCGCTCTAGCATTTTCATTTCTCCCATCCGCTACGGCTTTCACTAAACTTTTCCCAATAAGCTCAATCGCTTTTAAAGAATAAAGTTCACTTATTGGATTTGCAACTTTTGCGATATAACCTTCAGTGCTATGAAATAATGCATCAAATCCTTGATATGCAGTTAAAGTCGGCGGAACTGTCAACATTAAATCCGGATCTACAACAGCAATCACAGGAAATAGTGCATCATAACCAAATCCTATTTTTTCACTATTTTCTTCATGTGTAGTTACCGTCCATGGGTCAATTTCCGTTCCTGTCCCTGCGGTTGTCGTAACCGCTATAATTGGCAATGGTTGATTGGGAACTGTCTTTCCTTTAGCAGTACCGCCACTCACATAATCCCAGTAATCACCTTCATTTGTTGCCATAACAGCAATTGCTTTTGCAGCATCAATACTACTTCCACCACCAAGTCCAATAACAAAATCACATTGGTTATCCCGAGCAAAAGAAGCCCCTTCCATTACATGTTTTTTTATCGGATTCGGTAAAATTTTATCAAATACACAATGTTTAATCCCAGCTAAATCAAGTTGTTCTTCTACTCGTGCTAAATACCCATTTTCTCTAGTCGATTTACCAGATGAAATTACAATTAAAGCTTTTTCCCCTGGCAATGATTGTTGATGTAATTCATTCAACTTACCTTTGCCAAATAACAGTCTTGTTGGAATATAGTAATTAAAATTCATTTTTAAAACCCCTTTATCTCAATTCTTCCTTGCTATAGATTTACCTTAGCACTTTGAGTGAACTCTATGTCAAGTTTTATTTTTCTTTTCATCCTAATATTATTGAAAAGCATTACACTAATATCAGTATATTCCCATCAAGTCTGATTGCTATTATTTCACAAAAACAAAGGAGTTTACCTAAAGGTAAACTCCTATTTTATACTTAAGGTCTAATGACATCGGTTCCCATATATGGACGCAACGCTTCTGGAATTACTACAGAACCATCTTCCTGTTGACAATTTTCTAAAATTGCAGCAACAGTACGACCAATTGCAAGACCAGACCCATTTAATGTATGCACAAATTCAGGTTTTGATTTTGCATCACGGCGGAATTTAATATCTGCACGTCTCGCTTGATAATCTTCAAAGTTTGAACAAGAAGATATTTCACGATACATATTAAAGCTTGGCAACCAAACTTCAATATCATAAGTTTTTGCCGAACTAAAGCCCATATCGCCCGTGCAAAGCAAAATCACTCGGTATGGTAATCCTAGTAATTGCAATACACGCTCTGCATCACTCGTTAGTTTTTCTAATTCATTATAAGAATCTTCTGGTTTTACAAATTTGACCAATTCAACTTTGTTGAATTGATGTTGACGAATCAATCCACGAGTATCACGACCTGCTGAACCAGCCTCTGCTCTAAAACATGCACTATACGCACTATAATATTTCGGCAAATCCTTTCCGTCAAGGATTTCCCCTCTATGATAATTTGTCACAGGAACTTCTGCGGTTGGAATTAAATAATAATCTAACCCTTCTAATTTGAACATATCTTCGGAGAATTTCGGCAATTGACCTGTACCAGTCATACTATCTTTATTCGCAACAAAAGGAGGTAACATTTCTGTATAGCCATGCTTTTCTGTATGTAAATTTAACATAAAGTTAATTACAGCACGTTCTAGTCTTGCGCCGAGGCCCTTATAGAAAGTGAATCTTGCGCCTGTTACTTTTGCCGCACGTTCTGCATCAAGGATTCCAAGCCCTTCCCCAATTTCCCAATGAGGCTTTGGCGTAAAATCAAAATTTCTCACTTCACCCCAACGACGAATTTCCGGATTATCATTTTCATCTTTTCCTACGGGAACAGCTTCGTTCGGCACATTGGGAATACTAAGCATAATATCTTTTAATTCAGCTTCAACTTCTTTTAAACGTGCATCCAGTTTAGCAATATCTTCGCCGACCTTGCGCATTTCAAGCACCAAATCAT
Source organism: Selenobaculum gibii (assembly GCF_030273445.1). Classification (NCBI taxonomy): domain Bacteria; kingdom Bacillati; phylum Bacillota; class Negativicutes; order Selenomonadales; family Sporomusaceae; genus Anaerosinus; species Anaerosinus gibii. The sequence continues at coordinate 2,458,662 of NZ_CP120678.1, forward strand.
CCGCATTTTCCTTATTTTTTTTCATTATGCTGATTTGTTGTGAAACTTTATTTCTTTCGCTTTTTAAAGCTTCTACTTTTCCTAAAATATCACGACGTTCTTTTTCTAATGCGATAAAACCGTCTAACGTCATAGAATTACCACGATTTTTTAACGCTTCTTGTACTTTTTCCGGATTATCTCTGACAAATTTAATATCAAGCATTTCTTTTCTCAAACCTCCAAATATTCGAAACCTAACCGATATTCTATCGCTTACGATACATCTACAAATTATTTATCTAATTAATTATATATACTATATAAAAACCTGTCAAACATGCCTTTTGTAGCATATTTTTGTTCTTCAATCATAAAAATATGCATAGATTTTAAAAGATTCAGCTTTCCCCTTATACTTCATTATCATCATGTATCGGAGGTATTTATGCCTAAACCAATATCCACTATTTTTAAAACTGCATTTTTATTTGCGGGGACTATGCTTGGTGCAGGATTTGCCTCCGGTCAGGAGCTATTATACTTTTTTATTGCATATGGTAGTATGGGGATTTATGGCATCGTTACCGCTGGCATCTTTTTTTCCTTATTAGGCTATCGCCTGCTAAAAATCAGCAATCAATTTGAAACTACAGATTATACGCTTTTTATCAATAAACTTTGTGGCAAGAGATTTGGATTCATTCTTAATTTACTACTCGGATTTTTCCTTTTTACTATTTTACAATTGATGTTAATTGCTGCGGGAACAATTTGCCGTAATTATTTCTATTTACCCTTTGCTCTTGGGTATACCTCGTTAAGTCTTCTCATCTTAGTCCTTGCACTTTTCGGAGTTCAAGGGATTATGAAAGTAAATCTAATTGCCACACCATTTCTTGCCCTTATCATCTTAATCATCTGTTTTTCTTCGCTGCATTATCATGAGTTTTCTTTCTCACTCTTTGAGCATACGGTCTCACTTTCCAATCAGCCTGCACCACATTGGCTTTTATCGTGTTTATTATATGCCTCCTATAATCTTTCAATCAGCTTACCCTTACTTGTCCCTTTAGGAGCAAAAATCAAATGTAATCAAACGCGACTTCTAGGAAGCATTCTTGGTGCAACATTACTTATGAGTCTGGCTATTTGTATCACTTTTACGATTCTTCTTCATTGTCCTTATATTTTAAATGCTCAAATACCGATGTTAGATATTTCCTGTTCGCAAAGTTTATTACATTCTTTTCTATATCTTATTATTTTTCTTTTGGCTATCTTTACAACCTCTTTATCCTGTTTATATGGCTGTGCATCACAACTAAAAAAGCACACAAATTTACCTTATCCCCTTTGCCTCATTTTTTTATTATGCATTAGTTTTTTCTTTATTAACCTTGAATTTAGCGAAATTATTCAAAGACTTTTCCCTTGGTTTGGTTATCTGGCCTTATTTATCATGATTAAATTGCTTTTGGCTAAAGATGGAGGGCGAAATGAAAAAAACAATTCTCCATATTGACTATAAAGTACCTGCGTTTGTTTTATTTTTCAGCGGCATTTGTTTTGGTGAACTCATCGGCATTATCATTGCAATTTTAGACCGCGACTTTCTTGGTATTGTCACCGGTGCCTGCCTGGGGATTGGCCTAGGATTCGCCGGCGCAGCTTTTACGCTTCTTACACTCTGGATTTTTAATGTGTTTGCAGATAATTTGGGTGGCTGGCAAATAAAAATTAAGGATGAATACGCTAAAGAAACGAAAGAGTAAAAGGTTCATTTCCTCACCTGAGGAAATGAACCTTTTACTTTAGCAATATACTCTTGGTACACGTTTACTTATCATGCAGACAACTTCATAATTGATTGTCCCCAACCAGTTGGCAATTTCGTCCACTGAAAGCTTTCCATCACCAAATAAAATTACAGTGTCCCCTTGCTTCACCCCTGCAATATCCGTAACATCTACCATACATTGATCCATACAAATTTTCCCCACGATTGGAGCAAGTTGATGATGAATCAAAACTTTTGCTTTGCCAGTTAATAAGCGTGACCATCCATCTGCATAACCGATTGGCAGGGTTGCAATTAGACTTTTGCGTTTCGTTCTGAAAATCTGACCATAACTAATTCCATTACCCGTTTCTAATTCCTTTACATAAGCAACTTTTGCAATCAATTTCATTACCGGACGAAGATCCGTAGAATGCTTCACTTCATCTGACGGCCATAATCCATAAAGAATTACCCCTGCGCGGACCATATCAAAATGGGCCTGCGGCATTTCAAGAATTGCTGCACTATTGGCAATATGTTTTAAAGGAATGTTAATTCCCCTTTGTTCAATATCTGCAATTGCTTGATTAAATTTCTCTAATTGTTCACAAGCAAAAGTTTTATCTTCATAATCAGATTTTGCAAAATGAGAAAATACTCCGACGATTTCTACACCTGGAAGTGCAGCTATCGCTTCAGCAAATGCACCCACCTGATTCGGCTGAATTCCAATTCGATGCATTCCCGTATCCACTTTAATATGAACTCTTGCTCTTTTCCCCTGGCGCACTGCCTCTTTAGATAAAGCCTCTGCCGCTTGAAGCGTAAAAACAGCCTGCTCAATATCATATTCAACGAGTTGCTGCGTTTGTCTATCCGGTGTAAACCCTAAAATCAAAATTGGTTCTTTGAATCCTGCGTTTCTAAGTTCTAATGCCTCATCTAGTATTGCAACCGCCAAATAATCCGCACCAGCAGCAACGGCTTCTTTCGCAACCGCAACTGCTCCGTGTCCATAAGCATCTGCTTTCACAACCGCGCACATTTTCGCATTATTTTTTATGCAGCTTTTTATCAGCTTCACATTATGTCTTATTGCTGATAAATCAATTTGTGCATATACATCTCTATTTGGCATTTACTCCATCTCCTAATTAATATATAAGCATATCGTATCATTTTTCTAATGAAATTTTACACCGTGTCTGTTGTACAATCAGATCATCAAGTTCTTCGCTCAAGCCTAAGACAGTATCATCAGTCATAATCCCGCCTTTTTCTGACACAAGCTTATTAAGACTTGCTCTTGTCGACTCAATTTTTTGATTGAGCTGCTCTAATTTTTTTTTCATTGATATCCCCTCATTCTACCCATAATCTAGGTGATCATGATTAGACTTCAGCCACTAATATATTTAATGTTTCGCCATTCTTTTACAGTTCCCTTCTCGTCTAAATAAATATAGGACAAAATGACTCCTTTTATTTTCCAAAGAAAATCTTATTTTTTATGCCACTATTTACATCTTCCTGTTTCGCATAATGCATTTAAAAAATGTAGATAATAGGATTACAACGCGATGAGGAGGTGAGAATATGTCGAGAACAAACAAACCTGTAAACCCTGCAGCTCAAAATTCGCTTGATAAAATGAAATATGAAATTGCAAACGAATTAGGCATTGCTGACGCAGTTCGCCAAAACGGTTGGTCTACAATGACTTCCGCTGATTGCGGCCGTGTAGGTGGTCATATGGTTCGTAAAATGATCGAACAATATGAATCTTCTATGAATAAATCGCAATCCTAAGATACGATTAAAAGGGCGGCCTTTTAGCCGCCCTTTTATTATTTTTAAATTCCTGTAAAATATACAGTTATTTCAGCTCCATTATCGACAAGCGTATTGACTGGAATACTTTGCCTTTGAGCAATTCCACTGCCTTCAGGAAGGACGATAAGACTTAGAGAATCTGCCAATTCTGCAACTTGTCGCATCGTTTTCCCTGTAAAATCAGGCACTAAAACTTTGCCTGGAGGTACTTGAATTGGTTTGGCAGGCTGTTGTAATTGAGCCAATGGCCTTTTCACCGGCGCGCCTTCTAAATCATTATTTAACGGCTTAATATTCAAATAGCGTAAAACCTGTTCAAATATTTCCCCGGCAATCGGTGCAGCAATTTGCCCGCCGTAATAAATACCGTTTGGATCATCAATAATAACAAGCACTGTAATTTGGGGATCTTCAACTGGAGCAAAACCTGCAAATGAAGCGATATAATGACCACTTAAGTATCCGCTTCCATCATCTTTTAATTTTTCAGCAGTTCCTGTCTTTCCAGCTATTCTATAGCCTTTCACCGCCGCTTTCGTCCCCCCACCAGAAGCAACAACTTGCTCTAACATACTAATTAATTTCGTCGCTGTATCTTCTTCAATAACTTGTCTTACTTGTGTAACTTCACTACTCTTACTTATGCTTCCATCGGAGTTTCTAAATTCTTTGATAATTGTAGGTTTTAATAACATTCCTTTATTAGCAATTGCTGAAATAGCAGTTGCTAACTGCACTGGCGTTACCGCAATACTTTGTCCAATCGACATCGTCGCAATATCTGAATCTCGCATATGCTTAGGATCAAATAAAATTCCATACTCCTCACCAGGCAATTCAATTCCCGTCAAAGCTCCAAAGCCAAAAGCATGGGCATAATCATTAAGTTTTTGCGCTCCTACCTGCATACCGACCTGAACGAAACCTGTATTTATAGAGTTTTTAATAATATCCGTAAAGCTTACATTGCCATAACTTTCACCATTCCAGTTTTGAATTCTTCGTCCAGATACCATTACATATCCCGGATCAACAAACCGTTTTTCCGGCGTAACGATACCTTCTTGTAATGCCGATGCCGCAACTATAGCCTTAAATGTAGAACCGGGCTCATATACAAAGGAAACTGCACGATTTCTCCACTCTTCTGGTGAATATTTATAAAACTCATTGGGATTATACGTTGGGCGATTTGCCATCGCCAATATTTCGCCATTCTTCGGATTCATGACGACTGCCGTAACCGCCCGTGGCTTCGTATCTACCATCGCTTTTTCAAGCGTCTGCTCAACGATAAACTGAATATTGCTATCAATCGTTAAATAAAGATCTTTTCCACCTTCATAAGTGTTTTTTGAAAAAACAGAATTGAAAATTGGTCTTCCATAAGTATCTGTCGACAAAAATTGTTCCGATGACTTCGCCTTTAAAACTTCATCTTCTGCCAATTCCATCCCATCAAGTCCAACGTCATCCATTCCTACAAAGCCAAGTACCTGTGAAGCTAACGCGTCATTTGGATAATAGCGTTTACTTTCTTCTACAAAATTCAAACAATTTAGATTATACTTTTCAATCACTGCTTTTACTCGCGCCACCACATCTGGCTCTAACATACGCTTTAACCAAACAAACCTCCCGCCATCGGCAATTCTACCTCTAATGTCTTGCTCTGACATTTTTAAAATAGGTGCCAATTCTGCCGCCAATGTTTCAGGATCTTTTACAACTTCCGGATCTACATAAAGCGATTTTACCAGAATGCTAACCGCGAGCTCACGACCATTTCTATCGTAAATCGTGCCTCGGGGCGACTGTAGCGTGCGGCTCTCTTCTACTTGCCGCTTTGCCTTCATTGCTAATAGGTCGCCCTGTACAACTTGTATCCAAGCTACACGGCCAGCCAATATAAAAATTAAGCCAACCAATGCAAAAATAAATACTGCTATTCTTTTTTGCACTGGATTTCGTTTAACTGCCAATTCAGCCACCTGCCAAAATCAAAATGTAAAAATTTTTTTATTTATTTTAGAATTCGTCCAACTTAGATACATTCCTTTTTATTCAGGCAAAAAAGAAAATCTATTTTTACTTTTTTTGAAATTATTTTTTAAAATATGTTACATCCTCTATTTATCCTGTTATAATATATTAGATAACATCAAAGCATTGCTATAAAGATTGGTGGTTAAATTATGGACGTCATTGATAAAAAAATACTTAAAAATCTACAAAAAAATGCCCGTATGACCATTTCTGACTTAAGTGCCGAAATATCACTTTCAATGCCCGCAATAAGTGAACGTTTGAAAAAATTAGAAGCATCAGGCGTAATTAAACAATATACAGTTATTCTTGATCCTGCAATGCTAAACAAACATTTAATGGCTCTCATGTATGTCCAATTAGAAAATCCAACCCATGGGGATTCTTTTGCCAGTTTCGTCAAAGATGAACTCGAAATTAAAGAATGCTTCTATATAACTGGAGAATTCGACTACTCATTAAAAATTGTCACTGAAAGTACAAAAACATTAGAATTATTGTTAAACCGTATTAAAAATCAACCTGGAATTCTAAAAACGCAAACCATTGTAGTCCTATCCTCAATTACAGATAACCCTTCAATCATTCCTGAATAAAAAACCGCAGCTTTCGCTGCGGTTTTTATTATTTATTTTGTTGTGATTTTAATCCCTTGCACTAACTCTCGGCGTGATTTTTCATCAGCAACTGCAGCAGTCTGTTCAATACCAACAATAATTGCTTGCATTGAAGACTCTATATTTCCTAAAATAGAATTGATTTTTTTAGTCGCTTCAACACTATCTTCAGCTAATTTACGCACCTCATTTGCAACAACGGCAAATCCACGACCTTGCTCTCCAGCCCGTGCCGCCTCAATTGCTGCATTTAGCCCAAGCAAATTCGTTTGCTGCGATACTTTATTGATAAAACCAATAACTTCATGTGTATTATTAATATGCCCTTTTGCTTCATTCACCGCTCCTGATAAAGTATCTACCTTTGTTTTTAATTCTTCATTAATCAACGCTTGAGACTTAATCAAATGATAAATTATATTTGTTAAATAAGTCTCTACTACTTTCACATTTTCTGGTACATATGTATTGATAATCTTGTTGACTTCCACATTACCTGTAACATTTAATATAACATCTAGTCCTGGCATTTTTACCGCTTCAGAAATGTCTTGAAACGTTCTAAGCCCCATTTTTTGCGCTAAGCGAATCGCAACCGCATCTGCCTTTACATCCGCTACAGCAACTATTTTTACATCAGGAATCTTTGTCGATAATTCTAATATACCGGCTCCACCTCTACCGCCGCCAACCAATAATATATTTAACATTTTTACCCCTCCAATTTAATAAACTGGTTCCCCTATAAATTTTCTTAAATCATACTCACCACAATAAAACTTCGTGTCGAACAGTTTTATAATTACGTCAATTAAGTTCTATTTTTCCCTACATAAATCCTGCACATTTTTAGAAATATTATCAGATAAAAATTCAGTAAAATTAAGGGTTTAAAGCTATTTTATTACTATTAATTCCATGTTATTACCTGACTATTTTAAACCATTCTAAAAAAAACTATCAATATTTCATCTTTTTACTTTAAATTATATAGTATTTCATCTGCAAACTTTGACAAACTGGCATAGATTTCCTTAGGAAGCTATTGCAACCACTATATCGACACTACTAGATAATCCTACTTATTTTACTCCGTCATTGATCTTAAACTGCATTTTTTAATTACTACCCCAACATTTCTTTCAATGCGTCTTTTTCTATCACCTTAAATAATACACAAAATTCAACGCTGCAAAATCCGACACTGAAACTTTTTTAAAATATCTTTTTTCGTTTTCTCAATACTCCTTACATTATCAAAATGAATATTTTTTGATAAAATTTATTATTTTAATTATATACTGAATATATTTTAGTTAAAAGAACTTTTTCGATAAAAACATCTACTTTTACCAGCAAGCAAACAATTTTATCTATGAATCAACATGCAATCATGCTAAAATGATAATGTTTTGTCATACACAAATTAATACCTAGGAGCATACTATGCAAAATTATTTTAAAAAACATCTATTTGCAATTTTTTCAATTATTACTTTTATTATCGTCACAATTCCACTTTATTTCGTAAACGAATGCCCCACCCCAGCTGGAGTTTCTGAATATACAGATGATGAAACTTTAAGTAAAGGGCAAAAAGAATCTGTTAAAACGCCCTTTATTATTAATGGTGATTTATCTGATTTTAAAACCCAAGACCCATTCCGACCTGTATATGACAATTTTACAATCTCCCAGCGACAAAACCAAGGATTATCTACAGCGCTTCCAAAAATCGAACCTTATTATCATGAAAAAACTGTATATCTAACTTTTGATGACGGACCTAATGACGATATTGAAATCGCTATTTTAGATATACTAAAACAAGAGCAAGTAAAGGCAACTTTCTTTTTATTAGGCAATAAACTACATGATTATCCAGATGTAGTAAAGCGAATCTATAATGAAAATCATGCAATTGGGAATCACAGTTATACACACATTTATGAAAAATTATACGATTCTCCAGGCAGTTACATCAAAGAATTACAACAAGCAGATGATATTTTTAAAGAAATCTTGGGCGTTCGTCCGCTTATTACAAGAGCCCCTGGAGGCATCGTTGGAAACTTTACCGATGAATATTGGTTAGAGCTAGAACGGCTCGGATATATCGAAGTGGGCTGGAATATTAGTTCCGGAGATGCTTCAGATGGAACGGCAGAAGACTTAATTGACAATATTATTCATCAACTCGATAACTTTCCAATTTTACAAGATCATGCAATTATATTGATGCACTCCTCACCTGGTCACGAAGAAACTATTAAAGCATTGCCACAAATTATTAAAATCCTAAAAGAACGTGGTTTTGCTTTTGGCGTAATTACACCTTCTACACCGCCCGCTTGGGAAAATAAAAAATCCTGATTCATTTTGAATCAGGATTTTTTATTCTACTCAATCCGAAGCATTCGATACCCTATTCCAATATGTGTCTGGATATATTCTACACCACTTTCACTCTTACAGAGTTTTTTTCTAAGCGACGTCATATAAACACGCAACGAGCCTAAATCACTTTCAATTGCATTTTTCCATACTTGATCTAATATGTAGTGATGTGTAAGTACCTTGCCTACATTTTTCGCCAATAAGCAAAGTAATTTATACTCAATTGGCATTAACTTTACCTCAGTATCGTTTACTTTTACTACCGCCGCGGTAAAATCTATGACAAGCGCCCCATTATGAAAAACTTCCTCCACCTTACCATTTAGCGTTGACAAGTAGTTTAATCTTCGCCATACAACTCTTAGTCTTGCCAAAAGCTCCTCGACACTAAACGGCTTTGTTAAATAATCATCGGCACCGCTATCAAGCGCCTCTATTTTATCTCGTTCATCACTTCTGGCACTAATCACGATAATCGGAATATCCGACCAAGAACGAATTTTTCGAATCACTTCGATTCCATCTATATCCGGCAACCCTAAATCAAGTAGAATAACATCAGGCTTTACTGATGCCGTTGTCAGTAATGCCTGTGTACCGTTTTCCGCTGTGTAATATTTGTAATCTTGGGTTTCTAGTGTCGTCGTAATCAAATTTCTAACGGGAATATCATCTTCTATAACTAGAATCGTCTGATGGATCATAATCTCACTTCTTCCACTTTTAAATTAAATTGAAATATCGTCCCCTGCGGTTTATTATCAGCAACTGTCAACTCACCACCATGCGCATTGATAATCGACTTACATAAAGCCAGCCCTAATCCCATGCCACGTTTCCCATCAGCAGCGTTGGTTTTAGCAGAATAAAACATATCAAACAATTTACTTTTAGCTTCATCCGTAATTCCTAAGCCATCATCGGTAATCTGTACAATTACTTCATCATTTACTTGCCTCGTGGTAATGGCAACTTGCGTTCCTTGCGGCGTATATTTTAAGGCATTATCTACGATGTTGGTAATGACCTGAATAATCATCCTGCCATCAGCTTTTACCATTAATAAATCATTCTCGTGCTCCACGTGAATTGGCTGATGACTTAGCTTACGCTTTATGTGTTTTAATGCTTCATCCACAATATCACTTAAACTTTCAATATTCAGTTGCAATTTCATTGTACCATTTTCTATCCTTGTTACCGATAACAAGTTTTCTACTAAATTAATTAACCAAATGGATTCATCATAAATATCCTCACAAAGTTTTTGTGCTTTTTCCCGCTTCATTTGATTTAAATTGTGAAGCAATACTTCTGCATTGCCAGAAATACAAGTTAAAGGTGTCCTTAAATCATGAGAAATGGAACGCAATAAATTTGCCCTCAGCTGTTCCTGTTTAAGTTGCAGACTCGCATTTTCTTGATCTTTTAACAGCTCATCCTTTTCTAGCGCAAATGCACATTCATTTAGAATTGCTACCATAATGCCTTCTTCGTACGCAGGAATTCGCTGATTTTCCATATCAATCGCCACTACGCCAAATACCTTTTCTCCATTACGAATCGCTAAATACAAACACTTTTCCCCCGGTAAAGTCGTCGTAGAAAATCCAGCATGACGATTATTTTTAAATGTCCATTCTGCTACGGCCACCCAACGTTGATTATCAAAATTGTTTTGCAGCGCTTCATTACAAATATACGTAAATGGTAACGGATTTAAACGTGGATTCCCTAAATAAAAGTAGATATTCTTTTCTAGTAATGTGCCCAATTGTGCCACCGTCTGTTCGACAATTTCATATTTATCCGCGGCTTTCTGTAGCTTACGACTTGTCGCCAAAAGAATTTCCAATCGATATGCTTTCTGTGCGGATAACTTTGCATACTCTTTCACCTTATGCGTTAACCCTGCACAAATCATAGCAATAATAAACATAACGACAAATAAAATTATATGGCGAATATCCACGATTTCAAATGTATACACAGGTCTAGTAAAACAAAAATTAAACAAAAGAACACTCAAAAAGCTAGCAATAATTCCATAAATTTTTCCTTTAGTAATAAATGTAGTAAAAAATACACCGATAATATAACTGGCTACGATAGAGACATCACCAAAGTTCCAATGTGATAACATATAGCCAAAAATCGTAGACACAGATAAAACACCAAACATCCACATACTGTCGCTATAATCTTGTGTATAGCGTTGCAAGCCAATAGGCTTTACATACTTCTTATCATAATTATCTGGAATAAGAAAGATTTCCAATTGAGGTGATAAATCAGTCAAACGCTCGGAGAAACTCTCCTGCACAGAGAACAGCTTACGCTTCGTATACGATCTCCCCAAAACAATTTTAGAAACTCGCGCAACCTTTGCGTATTCCGCAATCTGCTCTACAATATCACTGCCGTAGGAAGTTACTGTATTAGCACCCAGTTCTCGTGCCAATCGCGTATTATTTTGCAGCCGTTCCTTATCTTTTTGCAACATATTATTAAAGTCAGGTGTTTCTACATAGATGGCTGTAAATTTTGCATGAAATGCCGCTGCCATCCGTGCCGCTTGACGAATTACTTTCGGATTCGAAGGCGATGACGATAAACAAATCAAAATATGCTCTGCTGTAACTACAGATGTTAACGATTTTTCCCGATCTGCTTGCAGCTGCAAAGAATTAATATGATCAGCCATCCGCCTCAATGCGATTTCACGTAGAGAAATAAGGTTTTCCTCCGTAAAAAAGTTTCCCAATGCTTTATTAGCCTGCTTTTCCCGATAGATTTTCCCCTGCTTCAGCCGCTCTAATAAATCATCAGGATCAATATCTACAAGCTCGACTTGCGAATTATCATCAAAAACACTGTCGGGTATTCTTTCACGAACAATAATACCAGTAATTTGCGCAACGACATCATTTAGACTTTCTAAATGTTGTACATTTACCGTTGTATAAACATCAATACCCGCATTTAATAACTCCTGCACATCCTGATACCGTTTTGCATGCCGACAAGTATTTGCATTCGTATGGGCAAATTCATCCACTAAGATAAGCTTTGGCTTGCGCTCTAACGCTTTATCTAAATCAAACTCTTTTAATGTTACCCCATGATAAGCTACCTCAAGTGGCGGTAACACCTCAAGCCCCGTCAAAAGCGCCATTGTATCAGGCCTTGCATGCGGCTCAATATAGCCAACAACTACATCAATTCCTTCTTTTTGAGCATCATGTGCATCCGATAACATCGCATAGGTTTTTCCCGTTCCAGCAGCATAACCGAAAAATATTTTGAGTTTCCCCTTCTTTTTTTTCTTCTCTTCCTGCATAGCTGCCTCAAGAAACTTATGCGGATCGCGTTCATCTTCATCCATGTTATTCACCTTCTTTGCGTATTTAAATCTGCTTTAACCGACAAAAATCTATACTGTATCGCAAGATACAGTATAGACCCTATCTAACTATCTTTATTTTAACAAACCATCTAAAGCTAAATTTACTTGGAGAACATTCACCACCGGCTCGCCGAAAACGCCAAGAAATTTATCTGTCGTATAATCATCAATAATCTTCTGAATTTCAGTTTCCGACATTTGACGTTCTTTTGCTAAACGTGGAATTTGATACTCTGCCGCTGCTAAACTGATATGCGGGTCAAGCCCGCTGCCAGAATTCGTAACCAAGTCAACGGGAATACTGTCAATTCTTGCATCCGGGTTAGATTCTTTTATTTTTTGTACGCGCTGTGCCACTAAAGAATCATAATCGTTGCTGGCTGGACTTATATTATCAGGTGCTGCATAAAAATAACTATTTCCATTTTTATCGGTAAAAGATTCTGTATCTAATCTCATAATCCTTCCCCACATATATTGTTTACCGGTAAATTGTTGTGCTAAAAATTTTGTTCCATAAACTTTATTATCTATTTTAATAATACTGCCATTTGCTTCATCCGGAAAAGCCGCTTGCGAAATTGCTGTTACTGCAAGTGGATAAATCCCTCCACATAGAAAAGTCATTACGCATAACATCCCAAACGCACGGTAGATTAAACTTTTCATCTCATCAAATCCTTTCTTGCTCTATACAAATAATGCAATAAAGAAATCTAGAACTTTTATTGCAATAAACGGTACAATGATCCCGCCCAATCCATAAACGAGCAAATTATGTTTTAATAAATCCTCTGCCGGAACTTCTTTATAGGCTACACCACGTAAAGCTAATGGAATCAATGCAACAATAATAACCGCATTGTAGATAATCGCTGATAAGATTGCACTTTCACTGCTATGCAAGCCCATAATATTTAGCATCCCTAATTGGGGGTATAGTGACATAAATAATGCAGGAATAATCGCAAAATACTTAGCCAGGTCATTGGCGATACTAAATGTCGTCAAACTACCACGCGTCATTAACAGCTGTTTGCCGATGCGCACAATTTCAATTAATTTTGTTGGTGAAGAATCTAAATCAACCATATTCCCAGCATCCTTTGCCGCTTGCGTTCCGGTATTCATTGCAACAGCAACATCCGCTTGCGCGAGTGCCGGTGCATCATTTGTCCCGTCACCTGTCATTGCTACCATATGACCCTTACTTTGCAGCTCGCGAATCATCGCGAGTTTTCCTTCTGGTGTCGCCTCCGCAAGAAAATCATCTACTCCGGCCTCTGCTGCAATTGCCGCGGCAGTCAACGGATTATCTCCCGTAATCATTACTGTCTTGATTCCCATTTTCCGAAGATCAGCAAATTTTTCTTTTACTCCGGATTTAATAATATCTTTTAGATAAATGACACCCAAAATACTATCATCTTTTGCCACAACGAGTGGCGTTCCACCTACATTCGCGATTTTTCTTACCGCTTCGTCGCACTCATCACTATAAGTGCCACCACGATTTTCTACATAAGCTTTGATTGAGTCAGCTGCCCCTTTTCTTATTTCAGTTCCATTCATATTTACACCACTAAGTCGCGTCCGCGCAGAAAACGGAATAAATTCAATATTTAAGACATTAAGCGTTCTTTCACGAATATCAAATTTTTCTTTCGCTAAAATGACAATACTTCTGCCTTCTGGTGTTTCATCAGGTAATGATGCAATCTGTGCAGCGTCGGCAAGTTCTCTTTCCGTATGATCATCTACTGGAACAAATGAACTGGCTTGGCGATTTCCAAGCGTAATTGTCCCTGTTTTATCTAATAACAACGTATCTACATCGCCAGCAGCTTCAATTGCGCGTCCGCTTTTTGCCAATACGTTTGCTTCATTTAAACGACTCATGCCTGAAATTCCGATTGCTGATAACAATGCTCCAATCGTTGTTGGCGCTAAACATACCAATAATGCAATTAGCGCTGTCATCGAAGTTGGATTTTCTACGAAAAGCTGTTTTGCTGAAAAATCAGCGTAAGCATACAAAGTTATCGTAACTAGAATAAAGATAAGTGTTAAAGCGATCAATAAAATTTGCAATGCAATTTCATTTGGTGTCTTGCGCCGCGATGCTCCCTCAACCATAGCAATCATTTTATCCAAAAAGCTTTCTCCAGCCTCATTGACGACTTCAATCACCAACCAGTCGGAAACTACCGTCGTTCCTCCTGTTACGGCACTACGATCCCCGCCGGCTTCACGAATTACCGGCGCTGACTCTCCCGTGATCGCACTTTCATCTACCGATGCAACACCTTCAATGACTTCTCCATCCGCTGGAATTGGTTCCCCAGCACTCACAATAACAATATCACCTTTACGAAGGTTAATCGATGAAATATCGGTATATATTTTTTTATCATTACGATTTTTTAATTTATGCGCAGTTACTGTCCTTTTTGCATTTCTTAACGCATCTGCCTGTGCTTTGCCACGCCCCTCAGCCAAAGCTTCAGCAAAATTGGCAAATAAAATCGTAAACCAAAGAATAATTGAAATACAAGCAGTAAATCCAATTGACGCATCTTTAATTCCGAAAATTGATAGACCACACAATCCTGTAGTAACAATTGCTGAAAGATATACAACAAACATTACCGGATTTTGTAATTGTACGGTGAAGGATAATTTAGTAAAAGAATCCTTTAAGGCACGTTTTATTATTTTTTCATCCATTTATCTGCACCTCCTAATGAATCATCTGACAATATTCGGCAATTGGTCCCAAAGATAAAGCCGGGAAAAAGCTCAAAGCACCGACTAACAAAACAATTAAAATCAACATAAATATAAACATTGTATTACAGGTCGAAAGTGTTCCTGGTGTTACCGCAAGGCGTTTTTTCTCTACTAAACTACCTGCCATTGCAACAATTGCGATAATTGGTACAAACCGTGCAAATAACATACAGATACCCAAACTAACATTTAAAAACACTGTATTAGCGCTAAAACCAGCAAATGCTGAACCATTGTTTCCACCTACGGAAGAATATGCATAAACAATTTCCGATAAGCCATGTGTCCCCGTATTGTTTAAACTATCCAACACACTTGGAACAACTACAGCAATCCCACTGCCAATTAAAATGGCAACCGGCGTTGCCAAACAGACAATGACGGAAAGTTTCATTTCTCGCGGCTCTATTTTTTTTCCTAAATACTCCGGTGTTCTGCCTACCATAAGTCCTGCGATAAAGACTGTGAGAATGACAAAGCTGATCATCCCATATAAGCCACACCCGACACCACCAAAGACAACTTCACCTAATTGCATAAGCACCATGGTAATCATTCCGCCGAGTGGCGTATAAGAATCATGCATTGAATTGACTGAACCATTCGATGCTGCCGTTGTAAAGGCAGCCCAAGTCGAAGACCCTACAATGCCAAAACGCGCTTCTTTTCCCTCCATGTTACCGCCTGCTTGATTTTCCATTCCAATATTTACAGCACCATTCTGTGCTAACTGTGGCGTAGCGATTTGTTCATTTATAGCAATACCAACAAGAGCAAGAATTAATAAAATAAACATCGCTGAGAAAATTGCTTTTCCTTGTCTTTTATCGCCAATATTTTTTCCAAAAGTAAAACAAAGAGCTGCTGGAATTAACAATATAGATAAAACTTCAATTAAATTAGATAATGCAGTGGGATTTTCCAATGGATAAGCGGAGTTCGTACCGAAATAGCCACCGCCGTTTGTGCCTAACTGTTTGATCGCAATTTGACTTGCACCAGGTCCCATCGGAACAATCTGCTCAGTCACTTGGCTACCATTTTCTAAGGCAACCGGCTCAACAAGATTTACAATTTCATATGGGGCAAAATTTTGTACTACGCCTTGTGAAACAAGCGCAATTGAAACGATCATCGATAAAGGAATTAACACATATAAAACAATCCGCGTAATATCCACCCAAAAATTGCCTAATCCTCTTTCTTTTACTTTAATAAAGGCACGAATTAAAACAAATAAAACGGCAATTCCAGTCGCTGCTGACACAAAGTTTTGTACGGTTAAACCAAACATTTGTGTAAAATAAGATAATGTAGATTCACCGCTATAAGCTTGCCAATTTGTATTTGTAACAAAACTAATTGCATTATTAAAAGCTAGATGCCAACTTGTTCCATCCATATTTTGCGGATTTAACGGCAACAAATTTTGGCACATATGCATAAAAAATAATACCAAAAAGCCAAACCCATTAAAAAATAATACACTCCACAAATACGACTTCCAATTCATTTCCTCCGTTTTATCAATACAAAGAATTTTATAAATCAGATTTTCTACAGGTTCTACCACCCTTGTCAGAAAAACTTTTTCTCCATTCATTACTTTACCAATATACGCACCTAACGGAACAGCAAATATAATCAGTATTACTAAATACAGGCTGTACTGTAAGATCAAATTCATCATTATTCTAACCTCCATTACTTGTTGATATTGTTATTATAAAATCCCTCATCTTAAATCGGTGTTAAAAGATAAGTCCCTATATTAAAATTGCATTAAAATTGCTTTTAACATACAAAAAGGACTTTCCATCGTATTAGACAGAAAGTCCTTCGTTCTATGAAAACAATATTACGCTTGTTTCAAAAATGCGACATAGCCCTTTTTCGCTTCGTATAAGTCAGCCTTACTCGTAATTTCCCATGGTGCGTGCATATTTAATACCGCTACACCACAATCAATAACTTCCATCCCATAAAGTGACATAATATAGGCGATTGTTCCCCCACCTCCAATATCAACCTTACCCAATTCAGCAGTTTGATAGGCGATTTTATTATCGTCCATAATTTTGCGAATTTGTCCAAAATACTCTGCATTTGCATCATTCGATCCTGATTTACCACGTGAACCGGTGAATTTATTAAATACAATGCCTTTTCCTAAATAAGCCACATTTTTCTTGTCAAATACAGATTCATATAACGGATCAAAGCCTGCACTTACATCAGAGGATAACATTTTAGAATTTGCTAAACATCTTCTTAATTTTAAATCAGAATATTCACCTTGCAAAGCCAAGAGCTCCGCAGTCATATTTTCAAAAAATTTCGATTGCATTCCAGTTGCACCGACACTGCCAATTTCTTCTTTATCAACGAGTAAGCAACAAGTCGTTTTATCCACTTTATCAACTTCAAGCATTGCAACAAGGGATGTATAGGCACATACGCGGTCATCTTGTCCATATGCCATAATCATACTGCGATCGAGCCCAGCATCTCTTGCTTTACCCGCTGGTACGACTTCTAATTCAGCTGATAGCAAATCTTCTTCAGTAAAATCATATGTGGATTGCAATATTGCCATGATTTTTTTGCTCACTGCTTCTTTTTCTTTATCATCTAACGGAATACTTCCAATTAAAACGTCAAGGTCTTCACCATCAATAACTTTATTCGCTTTTAACTCCTGTTGTTTCTGTGCTAAATGTACGAGTAAATCAGTCACGCAAAATACTGGGTCGCCATCCTTTTCACCAATTGTCAAATTGATTAAACTTCCATCTTTTTTTGCAATCACACCATGAATCGCAAGTGGCAATGTAACCCATTGATATTTTTTAATACCGCCATAGTAATGGGTATCGAAATAAGCCAAGCCACCCTTTTCATATAAAGGATTTTGCTTGATATCTAAACGCGGTGAATCAATATGTGCACCTAGAATATTCATGCCTTCATCCAACGGCTCTTGCCCAATATTAAATAACACTATCGCTTTGTCCATATTGACAGCATAAACTTTATCGCCTGCTTTTAGTTGCGTTTTATCTTTTATGCATTGCGCTAAATCACGATAACCGGCCTGTTTTGCAAATGCAACGCTCTGTTTTATGCATTCACGTTCCGTTTTCCCATTATCCAAAAATTCTCGATAATTTTTACTTAAAATCTCTAATTGCAACTTATCTTCTTCCATATAATCTAACCAAGCAATTTTTCTTTCCATAACTATTACCTCACCATCTACTTTATTAGTTATATTTTCCTAATCTATTGTAACACTATACATAACTTAGAACAAAATTATTGTAGCTAAAAATCAATGAAGTTATACAAATAATAAAGCGGCTACGATCCAGGAGAGGTTTTTACTCCACCTGAATCCTAGCCGGCCTTATCCAGGGGCTAATCTGCTCTAAGACTCCCAGTTTCTATAAGTGGGAGTCTTAGAGCAGATTAGCCATCGGATAAAAAGCCACCTTAATGATGACTTTTTATTGCCTATTTACTGTTCTTTTGTTTCTTCTTGCTGTTCTACACCGGTCCAGACACGTTTGCATTTTGCCATCCATTCTTCTACGTCGTTTAATGCCTCACCAAATCTCTGAAGATGTACAACTTCACGTTGCCAAAGGAAACGAAGCATATCTTTTACCAAAGGATCACACGTCTGGGAAATCAAATGCTCATAAGTCACCCGCGCCCTTTGCTCCGCAGCCATATTCGAAGTTAAATCAGCAATTGGCTCACCAACACAGGAAACATTATTTGCAATCCAAGGTACACCGTTTGCATCCATCCAAAACATGCCCGGACCATTTTGCGCCCATTTAGCACTCCAACCTGCTTTTTCAAACTCTTTTGGCCCCGCACCACAAGTTAGTTTATACACGAGAGAAGCAATCATTTCCTGATGTGCGAGTTCCTCCGTGCCGATATCAGTCAATACGGCTTTCGCCATATTTGTTGGCATCGAATAACGTTGGTTAAGATATTGAAGTGATGCTGAAAGTTCTCCATTGGGGCCACCATATTGTGTAATAACCAATTTTGCGAAAGCTACATCTGGACAACTCACACAAATTGGATGTTGTAATTTCTTTTCATAAATCCACATGCCAAAACCTCCTACAATTCCCATGGCCACGGACTATTTATCCATCGCCACTCATCTTCCGTCTCTATACTTATCCCAAAGTTATATAGCGGTCCATATTTTTCTTCATACTTTTGAACCAATTTACAAGCAGCTTCCACCGCACAATTAAAATCGTTGATTGCATCTTGATCACATGGATGTGTATCAAGATATAAATTTAACTCAAGCGCAACGAATTCCAACTCTTGAATTTTTACTAGCATCGCAGCTTGATGTTCACATCCCATAGCTTAGCACCTCCAATTTATTTAGGGATTCGATAAACACCCCATAATTCAGGGAATAATGTTCCTTTTGATAAAGCTTCACATGGCGAAAACGCCTTTTCATACCGCTGCCAAGGCACATAAGCATGCGCTAACATATAGCACTGGTTTTTCATCATTTTACTTTCGTGATCATGCGCTCGATTCGTTTCTTCTTCCATGTAAACCCCCTCCTTCTACTCTATATACTATAGTTTATGTGAACTGCATAAAAAGGTTACAATATAAAAAAGGAGTAGGAATAACGATACATAATATCATTATTCCTACTCCTTTTATGCGCCACGTTTTACCGCATCAGTCGCGATATACCTCTGACTTTTTGGCAATGGCATTTTGCCTTTTGGCGGACGTGTTGGTACCTTACTACAATGTTTTTTCCCAACACTCGCTAAAATCCCCATACTCAACATATTCACAATCAGTGAAGTGCCTCCATAACTGATAAATGGTAATGGTACCCCAATAACGGGTAAGATTCCAATAACCATAGCAATATTTGCAACGCCTTGTCCAACAACAAGAATGGCTATGCCGATGACTAGCATTTTCCCAAATCCATCCGTCGTTTCTTTTGCAATTCGTCCACAATACCACGCCATAGCAGCTAATAAAATCAGCACAAGAAATGCACCAATAAACCCCATCTCTTGACACAAAATAGAAAAAGCAAAATCGGTATGTGCCTCTGGTAAATATGCAAATTTACTTGTTCCCATACCCAAACCTAAACCAGAAAATCCACCCGAACCAATTGCAATCAAAGACTGCACCGTTTGATATCCAGATGTCGATTCATAAGACCAGGGATCAAACCATGCCTTCACACGATCAATCCGATAATCTGCTGAAAAGGTTAATATTCCTGCGCCTCCCAGTGCAATTGCACCTAATACAACAACTTCTCCTAGCGGTAATCCCGCCATGATATACAACAAAAAGGCAATCCCAACAATAATTGCGGCCGTACCTAAATCCGGTTGCTTATATACCAACCCACCCATGAGCAAAATTGGCAGCCACACCTTATTTCCAATGCTAATCCGTAAGTTTTTATCTATCTTAGGTCCGAGGTAGCTTGCTATCAACAAAAGTGACGCTAGCTTTGCTACTTCAGATGGCTGAAAAGTCATTCCTATTTGAATCCACCGTTTTGACCCATTTACTTCTATTCCAATGAAAAAAACGGCAATCAGGCAAAGTACTGCAAAAACTGTAATAAGAAAAGAAAGCTTCCGCCAAACGCGGTAATCTAAGCGCATTGCAAAAACTAGGGCAAAGATTCCAATCAGCAAAGAAATTAAATGCTTATTAACAAAATAATAGCCATTATCAAATTCATTACCGGCCATTACAAAGCTAGAACTAAATACATTTATCGTTCCAATAATAATCAAAATAGCCATAATAAATAGCACGGCTTCTACGTTATTTATCCATAATCTTTTTTTTGGCATATATACGCCTCCATATGAAATCTATTGTTAATTATACCAAAAAAAAATGTATTATTACAGTAAACCATGTACAAGTTTTATGAATATAATATATTGTTACTAAAATAAAGGAGGGATCTATATGGAGTTAACAAATGCAAAATTATTGGCAATCGACCTTGGCACTTCAGAGGTGCTTAGTATTGATTTAACAAGCCAAGCGATATTATCTAGAATCCCTTATTTAAATACATATACCCCAACTGGACTTTTTATAAATGCAGCGAGAACAAAAGCTTGCCTTGCAGCGACAACAAGTCATGAAGGGGCATTGTTTATTATTGATATTGCAACAAATTCATTATATAAACTCCCAATTCCCCTGCCCCATTTGTCACAAATCACATTAACTGACGATTTTAAAACCGCATATTTTGTTGACCAGACTGCCACTTTGCATCATTTAGATACAACGACAATGAAAACTACCCCACTTGTTAATCCCGACATTACAACTTGTCGATGTAATGGCATATGCATCTTGAATAATACGATTTATACCATTTGGGAAAATGACGATCAAGGAATTATCGCAGGTTTTTCTCCGCAAGGTCAAGTTGTTTTTGAACGATTCATCGGTGGAATTCCAACGAATCTTTTTGCCCTCCCCAATAAAGTCATGACGACTTTTACAAGAAATAAGCTTCACGGAGAAGGGTTGGCTATATTTCCACTTGACGAAATGGAAGCGCCAAACTACCTGGTAATTAATCCCGCAGATAATTGTGCAATTAGTGCGTACCCCTGCCATATTACCTTGAATGATGAACAAACAATAGCTTATGTTACGAACGAAGACAGCGGTTCTATTAGCGTTATCGACCTTGAAACAATGCAAATCACAACTTCTATTCAAATTGGTCGGTCTATTACTACTTTCTCCCTTTTGTCAGATAGTCGATTTGCTATTGCAGGAAGCAATATGTTTGCTGATTTATCTTTAATTGATACTGTGAACCGTCGTTTAATGGCAGTCAGTGAAACTAGCGGTGAGCTAAGCAGCTGGTTTTGCCTATACAGCTAAAAAGGTGTGAGTAATGATTCCATTACTCACACCTTTTTAATTTTTCCTTTCTTTGCCTAAAGCCCGTGGCATTCTCGCAGCTGGCGCTTTCATCGCCCTACTAATCCCTTGGATATTCGCAGCTGGTCCATCTGCCATTAATTGAATCGGCACTGATTTATTTTCTGCAGCCTTTTGCAAAAAATCCGCCTTTACGTCACGCGCAAAAGCTTTTGCCGGCGTAGAAACTGGCAATATATCTTCAACTTTTTTACTTTGCTGAGCCTTCTTTTCTTCTTTTACAGACTCTTTTTTCGGCTCTTCTTTAACTACTACTTCTATTTCTTTAACCTCTTTTATTTTGCTGCGTTTCATCGCTGGCTCTATCTTCACCACTTCTATTGGCTCAGGTATTTCTTCAACCTCATGGACAGTTACCGGTTTTACCGGCTCTCGCATTTCTTCCGCTTTCTCTTCTACTGTTATTGCCGCCTCGGGTTTAGTATATTCATGATAGACATCCTCACCATCTAATTCATCATAGGGATCATAAGCAGTATTTCCGGAATAATACAAGATATCTTCCGGCTCTTGATGCACACATTTAGATTCTTCTTCATCAATTCTCCCTGGCAGATTCCAAGCAAATTCATCAATATCATCATCGAATACGGGCGCACAATGTTTTGCCAAACCTTTTTCCAGCATCGCAACCACAGCAAAACAATGTTTTGCCTCTCGTCTCAAATGATCTGCCAATTGTGGTGTTATAATCGTCAATAATTTACATTCATCAATTAATTCTTTTGCCATTTTATTAAAATCGCAAAATCTTTGTACATCACTCCTCACATCTTGTAAAAATCGTGAAAAAGCCTTCATTTCACCTTTATGACAATATAGCATCGCAGCAAAATCGCGCCCTTCTAAGCACAAATCATCAAAAAGTTCTGCAAAACCTCTAGCCTCTTTTTGCATCTGCCGTTCAGCAGGATCGATATACTGAGCAATCAAGCGCGTATGATCTGCCATAAATCTAAGCCAAGTAACAACTTCTTGCGTCTGCGAACACGTATGTAGCATATTTTCTTTATTCGGCAAATTTAATAATTGCAAAAAATAATTTGCTTCACGCGCCAGATGTTCTAAAAACGACGGAAAATGAGAACCACCTAGCTTACCTGTAATACGTAATGAGAGTAAATTTCGTTTATATTGATAAAAAGCTTCCATAACTTGGCACGTTTCTTGATGAAAGGTCTCACATTGTTTTTGATTTTTTAATTTATCTAATTTTGATTGCAAGCTGGAAAATGCCTTTGCAAATTCTTTAGCCTCATCGCGAAATTCAACGCATTCAGCCGGCAATCCAGCTTTAATAAATACCGTGTGATCCTTCATAATCATAAGCCAATATTTCATTTCTTCTTTGTTTACAGCCTCATAATAAGGCAAAGAAACCCTTGCTTGACGCATTTCTAGCACACTCCTTTAAGAATTAGCTATTAACATCATATGCAAGGGTTTCAAAAAATTCACCTATTCAAAAGAAACTTCACAACGATTAATTTTTTCGCCAAGGCCACTGAATTTCTTCTCATACTCCGTCATAATATTGTCTTCCATTCCACTATTATGCAAATCATAGGTTAAATTGTTTACCTTCAAACCAGCTTCCTCAAATTGTTCTAACGAAAAATCAAACAATGGTCTGTTATCAGTTTTAAAGAACAATTGCCCCTTAGGCGCTAATAAGTGACGATATTTTTCTAAAAAGCTAACATGTGTTAAACGCCGCTTTGCATGACGCGCTTTTGGCCACGGATCGCAAAAATTAATAAAAAACCGATCTACTTCATGTTCAGCAAACAATTCACTGATATTATTAATATCAAAACGAAGTAGTTTTAAGTTTTTCAGTCCCAATTCTTTCGCTTTTAAACCAGCATAATAAATTACATCTTTCTGCACTTCAATACCGATAAAATTAACTTCCGGATAACGCGCTGCCATCTGTGTAATAAATCGCCCTTTTCCCGTACCAAGTTCTACATATAACGGAGCTTGTCTCCCAAATTCTTTTGTCCATTCACCTTTTTTGATCTGTTCGATTTGTGCAGTCTCTGTATATAGAAAATCACTAAATTCTAAAATTGCTTCTTCTATCCAAGGTTTCTTTCTTAAACGCATCTGCTTCCTCCGCTATTATGATTTTTCTAAACCGTATTTTTTCAAGTATCTATATAAAGTTACTCGGCTAACGCTGAGTAAGTTCGCTAATCTGCTTACATTTCCGCCCGCAGCCTGCCAAGCCTTCACAAAGACGTCCTTATCTTCTTTCCAACTGTTATCTGGTTTAATATCTCCCATAAGATTGATATCTTCCGGTCTGATTTCATTGCTCTTCGTATTAAAGAAAGCATATTCAATCACACCCTGCAATTGTTTAATGTTGCCTGGCCAATCGTAATCTTTTAATACTTCTGCAGTTTCAGGTAAAATAACTTTTTCTTCAATTTGATGCTGCGCAGCTAACTCACAAACGATATGTTTAGCCAACTGTGGAATATCTTCACGACGGCTTCTTAATGAAGGTACGCGAATCACACTTTTTGAAATAATTTCATAAAGGTGATGATCAAATGCCCCACGCTCTGTTAATCGTTTTAAATCACTATCACATGCACTGATAATTCTAACGTCAATTGGACGCTCTACAGTTTCACCAATACGGTGCATTTTCTGCGTAGTCAGTGCCTTCGCCAAGGAAGCAGTCAATGTCATTGGCAATTTTTCTATTTCATCCATAAACAACGTACCGCCGTTTGCAAGTTCCAATTTACCCGGATGACTAATTTCAGCACTCGTTGATACACCAAATAATTCTTGCTCTAAGAGTTCAGGTGCTAAATCACCGCACCGAACAGAAATCAATGGTCCTGCAGCCCTAGAGCTTGCCTGATGAATCCCATGCGCCATGCGCTGTTTCCCCGTTCCAGATTCCCCTTGCAATAGGATATGGTTATGATTTCTCGCAATGCGCGCCGCTTTGTCTTTAGTTGTAGCAAAAGTTGATCCTTCACCGACCATAGAAGCAAGATTATACCGCGCTGTATAGCCAGCTGCATGTGCGACAAGCGTGCGCAAATCTTCAATTGGCATAGACACAGCAACAACACTGTTTACCGTTTGATCACTATCGCGTTCTAACGGAACAACAGTTGTAATATCTTCATATGTTTTCGCCTGTGTAATCCAAGTAACTTCTTTATTGTATGATGGTACGCCATTAAATCCTTTGTATATCGGTGTATGACGATAATTTAATACTACATCATTCAAATTAATCGGATGTTCGTTCACATGTTTACCACCAATGCCTTCTAAACGGCTAAGCCCAAGCTTATTTGCATACGCAATTTCTCCCCCCGGCATCACATGATATACAGCAAACGGTGTCGCATCTAAGATTGCTTCTTCCGCCTTAATTCTAAGTGATGCGCTTAAATGTTTTTCCATTGCGTATTTCATCGTCAACATCAAAGATACAACAGCATTATGCGGTAACATTTCTTGGTCTACAGAAACCAATGTCAATATGTACTGCAACTCTCCATTTACAATTACGGGTGCCGAACACGCATCACCTTGCTGACATTCCTCAATCCACATTTCCGGCCCGAATAATAAAAATGGTGTCTTATGTTCATGCACTATACTGATACTTGATGTCCCGATATCCGCTACTCCGACGCGAACACCCTCAATTTCCCCCGGTGTTTTTTGATAAAACGGTAAAGAATAACTTTTTAATACATAGCAATCTGAATCACTTAAAAGCAAGCTCAGATTATACATTTGGAAGAACTCATGAATTTCCTTCGTTAATTCTTCTAAATAAGAAATTGCATTTTTATGATGTTCTTGATGCTCTTTCAAGGCCTCACTTGACAAGCTTACGCCGAGCGGCATCGTTTTCGTATCTACATTATGCATTTTACTTTTTTGCCAAGACTCTGCAACCCAAGGGTGTACATTAGGATCAATAATCCCTTCCTCTATATACTTATGATAGTAATTCTCTAATTTGTTTCTGCTCCGTTGCTCTCTAATCATTTTTTACTTCTGCCTCCTATAGTCATTCTATTTCGTTGTGCTTTGTTAACATTTAATTAATACTTCTAATATGTTGTTTACCAATCCAGTAAAATACTATATACTTGAACTTGTAACTGGGAAATTTTTAAAAGATAGGACAGGTGTTTATTATGAAAACAATAGCTTTAATTGCTCACGATCGCAAAAAAGAAGAAATGCTTGAATTTGTCAATGCACATAAGGAAATGCTGTCTAATTATAAATTAATTGCAACAGCAACAACAGGACGATTAATAGGAGAAAAATGTGGTTTAGAAATAACTTCACTTATGTCTGGCCCCCTCGGCGGAGACCAACAAATCGGTGCATTAGTTGCAACTGAGCAAGTCGACTTAGTAATCTTCCTTCGCGATCCGCTCACAGCACAACCACACGAACCCGATATCAATGCCCTCCTTAGAATTTGCGATGTACATAGAATTCCACTTGCTACCAATGCAAATTCTGCACATATTCTTCTTCAATATTTCAACGAATAATTCATATTTTACATTCTACCTTAGTTTGTACACTTTTTCCACAGAAAATGTAACTTTGTTTTTATAAATATAAAAAGGAACTGTTCTTAGTGTAAAAAACTAGGCTACGGTTCCTTTTTTATTTGAATTTAAATTTTATGTTAACTAAATTTAATATTCTACTTGAATTATTAATATGAGATTAACGTTTAGAGTTGATAGCTCATATCCACCAACAAAAGTATCATTCATATCTTTTGATTCACCCACTCTAACAGGAATGGGTACAACCACTAAAACTTTTGGCGCTATTGGAATTACGAATCAACGTGATGCTACAATCTTCTGGAACAAAACCACGGGAATTCTTTTCGGCAATGCAATCGGTTGGCAAGATCGCCGTAACTTAAATATCATAGAACGTTTTTTTGAAAAATTTGGTATAGAAATTGCCAATTCCGTTGAAAATACCTGCTTAGGTACAGCTTATTTAGCCGGTCTAGCAATTGGCTATGGGATTCATTAGAACAGCTTTCAAGCCAATGGCAACTAGACCGTTGTTTTGAACCAAAAATACCATCAGATCATCGCCAAACATTATGTGATCAATGGAAAAAATCAATTCGTCTTTCTTCAAAGTGGCTAAAATAAATAGAGATGACTAAGTCACCTCTATTTATTATTTCTAAATCCATATCCTTCGGAAATTGTCCTACCAAGAGCCAATACCTTTTCACAAATTACCGCTCTGCTCTTTTGCGGTGTATCATCTATTCCACTTTTACCTGGATAGAGCTGATATTTTTTTCTATATGATAAAGATGTAACATTTGGCATGATGACGTTTGCACCACCTTGTAATGCACGAAATCTTGCCGTCTTATCCAGTGTTTCCATTGCTGTTGTTGCTGGAATATTAATGTCTGGCATTAACAAACGAATGAGTGCAATCACTTTTAGACTCAATTCCAAATTGCCACTTCCACAATCTGCCAGCGGCGTTGCAGGATTTGGTATGAACGGCCCTAGTCCAACCATATCTAAAGGAAATTCTTTAAAAAACAAAATATCCTCCGCGATGGATTCTAGCGTTTGTCCCGGCAATCCAATTAAACAACCTGAACCAACTTCATACCCAAGCCTTTGCAAATCTTCCAAACAACGCACACGATTTTCAAAGCGCATTCCTGGATTCAATTTATGATATAACGATTGATCTGTCGTCTCAATGCGAAGTAAATAACGATCAGCACCAGCCTCTTTATAAGCTTTATATTCTTCATAAGTTTTCTCGCCAATGCTAAGGGTTATCGCTACATCCATTGATTTTATCTGCTTTAATATCGCTGTCATTTTATCTACCGAATAGCTATCATCTTCGCCAGATTGCATTACAATTGTTCTGTATCCTAACGCTTTTGCCAGTTTTGCTTCCGCAACAATTTCTTCTGGAGATAATCGATACCGATCTACCTCTCTATTTTCACATCTTAATCCACAATAACAGCAATTCTGCTTACAGTGGTTAGAGAACTCAATAAGACCACGTAAATGCACTTCATCGCCAACGTACCTTTTCCGTACAGAATCTGCGGCATTTGCAAGTTCGCTATAATCACCTAAAAGGACTTCTACTATTTCCGCTTTATTTAGCTGCTGGCTTTGCATCACTTTTTCGATTAAATTCATGTTTTCATCTCCATGACTGCATCATTGGCCAATTTAAATATAATTAGCCAATTCCATTATTATAGAAAAGTTTCGTTAAGTCAAATGGTGTTTCTTGATATACATAATAATTTAACCAGTTTCCAAACAATAGATTAGCTACGCTGCGCCATTTTACTAATGGCACTTGCGTCGGATCATTATTCGGATAATAATTGCATGGAATATGCATATCCATTCCGGCTTTAATATCGCGATCATATTCCGCTTTTAGCGTCATTGGATCATATTCAGCATGGCCTGTAATGAAAAATTGTCGTTTCTCCAGATTTGCCACTGCATAAATTCCTGCTTCGCCCTCTGCCTCAGAAAGGATTGTAAGTTCTGGAATTTTCTCAATGTCTTCTTTGCGAACTTCAGTATGCCTGGAATGAGGCACATAAAACTCATCATCAAAGCCTCTAAATAATGGCTCGTAATCTACATTTCTCGTATGTTTATATACACCAAACACCTTGGGGCTTACTGGATACTTTTTAATTCCATAATGATAGTATAAGCCCGCCTGTGAACCCCAACAAATATGAAATGTCGAATATGCATGCGTTTTACTCCATTCCATAATCTCACAGACTTCTTCCCAATAGTCAACTTCCTCAAACTCCATTTGTTCCACCGGAGCGCCAGTAATAATAAAGCCATCATAATTTTTATGCTTTACATCAGCAAAAGTCCCATAAAATTGTGTCAAATGCTCTTGAGATGTATTTTGTGGTGTATAGCTTGCAGTATAAATAAAATCAACTTCTACTTGAAGCGGAGAATTTCCTAAGAGCCGTAATAATTGTGTTTCAGTTACAGATTTTATCGGCATTAAGTTTAAAATTAAAATTTTTAATGGACGAATATCCTGACTGTACGCTCTATCATCATACATCACAAAAATATTTTCCTTTTCTAAAATGCTTGTCGCCGGTAAATTATTGGGAATCTTAATTGGCATAACTAAAACACTCCTTTATTCTCGTATAAAAAATCAAGTCCCTTTCTCAGAGAAAGGGACTTTTATTGCCACACAATCTCATCTTTCAGGAATTCTCCTGCTGGAATTAGCACCACTGCACCACGTGCCGGTTGCTGGGTTTCATCGGGCCAGTCCCTCAACCTCTCTTGATAAGAAATTTATTTAATTTTTGATGAATATACTACCACAATCTAAACCGCTCGTCAATGATATTATCCTGTAATTGATAAAGGTAAAACATAGCCAATAACAGCGATAAAATGCATCGCACTTCCAGCCAGAACAAACATATGCCAAATCGCATGATTATAAGGAACTCGTTTTGCCAAATAAAAGCCTGCACCTGCAGTGTAAGCAAGTCCACCAGCAATTAACCAATAAATCGTCTCAATCGGTACACTTTCCATTAATGGGCGAATAATGATTAAAGCAAACCACCCCATTAAAAGGTAACAAACCGTCGAAAAGATTTTAAAGCGTTTCACAAAGAAGGCTTTGAAAATAATTCCCGTCACAGCTAGTCCCCACATAAGTCCAAAAACAATCCAACCTAAAGTGCCATGAAGTGGAATTAATGCAAAGGGGGTATAATTTCCCGCAATTAGCACATAGATTGCAGAGTGATCAAGGAATTTAAAGAAAGCTTTCTTTTTCTCATTAGTAAAACTATGATACAAAGTAGATGCTAAATATAATAAAATTAAAGATACTCCATAAATCGTACCACTTACTAAGTGCCACAAACCACCATAGTTACCCGCAACAACAATCATTGCAATCAAAGCAGCTACAGATAATACAGCTCCAACACCATGCGTAATGGCATTAATTAGCTCCTCACATTTTGCTCTTAACATGCTACCTCCAAATAATTTATTTATGATATATATTATACCTCCCTTATAAAAAAATTGAAACAGTATTCGGCTTGAAATACAAGCCGAATACTGTTTCTTTTTGAGCTAGCCCTCTATTCTTTAGCAGCCCCAGCCGCCGCCACAACAGCAGCATAACAATATTATAACGATAATAATAAACCAAACCCAATAGCAATTTCCACCGCCATAAAAGCCCATAATAAAACGCCTCCTTGAAAGATAATGCAGCTCTTAGCTACTGTATACTATGAACCCAGACGCTTTTTTGCTACTATTACAATCATTACCTTCATAAAATTAAAGGAAACTAAAAAACAATAGCGAAAAAATAGTTGTTAAGCTATATCTATTGGAGGTAATCACTTATGAATCAGTCGCATTATGAATGGCTAAAATCACAAATTCCCATATTAATAGATAAAAAAATAATTTCATCAGATACAGCGCAAAATATCCTTAAACATTATGATATCGAACAAGAGGAAAATGACGATAAATTCAATCGTATTGTAACTTTCATTGGCGTTATCTTTATCGGGCTTGGGTTGCTCCTTGTTTTAGCCTATAATTGGGATAACCTAACTCGAGCATCTAGACTTTCAATCGCAGTAGGACTGTTATTCATTTCTCAAATCGCAATGTTTCTCGGAATCGTTTACAATAAATTAACAAATACCTATAAGGAATCATTAGCCGCCTTCCAATCTTTAATGATTGGCGCTTCAATCTCTCTCGTTGGGCAAAATTATGAAATTGCACTACACCTGGATACAGTTCTACTCATCTGGATGTTTTTAATTTTACCACTTGCATATCTGACTAGAACTGTTTCACCAGCTATTTTATATAGCATTCTCAACATGATTTGGCTCATTGATAATTTCAGTACACCTCAAGCGATCAGCGTTTGGTTATTTATCATCCTGCTTATTCCAATTTATCGTCATTTTGATAAAAATATGATCATTTCCTCAACCCCTTTAGCTTGGTTAATCGTAATTAATTCATTAGCTGCATTTATTCTTACCTTTGAAAAATATTTCAGCGATTTAATGATGCAATGTTTAACTTTGTTTTTCTGCTTTCTTTTTGTTATCGGTAGTCATCTCGAAGTAAAGACAGCCGTATCTCGCCGCCCATTAACAACCATTGGTGTTTTTGGGCTCATCACTTCCTGTTATTCACTTATTTTTTCAATCTGTTGGCAAAACGTTCCTCAAAATTTCACAAATCCAGTATGGTCTATTATTCTAATCCTCAGCATATTATCTTTAGGATTTAGTTATAAACTCTTCCAAGTCAGCAGCAATTTATTAACAAAACTTCTTTTAGCCTCACCTATTATAATTATCACTGCCTGTCTTCTCGCAGTATTTACAATGCAAGAAATTTATTCGGTTTCTTTAGCTAGTATTTATTTGTTGGCAATTGGACTTTTATTAATGGAAAAAGGATTTCGTCAAGCAAATTCTGCTCTATTAAATATGGGTATGCTTTTAGTTAGTTTTCTAGTAACAGCAAAATTCTTTGATTCTACAATTAGTTTCTGGAATCGAGGCATCGCATTTATTATCATTGGGTTCATATTTATTTTAATAAATTTCCAGATGATAAGACAAAAGAAAAATATTGAAGGTAAAACATCTTTTTCCTCGAAAACAAAATAATTCAATGGGAATTAACCATATAAATCCATGTTTTTATGTTTTTTACCACTAAATCCATTGCTTTTTGTGTTTTTCCCTAGTATAATAGTCCTACGAGTATAAACACAGAATGAAGAGGGTTTAATATAATTAAATAAACGGGCAAACTTTTCGAAAGATTAGGACGCAAAGCTACGGGTCTAATATACATGTTATTGTATGACGACGGCTAAGTTGCATTTATTTAGGAACATGTTTTAATGTTTCTCGCTAGCATTTGCAGGCATTATCTTTTGATAATGCCTTTTATTTTTTATTATTAAAACCAATAAAAGAGGTTGGGCTATGGAAAATGTTGCGATATTTAAATATTTATCCACATTCATCTTAGTAGCTTTGATTTTTCTCCTATATAGGAAGAGCAAAGAAATAGAGAGATTAGAATCCGCGAAAGATGAATTATCAAATATCCAAAAAGATATGGGGCTATACTGTCAAAGAATTAGTGATGATTTATCTTTAACTTTACAACCCTCGGATGGACTTCTGTCTTTGACTGTTTATACCCCCGAAGATATTCTTCTTAAATTCAACAACCAATTTGCTGAATTAATCCACACCAATGATAGACCTAAAGTCCTATCAGCATTTATTGAAGCAAAATCAACCAATCAAAATATCGAGATCAACTTTCGGTTGCGTCATAGAAAACTTAATATTATATGGATAAAAAGCATCATTTCTTACTCATTGCAAGAAAAAAATTTTTGTTGTTTGATGGAAGATATTACAAAATACGTAGAATCAAATCAACGCTTAAAACAAGCTGAAGCGGATATCGAGACTATCACAAATAATATTAGTGGAGGCGTTGCAACTTTTAAATTTGATGATGATTTGACAATCCTGTATGCAAATGATCGCTACTATAAAACGATTGGGTATTCCCAAGATGAAGTTTCGGCTATTTACAAGAATAAATCTATTTATTTTATTGCTCCAGATACCATTGAACAACAACGTTACGTCATTAAAGAACAAATTAAAGAGAATAAACAACTTACTTTTGAAATGAAAATCTGTAAAAAAGACGGCTCATATCTTTGGCTTAGAGCTACTGGGCATCTAAAATACAATGCTAACAATGAAGCAATTTTCCCTTGCGTATTAATGGATATTACAAACCTAAAAAAAGCTGAAAATCAATGGCAATTAGAAAATGAACGCTATCGCGTTGCAACAGAACTAACCAATGATACAGTCTTTGATTACAACATCATTACAGACACTCTAGTGCATACAAAACAAGATAACAATGCTTATCCCTGCACCCCAATTATTCCGAACTTTTCTGATAATATTTTCAATCTTCCGTTTATCCATCCAGATGACAAGTCAATTTTAAAAAGTTTTTGTTCCGATTTACAATCTGGAAAATCGACTCTGCTTGCCGAACTTAGGCTTTTAGGCGAAAATAATCATTACATCTGGTGTAATATTAAAGGAAAAACGATTTATTCTGATGACAATATCCCAATTCGAGTGATTGGGAAAATTATTAATATTGATTCACAAAAAAAACAATTAGAGTATTTACGGCAAAAATCACAAAGTGACTCTTTAACAAACTTGTATAATAAAGCTACAACTCAGGAATTAATTGACCGTTACATCGCCACACATTCACAGAAACAAAATCATGCATTAATGATTATTGACATTGATGATTTTAAAGCAATTAATGATACTTGTGGACATTTATTTGGTGATGAAGTTCTAATGCAAGTAACAACACAATTGAAAGCCTTATTTGGTAAGGAAGATATTGTAGGTCGCATTGGTGGAGATGAGTTTGTTGTCTTTATGGGGAATATCCAATCAATGAGAGATATTCAAGCTAAAGCATCTACCATTAGCCGCATCTTTAGAGATACTTGCTATAGAGAAATGCAGCCACTCTCAATCTCTTGCAGCATTGGCATTTCCCTTTATCCAAATGATGGAATGACCTATGTTGAACTTCTTAATAACGCAGATAAAGCACTTTATAGCACTAAACACAGCGGGAAAAACAGTTTTTCCGTATTTGATTCACAGGACAATATTGATTATTTTCTTGCCAGAGATAAAATGAGCTTCTAACTTTTCTCTCCCAAATCATTTAAAGCATAATAGGAGTTGCTTGCCTTGAAAAAATATTTATCCGATCCCCTAAATCTTCTATATACAATGATTATCGTTCTACTTCTCGTTTTCACTTTTAATGAGTATGTATATAATGGATTTATTGATATAAATTTTATCTATTGGTTTAAGTGATCTCCCATTATAGTTGACATTTTATGAGAACAGGAATAAAATATATATTGTAATTGCTGATATAGCTCAGTTGGTAGAGCAGCTCATTCGTAATGAGCAGGTCGTAGGTTCGAATCCTATTATCAGCTCCATAGATAATTCAAGGCTTCCTAGCGTTTAGGAAGCCTTTTTATTTTGCTTAAAAGTGGTCTATTGTCCCTTATTTGTCCCTTATTGTGAAAAATCCCATCAAAAAACACCCTTTTCATTAACTTTTATTCACTGCTTCATCTAAAATATTATCCATTGTATCCGCTAATTTTTTATGGGAGAAACACCGTCGTAGGGCTTTCTCTTCTCGATTACTTAGACAAAAGGCTGTAAACTCCATTTATATTGACCGTTGAAGGCTCAGCGTATGTCTTTGCTATTTTCCAATTAATAAGATATGGTAAATTATTTGTCGATTATTCCATTCTGATAATATTCAAATAGAT
Organism: Selenobaculum gibii; assembly: GCF_030273445.1. Lineage (NCBI taxonomy): Bacteria > Bacillati > Bacillota > Negativicutes > Selenomonadales > Sporomusaceae > Anaerosinus > Anaerosinus gibii. Next base: position 2,493,076 of record NZ_CP120678.1, read on the forward strand.
ATGATGAAATATCTTTATGATATTTATAATTATTTTCTGTCTTCTCTGGATTAAAAGCTATTAAAGGGATTTCTCTTTCATACAGTGAGCCATGAGTCCTAGATTCCTGCGTATAAATAAATTCTTTTTCAATTTCACCAAAAGCAATGTCTTTTCCGGCAAGCAGTACATAATCTCCGATTTGTTCTATTGGAAGATGATATGTTTTCGCAGCTTCCTCTTTGGTAAGAATCTGCTCAATAAATGAATTTTCCTTTGCAAAATTATAAAAAGCATCCTCCTGTATCCGGTCTTTCAGGAACACATAAAGCATTCCTCCTTCCTGGTAAATGTGATTTTCAATGTATCTGTCCTTCAGCGGTGGCAGACAGTAAACATCAAAACCAGCATTGTTAGCGATTATTGAGAAGTTTACAATTGTTGTCTTTTGATTCATGCCATGGTCTGCCGTTATATAGATTTGCCGTTCCGGATCAAGTGAGGCGATTTTCTCAATATACTCATCTATGACTGCAATTTGTTCTCTTGCTTCTTTCTCCCCCGGAGCAAAATGGTGGAATACATAATCATTGGTTGTACAATAAACAAAATCGGGATTGTCCGTTTTGATGCAATGATATGCTGTTTCTATAATCCAGCGAGTAGCCTCTACGCTGTCAATCGCAGGAGGCATTTTTAAATTATATCGTTCCAACCATTTTCCGTTAGGAGATTGAGCACTGATTCCAATATCAACCCCATCCCCATATACACCGAGCACTTTTCCCTTTACAGTTAAAAGTGCTGTTGTTCCACCTAATTCCTGATAACGCTGTAAAATTGTTTTGGCTTTCATATAACCGCGTTCCTCAATAAATCCTTCCTGCTTGGTAGTTGGATTATAAAAATAGTTTCCTATGACTTTAGTTTCTTCTGGCCATTTTCCAGACAAAATGCAAGCATGATTTACATTCGTAACAGATGGCATAGCGCATTGTACGTTTTTAGCAAACCCCCTCTTTCTGGAAAGTTGAAATATATTTGGAGCAGTTTCCTTTGTTAAATAGTCAGGCCTACAACCATCAATGACAAGTACCATTACTTTTTTCATCATATATCCCTTTCTAAATGTAAGTTTATTTTTTATATCTTGATAATAAAAAACTAATCCGCCTGTAACTCTTTTAGCTGGGTTCGAATGGTTAAAGTCACGTTCCTATCCCCGCACTCTTGCCTTTTTCCATTATATCACCTATTCATAAGGTTGGAGAATCTTGTTTTTTAACTTTACATCCCTTAAGCAAAAAAATTCACACATTTTTTGTCGATTATGCATGAATTTATCTATTTTTTTGTTATAATTATTCCATGATGAAATTCGCCCGATTTTTATCGGCAAATATCATTATAATCAGACTGAATACTTTGGAGGTATCCTATGAAAAAGACGATAAAAATTGGCATCGTTGGTTACGGCAATTTAGGCAAAGGTGTCGAATTAGCCGCAACACAATGCGATGATATTGAATTAGTCGCTGTATTTTCCCGTAGGGAATTAACTGAAACGCAAAGCGGTGTTCCCGCTGTCAGCTTAGATAAAATTGCCGAATATCAAGGTAAAATTGATGTTATGTTATTATGCGGCGGATCTGCAACCGACCTTGAAGTACAGGGCCCGCTTGTTGCGCAGTATTTTAATACAATCGATAGTTTTGATACGCATGCAAAAATCCCTACATATTTTGCATGCATGGATGAAACTGCGAAAAAAGCAAATACCGTATCCATTATTTCTGTAGGCTGGGATCCTGGTCTATTCTCTTTAAATCGCCTATTGGCTACTTCCGTTTTACCAAATGGGCAAGATTACACGTTCTGGGGTAAAGGGGTAAGTCAAGGTCATTCCGACGCAATTCGCCGTATCGCCGGAGTAAAAAATGCGAAACAATATACGATCCCAAAAGAAGAAGTAGTCAATGCTATTCGAAGTGGTGAATGTCCTGCGATCAAAGGCAATGAAGTGCATTTGCGTGATTGCTATGTCGTTGCTGAAGATGATGCTGATTTAACTGCGATTGAAGCAGCGATTAAAACAATGCCAAATTACTTCGTTGGCTATGAAACTATAGTTCATTTCATTTCTGAAACTGAATTTAATGAAAAGCACACAGGTATTCCTCATGGGGGATTCGTATTTAGAAATGGTCAAACTAGTCCAGGCACAAATCATGTGATTGAATTTGCCTTAAAACTCGACAGCAATCCTGAATTTACCTCAAGTGTATTAGTTGCTTACGCACGTGCAGCTTATCGACTAAAACAACATGGTGGTAGTGGAGCAAGTACTGTATTTGATATCCCATTTGCATGGTTATCCCCAAAATCAGGAGAAGAGCTAAGAAAAGAATTATTATAATTTACTTTTACTTAATACAAAAAGACGGAGTGAAAGCGTACATAATGTACGCTCACTCCGTCTTTTGCATTTTATTATTTTCGAAAGAATGAAATGATATAACCTAATACCGCCCCAACAATAGATGGCACTACCCAACCAAAATTAAATGTATATAACGGTAAATACTCTGTGCAAAGATGATGGATAAAATCAAAGTGAATGTTTGCAGCCTGCATTCCATCGAATATACTAAAGATAAAAGTCAAGCCTAAACTTCCCCAGTAAACTTCCCTTCTCTTTCCGAATAATTTTTCGGACATAGACAACAAGACTAGAACGATAACCATTGGATAGATGCCGACTAAAAATGGTACCGATAAATTAATTAGACTTGTTAATCCAATATTAGAAGCAGCCATGCTGAATAATACAAACGCAGTTAAGCATTGTTTATACGTAATTTTCTTATAAAATAAACCACTAAAGAAAGTGGCACAAGAAGCAGATAAACCGCAACTTGTCGTTAAGCAAGCAAAGCTAATAATAATTGCTAAAATAATATTTCCCATATGTCCAAAATAAAGGTTTGCAACACTCGCTAAAATAATACCGCCATTTTCCGACTGCCCTAATACTTCTACGCTAGTTGCGCCTAGATACGCCAGCGAAACATACACCAGCCCCATCAAAGTCGCGGAAATTAGACCCGCAATTGTACAGTATTTCGTAATATCAGCGGGTTTATGAATGCCTTTATCGCGCATTGAATTTACTACAATAGAACCAATTGCTATAAAGGCCAACAAATCCATTGTCAAATATCCTGATTGGACACCTTGCAAAAACGGCACATGGTAATATGCCTCCGTAGGTGATTCCAATGGGCCTAATGGTGCAACAATTCCCTGTAATACAAGCAATGCGATAAAAAACAATAAGATCGGCGTTAATAATTTTCCTACCCAATCGACTAACTTTGATGGATTTAATGCAAGAAAATACGTAAGCCCAAAGAAAATAAACGTATAAACAAACTGACCTATCGCATCATATTCCGGGCTAAGGAATGGTCTAAATCCAACTTCAAACGATACCGCACCCGTACGCGGAATCGCAAATAAAGGCCCAATCGTCAAATTTAGAATAACTAACATAGCAAGCATAAAATATCTATGCACTCTATTTTCTATCATCTGTGTATAATTACCACCTGCTAATCCAATTGCCAAAACCCCAAGCAAGGGCAATCCTACACCAGTAATTAAGAATCCAGACATTGCCGAAAACATATTAGATCCCGCAGCTTGTCCTAAAGCTGGAGGAAATATTAAATTGCCTGCACCGAAGAAAATTGAAAATAACATCAATCCGAACGATATTATCTCAATCTTCGATACTTTTTTATACATTTAGCATCAACTCCATAATTAAATTTTCCTTCAAAAGCAGTCCCTTCCATACGCACAAAAAGACGCGTTAAGGCATTTCTGCCAAAACGCGTGTCGGCATTCAATAAAATCACTTCAATTCCATGACAATTATTATAACATATCTTGCGTAAACTCGTAAACCTTTATTTTGGGCACTATCTTACCAAATCTTTTACTACTTCCCCAGCAATAATCAATCCTGCAACAGAAGGAACAAACGCTACACTCCCTGGAATCTGTCTTCTATATAGATCAAATTCCTCGGTTTCAAATGGCGTAATTGCAGGCTCCTGTGAGTAAACGACTTTTAATGACGGAATTTCCCGCTTACGCAATTCTTTGCGCATGACCTTTGCTAATGGACAAATATTTGTTTTATAAATATCTGTTACCTCAAATTTCGTTGGATCAAGCTTATTTCCCGCTCCCATACTGCTAATAATCGGAATGTTTCTTGACTTGCATTGCACAACTAAATCAATTTTCCCTGCTACTGTATCAATTGCATCAACCACATAATCATAATTTTCTTGAAAAAAATCTTCTGCCACTTCAGGCAAATAAAACTTTTCTATCGCCGTGACCTCAACGTTTTCATTAATCGCTAAAATACGTTCTTTCATCACTTCAACTTTTGCTCTACCAATTGTCTCCGTTGTTGCATGCAATTGTCGGTTAAGATTTGATTTTGCAATCGTATCTTTATCAACCAATACAAGTTTACCTACGCCACTCCGCACCAATCCTTCAACGACATAGCTCCCAACACCGCCAATTCCAAATACAGCCACCTTACTATCATTTAACTTTTTCAACGATTCTTTGCCGAGTAATCGCTCCGTACGCGAAAATCTATCCATACTATCACCTTTACTTTTATCAGTTTGCATTTATCCAAAGCCATTTCAATCGATCCAATTGTTCATGCAGTTTCTGGATCAATCGCAATGCGAATTCCGGCTTCGCTTTCATAAAATCACGAATTGCTTCCGCCTTAAATTCTAATATTAACACATCTTGATTCATTGCCTCAAGCGTAGTCTGTGAAATCGTTACTCCATCCGCTAAGCTCGCACTACCAAAAAAATCTCCATTTTTATAGATTCCTATAGAATTTTCCCAACCAATCACATTCCTCTTACTACTATCAACAAAGCCATCCCAAATAATGATAAATTTATCGTTAAAATCACCTTCCCAGGCAATGACCTCTGCCGGTGCATATAATACCTGCTTTCCTTTCTTCGCCAGACTAAATAATTCTGCCGAGTTGAAATCTTGTACGACTGGCAGCTTACTTAAAAATTGGATTCTCTTTGTTAAGGCGACTTCAACTAAAGCATCAAACACATCTAGATCAACTTCATGCCATTTAAAATTCAATTGTTCCAAATATTTCATCGTCTTTTCAGAGTCAATACGATATTGCGTCACTTCCTTCTCCGAAATCCAATCCGATCTTGCAATGATGTTTTCAATATACTCTTTAAACCCTAGCCTACCAAAGTTTTTATATAATAAATTTACAAATTCAATATTACTCACTTCTTGTAGTTCCATATGAATTGGTGCAGAATTCAATACATGCCCTAAGTTGATCACCTGCTCACTATGAACATGAAAAGTATACTCTTTCTTGCCTTTTCTATTCTGTATTGCTACGATTGCTCGTGCAACATCATCTACACGACTAACCTTAGGATTTACAAAATCTCTAGGAACAATCCCTATATTTACATAGGCAGAAAACAAATTAAAAAAAGATATCTCCGCTAAATTTTGCGGCAATTTTCCTTTCGGCGCAGGTAATAACAAATCACCAATTCGATAGATCGTCACAGAAAGTCCTTCCGCTCTTGCCTTTTCAAGTTCTTTTTCCGCCTGCAATTTTGTTTTAGCATAGTAAAATCTCATCTTTTGTCCAATATCACTGTCAAACTCATTAAAATGCACCAACAGTTTATCCTTAACATCGCCAGATGCGATAGACAAAGTGGACAGATAAACAACATCAACTAGATTTTCTATTTTTTTTGCAAACTCAATGAGATTTAATACTGCCTGGACATTTTCTACGTACAAATCCTTGTCGTTATCTAGTGGTATCGCCTGCACAGAATTTAAAACCATATCAATATTCTGCGCGAGAAGCTGTGCATCTGCCCGCGATACCCCAAGGTTAGTTTTACATATATCACCCACGATTATGTGAACTCGAGGCGATTCCAAACAAAGTGTTGCCAAACTTTCACCTAAATAGTAATCTAGAATTCCCTTTATCTTCGCCTTAGCCATCTCTTCTTTTTCTGCTCCCACAAGAAGATATAACTCACATTTACTCTGATAAAACAGTTCATAAAATATATGTACGCCAACATATTCATCAGCACCAATAAGTAGTACTGCCTTATAGTCATTTTCTTCATTTTTTGAAAGTTCTTTTGGTACGGAACAATCATTTTTTTTTGCTTGCGCTGTCTTTTTACTACTATCTAGTTTTGGACTTTTCGTTAATCTTAATTTTATCTTTTGTAAGTGCGCTCTTTCCTTAACCATTGTCAGCCAAGTCGCAGCATCTTTACTATATGAGTTCTCATTTAAGTCTACTTGTCCTTTATCTACTTTATTTTCAAATTCTACCTTGCTCCCCAGATCTGCTAGCGCTTGACTTGGCTCATCAATAATTACAGAAATATAGCGTTCAAATGCTTTTAGCCAATTTTTTATCGTACTTTGCTTAAATAGCTTATTGTAATAAATAAATCCAATCGTTAAATGACTGCCCAAATCCTGTACCGTAAAAGATAAATCGAACCAACTCGTCCTCACTGGGATTAAAAAGGGTATCGTCTCCAAAGCCCCATGCATTTTTGCACCACTATCTGGCAGAAATTCAAAGCTTACATCACAAAGCGGATTTCGATCAGCTCGTTGTTGAACCTTGAGCTCCTCTAATAACGTGGTAATAGGATACGACTGATTTAATTTCGCTTCTTCTAAAAGCAAGTAGTTTTTTTCCAAAAAATCAATAAATGTTATTTTCTTATCAGGATTCGTACGAATTCCATGCATATTTGCAAACATTCCAGGAATATTTATCACATCTTTATACATTCTACCTGCAAAAGGAATTCCAATAATAATATCCTCCTGCTGACTTAGTTGCGATAAAAGTCCAGAATATGCGCTAAAAAACAATGCACAAAGCGAAGTTTTCGTTTCACATACAAAACCTCTAATTTTTTCACTCAATTCCATACTTAAATCAAGACTCGCCTCTGAGCCACTACGATCCATGATTGCAGGACGCATATAATCCGTTGGCATATTCAATAATGGTAAATCCCCATTCAGCATTTCATGCCAAAACCGTCTGCACTTTTCATAATCTCTTTCATAAAACCGACGTTCCTGCCATACTGCAAAATCATGATAGGTTATCACTGGTTTATCCAGTGATTTACCACAATATAGCTTCATCAGCTCATCAAAAAGTATCATTAGCGAACGGTTATCTAAAATGCTGTAATGCCCTGCTAAAAATACATAATTTTCAGTTTTCGATACCTCAATTAAACCAAAGGAAAACAATCCCGGTTTATCCGTTTGAAATGGCTTTAACCAATCATAAATAACATAGGGAATATCCACTTTATTCGCAATAGTTTTAAAAAGTTTTTTATAATGCACTTTCCGCGCAACTTTTTGGTAGCCCCGCCCATCAACAGCGATAAAATATGTTCGCAAAATCGCATGACGTTCAACCAATTGGTCAAATGCAGCTGCTAACTTCGCTTTATCAAACTCCCCCTTAATGAAAAATACTTTTGATACATTATAACGTACTTCATGGTCCACCATTTTTTGCAAAATGTATAGCTGCTGTTGCTCAGGCGTAACGGGATATTTATTATAAGTAGATGCAACAGGAATTAGAGTGTCCTCACCATAATAAAATTGACTTGCTACATAACCGCTTTTATCATTACAACACCCATTTGATTTTTCCGTCATACGCAATCGCTCCCTTCCGTATTCTCTTTAATATAGAAGAAGTATTTCATTAAGTTTTCTCATTTATATGGTAGAAACGGGAATTTTATCACCGTACTCTCTATTGATTATATTCGCACTTTAACTTACAAATCCCCTTTAATAAAACAAAAAAACTCCTCCGCCGCCAGCGAAGGAGTTTTTTTGTTTTATTCTTATTCGTCGTCTCTAAGTCCATCTACAATTGTTGCGCAAGCTGCATCACCAGTGATGTTAACTGCCGTTCTAAGCATATCAAAAATTCTATCTACACCAAATAGAATTGGCAACGCCACAATTGGAATGTTTGCCGCCATCAATACTGCAACAACAAGAAGCGTAGGTCCAGGAACACCCGCTTGCCCTACAGCACCTAATGTTGAAGTAACAATAATTGCAATATATTGCGCTGTTGTAAGCTCCATCCCAAACATCTGGGCAAAGAAACACGCGGCTAATGCATAATATGCTGCATTCCCATTCATATTAATCGTAGCACCTAACGGAAGCGCAAAAGAAGTGGTTTCTTTCGACACTTTTAATTCATTTTGTACAGTTGCCATATTTAACGGTAAAGTGGCCATAGAAGATGCCGTCGAAAACGCAAATAATTGTACCTTATACATGCTTTTGAAAAATTGTGCAAATGTAACCTTTTTCGCAAACAACGCTACAGATCCACCAATCATAACAAAGTTCACAAGTCCAAGCACCAAAATATAAATACCAACTAAATATGTAATCTTTACTAAAACGTCATAACCAAACGTACCTACAGCATCTGCCATTAAAGCAAATACACCAATTGGCGCAACATACATAATTACTGTCATGATGTTAATTAATACCTCAGTCATATAGTTGAAAACATTAAGTAAAAATTCTCTCTTTTCTCCAGAAAATTTCGCAATTGAAAAACCAATAAATAATGCAAATACTATAATTTGTAGAATATTTCCTTCAGCAAGTGCGGCAAATGGGTTAGATGGAACAAATCCAATCACTGTATCCCAAAAACCAGGTAATGCTCCTTTATCGGCAAATTCATTTGATGCGATTGCATTAAATGTTTCTAAGCTCATGCCTGCACCAGGTTTGAAAAGTTCGCCGAACAAAAGACCAATTACGACTGAAGCTATTGTTGTCACTGCATAATAAATAAATGTAACAATACCAATTTTCCCTGCCGATTTGGAATTTCCTAGAGAAGCGCCACCGCCAACTAACGAGAAAAAAACCATTGGCACTACAACCATTTTTATCAATTGCATAAATAAATCACCTATAGGGGCAAACATTTTTGCCGATTCCCCCATTAGCAAACCAACTACAGCACCAAGGACCGTCGCCGCGATAATCCATGTGCCTAACTTGCTCAATGCGTCATCTGACTTTGACAATACAATCCCTCCTATAAAATATTATAGATAAACAGCTTATCTTGACTACACTATAACCTTTTTCCACAATTTTGTCCATTCAACAAATAAAAACCATCAATATATTATGTGAAATCTATAAAATTTTATCCGATGATTTAGCCGCCCCCCTCTGGAGTAACAATCATCTTATTTATGTAAACTCTAAATAAACGCTCGCGCATCTTGATAATGCTCAAATAAAAGATCTATAATCTGCTTATCCAATCTGCGATACTTTGCCATTTTCCCCATGATATCCTTTACTTTTTCTTCAGATAGACTTTCTCTATAGGGACGATCTTCTGTCAGCGCCGTAAAAACATCTGCTACAGCTAATATTTTTGATCCTAAAGATAGAGAATCTTCTGATATACGAAATGGATATCCTGTGCCATCCAACGTTTCATGATGGTAAGCTGCCCATTGAGCAATTTTTTCAAAATTATCAATTCCTTGCAAAATACGATAAGTATAATAAGTATGCTGTTTAATCAGTAAATACTCTTCCTCCGTCAACTTCTCTGGCTTTTCTAAAATCTCATTTGGTATCGCTAGTTTTCCCAAGTCATGCAAAAGGCCTGCAATTCTCATCTCTTTTACCTCAGATGGACTAAAACCTGCTTGTTTTGCTAAATACGCTGCTACTTCGGCAACTCCACGAGAATGTTTTGCTGTATATCGACTCGTTTTATCAATAATAATCGAAAAAATATCTGCAATTTCTGTTACATCTTCTAATGTATAAGAGATTGAACCATAGACATCAAGACTGCTAAAAAATACTTCTTTATAATTTGGATTTATTAGATCTAGCCAAAAGGCTTCTGATTTCGCACATTGATTAAAAGCATCTACCAAATTTGGATCAAATGCAGTACCCGATTTCTCATCTACATAATCTAAAATTTTGTTTTTCTGATCGAAAATATATGTACCCGGATAAATAGAAACTTCTATTCTATCCGCTAAATGGATAATTCGCGAAGCTAATGGAATTTTATCTCCTGCTAATCCAGATGGATTGCCCCCGCACCAATTATCATGATGATATCTAATGGGCTTCGCTAATTTCTCAAACCGTTTTGATAACAAAAGCAATTCATATCCTTCTTCAGCATGCAAATAAATCCGCTTAGAATTATCATCCATCGTTCTTAGTAATTTTCGTTCTTCCCAATTGGATACTGCACCAATATCATGAATCAAAGCAGCATAGACAACCTCCTGCCACTTTAACTCCTCCAGCTTCAATTCTTTTGCAATACAATCTGCAATAAGCGCCGTCCGCCAATGATGCGTTGACATTCCATTTACCGTTAGCTCAAGTGCCATGGATAAAGACTTCATTAAATTCATAGGGTGAATATCAAAAAAGTGCACCTTTTCAACCCCTTTCAAGTATCCGATTGAGGTCTTTCAGGAAGCTGCCAGTCAATCGGTGTTCTGCCATTTTTAATAAGATATGCATTTGCCTGTGAAAATGGTTTACTACCGAAAAATCCGCGATGGGCCGAAAGAGGACTTGGATGCGGTGATTTTAAAATTAAATGTTTTGAATTTGTAATCATAGCTGCTTTTCGCTGGGCAGGACTACCCCACAAAATAAAAACCAGCGGCTCTGAATTTTCATTTAAGAGTTCAATTATACGATCGGTGAAAAACTCCCAGCCAACACCTTGGTGTGAATTTGCCTGCCGTTCACGAACAGTTAATACCGTGTTTAATAATAATACACCCTGCTTGGCCCACGAAGTCAAACAACCGTGACTTGGAATTTTGCAATTCAAATCGCTCTTAAGCTCTTTAAATATATTAATTAAGGATGGTGGTGGTTTAACTCCTGGACGCACAGAAAAACTCAAACCATGTGCCTGTCCCGCGCCGTGATAAGGATCTTGCCCTAAGATGACAACTTTCGTCTCTTTATATGGAGTATAGTGAAGTGCATTAAAAATATCATACATACTCGGGAAAATTCGCTGCTGACGATATTCATCAATTAGAAAAGACCGTAAACTTTTATAATACGGTTTTTCCAATTCTGTATTTAAAAGCTTTGCCCAATCATTTTTAAATATTTCTGTCATTGTATCATTTCCTTAAAAAAAATCTTCTTATTTGTCTATTGTAACACAAATAAGAAGATTTTTAATTTATTTAATCAATTGCATGATAACCAATCATTAATGCTTCCATATTTTTTTCAATCGTTGCTGGCGGCACACGCCTAGCCACCACTTCTTTTATGGTTTCCAGTTGAACTAAATTCGATAGTTTTACTAATAATCCAAGTGCAACAACGTTGGCAAATAACGATTTTCCTAGCCCTTCGACAGCAAGTCTAGTAATCGGTACTTTTATTACATTTGGATGATTCGGCACATGCGGAACAAGTTCTTCGTCAACGACAAGCAATCCCTCTGCAGACAAATCATGATAGTATTTATCGGCAGCTTTTTGCGTCATTGCCAATACAATGTCCGGATGTGTTACTTTCGGATGATAAATAAAGCTGTTAGAAATAATAACCTCTGCTTTCGATGCACCACCGCGGGCCTCCGGCCCATAAGACTGCGATTGCACAGCTTGCTTACCTTCCACAACTGCACCTTCAGCAAAAATAATCGCCGCTGTTATAACACCTTGCCCACCTGAGCCTGATAATCTAATCTGTTTCATTATTTTCCACCTCCAGCTAAGTCAATGACTTTTTGATAAGCTGTTGTGTATTCTGTTGTCGAAGCTTTATGCAAAATTCCGATAGGGAATTTATCTTCACGTTTTTCTTCAGGCAATTTATCAAAAGCAGCTTGCATTACAGCGTGTTCACTCATCCATTTTAACATTGCTGGGGCATCACCTAATTTATTTTTTCTACCATAGGAAATAGGACATTGCGTAATTGCTTCAATAAAGGAGAAGCCGTCATTATCCATTCCTTGTGCAATCATATCAGCTAGATGCTTTACATGGAATGCCGTACTGCGCGCAATATACGTAGCCCCTGCTGCTCTCGCTAAGTCACATGGATCAAACGGACGATCAATTGAACCATATGGCGCTGTAGTTGCTTTCTTCGTAAGTGGAGTAAGCGGAGATGCCTGCCCACCGGTCATCCCATAAATATTATTATTGAACAAAATCACCGTTAAATCCACGTTTCTACGACAGCCATGAATAAAATGATTTCCTCCAATTGCCGTACAATCTCCGTCACCTGTGATGACAATAACATTTAATTCGGGATTCGCTAATTTAATTCCCGTTGCAAATGGAATTGCTCTTCCATGTGCTGTATGCAAAGTATCGAAGTTCATATACCCTGACGCTCTTGAAGAACATCCAATCCCCGATACAATAATCGTTTTATCTTGATCTAAATTTTTCTTTTCTATCGCTTGCACAATCGCCTTCATTACAATCCCATTACCACAGCCAGGGCACCATAAATGAGGCAATCTGTTTTGGCGAAAATATTTATCGTAACTTCTCATTTCAGCACCTCCTGATCTAATTTTTCAATTGCTGAAGTAACTTCATCTGGCGTAAAGATTTCCGTATTATATTTTGCTAATAGCTTGACTTTAGCCATCCCATTTGCTGCCCGTTCTACTTCATGAACTAATTGCCCATAGTTAAGTTCAGGTACCAAAATCGCTTTTACTTTTGTAGCAACTTCTTTAATTACTTTATCGGCGAATGGCCAAATCGTCATTAACCGAACCATACCTACTTTAATTCCCTTTTTGCGCGCAGTTTCAACCGCGGCATAGGCTGTACGGGCTGTACCGCCATAAGCAACGACAGCATACTCAGCATCTTCCATAAAAAATTCATCATAATGCGTAATTTCATCTTGTACACGCATAATCTTTTCATGCAAACGATGAATAGACTCTTCTGTTACTTTCGGACTTCCAGAAGGGAACCCCGTTTCATCATGAATAAGTCCCGTCACATGAATACGATACCCTTGCCCAAAATCTGCAACATTTGGAACCAAGTCCTCTGTCGGGCGATATGGTTGATACCCTTCTGCACGTGTGCATGTTGGTTTACGCCGTGGATAAACCTCAATATCTTTTATTGCTGGAAGTTCTACACATTCTCTTAAGTGTCCAACAATTTCATCTAATAAGATAATAACTGGTGTTCTAAAACGTTCCGCATAATTTACTGCTTTTATCGTAACATCAAAAGTTTCTTTCACAGTCCATGGTGAAAGCGCAATCATTGGATGATCACCATGCGTACCCCAACGAGCTTGCATAACATCCCCCTGGGATGGTGATGTTGGCTGCCCTGTCGAAGGACCTACACGTTGTACATTGGCAATAACCATCGGAATTTCAGCAATTGCGGCAAATCCTATCAATTCCTGTTTTAATGAGAACCCCGGACCCGACGTAGCTGTCATTACCTTTTTTCCTGCCAATGAAGCTCCTAGTATTACAGCTGCTCCACCAATTTCATCCTCCATTTGAATAAACTTACCACCGTATTTGGGTAACAAATCTGCCATTGTTTCAGCAATCTCCGTAGAAGGTGTAATTGGATATCCACCGAAAAAGCGAACTCCTGCAGCTAATGCGCCTTCTGCACAAGCCTCATTCCCCTGCATTAATCTAGCTTTACTCATTTGCATTCACCTTCTTATCTATATAAATCGCATAATCTGGACAACGTAATTCACACAAACCACAAGCAATGCATGCCTCAGCATTTACCACTTGCACTTTGCCTAATGTATCTAAAGCTAATACAGCTTTAGGGCAAAAAGTTACACAAATCTTGCAACCTTTACATCTTGCTTCTTTAATCGTTATAGATACGCTCATAAAGCTTCCTCCTATATCCTATCAAAACATTCATCTTTAATTAAATGCCAAACCCCTAAAATACTTTCTTATAAGTGCACTATACAATAATAACAAAAAAATTATAAAAAAGCTATTATATTGTAAATGTATTCAAAAAACATCCAATAATAACGTACATTTATATAACAATTGATCGGAATGCTAAATTATTTAAAGCAAATAAACTTCTTCTTCTCTAAAATAAAGCTATTATCGAGATTTTTCAAAATAAAACTTTAGATTCTCTGTATAATTTTGTTTCTTTAAGTATTATTTTTCTATTTTATGGAGGATATCATCTATAGAGAACGAATATTTTATTCATTGATTTTTATCTGTGGAGGTGCACTCCTTGCCCACACTTTTATCCGATTTTTCAACAACTTTATTTGCAGGATTTCCTTCACTTATTGCAATATTTATTTTTGCGTATCTTTACTTATGTTATCGTAAAAAGTATCTTTTTCTTTGGTTATTCTCTTGTTTTGCTCATACATTTCGCATAAAATTTCTCACCATGGTTCCCCTTAATTTACCGTCTGATTTTTGGCAGATTTATCAGTTTACATGCATTATTTCTATCATTTTAGATTTATATACAACAAATACTTTGCTAAAAATTAAAAATAGAAAATCTTGGCTATACTTTTTTTTCACATATATTACGTTTCTCATCCTTACGTCTATCTTCAACTTTCCATTTTATACCGTATTGACAATTTCGTATATTGCGCTTTCTTTTAGCTCTACTAGAAATGGTTATATGTTTTTAAAACATTTACCCAAAAGTATTCATGCGAAAAATATCGCAGCATTTTCATTCATTGCTTCAGGTCTACTGTTTTTTATTTCAGCAATTTTATGCATAATAGAAATCAACCAAAAACTTTTTTTGTTAGTCGAAGTTTTTCTAAGAATCCTTATAATCATTGGATTACTTTCTGTGTTTTTAGAAAAGAACAATTACGATTTAACCAGTGAAAAAATTCGCTATCAACGATTAACTGAAAATTTACCTGATACAATTTGTCGATTTCATATTCACCCAAACCTTCGTATCGATTATATAAGCCTTGCTATCTTAAAATTAACGGGTTATCCCCCTAAAGAATTTTACGATAATCCTCACTTAATTTACAGCATTATATATCACGAAGATCATCATATTTTTAAAGTTTTAAAAAAACAACCTTCTACTTTTTGCTCTAATCATAATCCCCCAAAACAATACCGCATCATCCATAAAAGTGGTAAATTTATTTGGGTGGAACAGACCTTTTCTCCTTTTTTCGATAATAATAACAATATTATAGGATTTGAATCGCTTATTCGCGATATCAGTCTAAAGCGCTCTCTAGATAAAGAAATGCTTCACTTAAACAATATGAAAATCATCGGTCAAATGGCAACAGAGGTAGCCGATCGTGTCCGAAATCCTTTAACTACAATTTCCGGCTATTTGCAGCTCTTTTATATAAAACCCGAATTTGAAAAGCAACGCAGTAAATTACGTCTTGCATTAAACGAAATAGAAAGCTGCAATAAATTTATTCAACAATATTTATTACTAAGTAAGCAAAAAAATCTTGAGCTGACAAAAAGCAACCTAAATGACATTATTATAGATATTCAATCTATTTTAAATACAAAAGCTTGCAACCTTGATGGATCCCGCAGAATAAACATTCATTTAAATTTAAACCCACTACCCGATCAAATGCTTGATATAAGCCAGATTAAACAGCTTCTCATTAATTTAGCTACAAACGCCTTTGATGCCATGCCCTACACTGGTACATTAACAATCATCACCCTTGCAACACCAAATTCAGTCATTCTAACTATTCAAGATGAAGGTTTTGGAATTCCAGAAGAATTTCTTAAAAATATTGGTCAACCATTTTTTACAACCAAAGAGATGAATTCAGGGTTAGGTCTATGTATTTGTTACAATATCGCAAACTTACATCAAGCTGAAATTAATGTCGTTTCAACTCCCACAGGCACAACTTTTGAAATTACTTTTCCTTTATAAATAAAAAGCGTTTACAAGCACTGTGCTGCAAACGCTTTTTATTTATTTTGGGAATAAGTTCGGCTAAGATTTAGATAAAATCAAAACTCCACTAAATCCCAACCTTATTTTATAGATTATTCTTCAGATACTCTTTTACTTCTTCGGCAGTCTCTAATTGTAGAACTGCTTCTAGGATAACTTTTGCTTCTTCAAAACTAATTTTACGGATTTTTTCTTTTACTTTAGGAATAGATGGTGCACTCATGCTAAGCTCATGAATTCCCATGCCTAAAAGCAATACTGCGGCAGCTGGATCACTCGCCATTTCACCGCACATACCAGCCCAAATATTATGATCTCTAGCTGCTTTAATCGTCGTATAAATTAAACGCAAAACAGCTGGATGGAAATGGCTATATAAATAAGCAACATTATGATTTACTCTATCTACCGCAAGTGTATATTGAACCAAATCATTCGTCCCAATGCTAAAGAAATCTACATGTTTTGCCAGAACGGGTGCCATAACTGCTGCAGCTGGAGTCTCTACCATGATACCTAAAGATACATCCTCAGAATATTCTTTTCCTTCTGCAATCAATTCATTTTTTGCTTTTTCAAGCAGAGTTTTCACCTGATTGATTTCTGTAACACTGATAACCATCGGCAACATAATTGCTGCTTTTCCATAAACACCTGCACGTAAAATTGCTTTTAATTGCGGAATAAATAAATCTTCTCTAGTTAAACTGATCCGTAGTGCCCGCCAACCCAAAAACGGGTTATCTTCCGGTGGTACATCAAGATATGCGAGTGGTTTATCTCCACCAATATCCATCGTTCTAATTACACAGATATTACCTGCACATTTTTCTACAGCTTTTTTATAAGCGAGATATTGATCTTCTTCCGTCGGAATATTTTCTTTTCCCATAAATACAAATTCTGTTCTAAATAATCCAACACCTTCACAACCATAAGTAAGTGCTGATTTCACATCGTCGGCGCTTCCAATATTTGCAGCAAGCTGCACTTTCACACCATCTGTTGTAATCGCTGGCAATGGTGCTAGCTGTGCATAATGTTCTTGCTGACGCTTTTGCTCTTCCAATCGTTTTTGATAACTGGTAATCGTCCGTTCATCAGGATTAATTAATACTTCTCCTTCGTCACCATCAATTAATACCATTGTGCCATCTTTAATCGCTTCAACTTTTTTGCCTAAACCTACAACTGTTGTAATCGCCCGCGCTTTGGCAATAATAACAGCATGACAAGTCGTACTCCCCTGTCCTAAAATAACACCGCCAATTTTGTTAGATGGGATATTTGCTATAACGGAAGGCTCTATCTCATGCCCACAAAGGATTACTGCCTCATCACCAAGCTCAGGCTCAGGCACACCGAGTAACCGTTTCGCGATTCGCCTTCCAACATCGCGGATATCTACCGCCCGTTCCTTCAAATACGCATCATCCATTGCTTCAAACATCGCCGCATATTCTTCACTTGCATCTAAAATCGCCCTTGGCGCTGACCCCGTACTCGTAACCTTATCAATAATTGCGCTTTCAAGTGATGAATCCTGTGCCATCATAAGATGAGCTTCCATAATCGCCGCTCTATCTATAGATTCTTTTGCTTTAAGCATTTCAACACTAGCTTCCAAATCAGCAACAACGTTACGAATTGCTTCGTGGACTTTTTGAATTTCAGACTCACTATCACCAGCATCATACGCAGCAAGATATCCGTCTATATTTTGACTTACGAGCATGACTTTGCCGATAGCAATTCCAGAAATAACACCCTTGCCTTGTAATACATCTGGCATAACTATAACCTACCTTTCCAACAGTCTCTATTCTATTCTCCGAATTTAGATTCAACTAATTCAACTAAAGCTTTTACCGCATCTTCTGCATCCGCGCCTTCTGCTTTAATCGTAAGTTCAGTCCCTTTCGTAAGTCCCATTCCCATAATCATTAAGATACTTTTTGCATCCACCGTTTTCCCTTTTGCAGTTACCGTAATTTTACTTTTAAATTTTGCAGCTGCCTGAACAAACATCGACGCCGGTCTAGCATGAATTCCTGTTTCATTCACAATAATAACTTTTTGTTCCATGATTGTATTCTCCTATTCTCTTCTTGCCTTTTTATTTGTAAAATCTAAAATTATAATTTTTGCAACTTTCTGGCGCCTTCAGCCGTAGCAACAACAGTATCAAGCGGACTTCCTAATGAAGCCTCTACGGCTGCGCTAATTGCCCCTTCTAAAATTGGAGTATCTGCTACTTTTACTCTTTCTTTTAATTCTTCATCTACGAGTTCCAATGCAACATCAGTACTTAAAACTGCACTTCCTAAATCCACTAAGACAAGTACACCACTACCATCATCCGCAGCCTCAATTGCAGCTTGAATTTTCATTGCATCAGTACCGATTCCTCCGTCCTCCATACCACCAGCTGCAATGATTTTTTGTTCTGGGCGCGACATTTGCATCGCCATTTCTTTAATTCCTTCTGCTACTTTTGCACTATGTGATACGATTACAATACCAACCATACTTACCACCCCACTTTTTACTTTTTGTAATAATCATACAAAGCTTTAATCATTACAGTAAGTGAAGTTGCTCCTGCATCTTGATGACCAATACTGCGTTCGCCAACATAACTCGCTCTGCCTTTAGTTGCAATAATTGTCTTTGTGTATTCTACCCCATCTTCTGCTGCCTTAACCGAAGCTTCTAAACATTCTAATAATGATTTGCCTTTTTCTTTTCCTTCAATAAAACATTCATGGACTGGAATAAATACATCCAGCATTGTTTTTTCACCTTTTACAGCTTTGCCGCGATCTTGAATCCCCTTTACAGCTGCAGCAATCATTTGTTCCGCGGTGTCTACATCTAATGCAAATTTTCCCGTTGCTGGGACTGCCGCACGCATAAAAGCTGTACCATATAGAGGGCCTGCCGCTCCACCAACACTTGAGATAAGTGTCATACCTACAGTTTTTAAAACCGCACCGATATCTTCGCCTTCACCAAGCACTTCAAGCTTCTTCTCTACCGCTTCAAAGCCACGCGCCATATTAATTCCATGATCCCCATCACCAATCGCTTGATCAAGTGCAGTCAAAAATTCTTTTTGTGCAATAACCGCTTTTCCTACAACTCCAATTACTTCATTTATCTCAGCCATAAATTTCTCTTCCTTTTCCGTTGCAAATAATATGTTGTATTATTTGCAGTTTTTTATTTTATATCCACACAAACAATAAACTAAGCAACTTCACTAAAGAATATGCTTTATCACAAAAATTAGCCTGTGTTATAAAAAGGGGCTTGTTCCAACATCACATTAGCACAAGCCCTAATCATGTTAATTAAAATAATTAAAATTGAACTAACGCCGGAGTATCCGCTGGTGCTAACAACAATTTTTTCATTTCCGCATCTAGTTTTAGAACACTAATAGAGAAACCTGCCATTTCGAGAGAAGTCATATAATTACCAACAAAAGTTTTTACTGTCTCAATTCCTTTTTCAGCTAATATTTCTGCTACTTTACGATTTGCTACATAAAGTTCCATAAGTGGAGTTGCTCCAAGACCATTTACCAGTACTGCAACTTCATCGCCACTATGAACGATATCCTCTGCCAAAATTTTATCAAGTAAGTGCGTAACGATTTCATCCGCAGTTTTGATTTCTTCACGATGTGTACCTGGTTCCCCATGAATACCCATACCAATTTCTACTTCTTTTTCACCTAGTTCAAAACTTGGTTTTCCTGCTGCTGGAACTGTACAAGGCGATAAAGCCATACCCATTGACCGAACATTTGCAATTACTTTTTCTGCAACTTCTTTCACTTCTGCAAGCGAGCCTCCAGCTTCAGCTTTTGCTCCAGCAATCTTATGCACAAACACTGTACCCGCAATACCACGACGGCCAACTGTCCATGTACTGTTCTCTACTGCAACGTCATCAGCTACAACAACTTTTTCTACTTCAATCCCATCAGCGGCTGCCATTTCTGCTGCCATTTCAAAGTTCATTACGTCACCAGTGTAATTTTTAATTACAAGCAAAACACCTTTTCCACTATCAACAGCTTTTACTGCTTCATATACTTGATCTGGTGTTGGCGATGTAAACACAGCACCAGCAACAGCGCCATCTAACATACCTTTACCTACAAACCCACCATGTGAAGGTTCGTGACCACTACCACCACCACTTACTAAAGCTACTTTTTCACCTTTTTTCACTCTAACTACAACATCTGCACCTTCAACTCTTTTCAAATATTGAGGATGTGCTGCGACCATACCTTGAAGCATTTCTTCAACAACATTTTCAGGAACATTAATAATTTTTTTCATCTCTCCATCTCTCCCTATAAAAAAATTTTGTTCACTATAGTACCGTGACTTTCACTTAATATATATTGCAAGCAGCGTGCCAAACGCAGTCGAATTCGACAATAAAGTTTGAAAAATTTGAAAAAACTCCTTTTCCCTCTTGATTTATCTCGCCCCGAACACCATCTATAAATAAGATATTTCTTTGTTTTTCCCAGAAAAATAATTCATTTATCCTATAAAACCCAAAACACCTAGTAAAAAGTATCAATATTTCTTCTAATATTGATACTTTTTACTAGGCGTTGATATTTTTTATCAAGCTACTCTTTCGTTAACCCGTATTTTTTTGCTTTTGTTGCAACTGTCTTATGTGTTAATTTCAACATTTTTCCTGCAGCATTAAAACTTCCACATTTTTTTAATGCATTGCTGATAATTTGTTTTTCATACTCTTCCCAAGGCAACACTATATTATCATCAAATGCACCTCGTCTAGTCGCCTCAATTCTTTTGACCTCTCTAACTACTGTTTCACCTCGAATATAGGAAGGCAGATGCTCTAGTGAAATATATTCTACATCCATCAAAGTAATCACTCGTTCCATGATATTTTCCAACTCCCGGACATTCCCCGGCCAACGATAATCAACTAAAACATCTAGAGCCTCCGTCGTGATTCCTTTTATTGGTTTATGCATCTCATTGCTGATTTTTCCAATAAAATGTTCAATTAATAAAGGGATATCCTGTGCTCGTTCTCTAAGTGGTGGTAAAAAAAGTGGAATTACATTCAAACGATAATATAAATCATCGCGAAATGTTTCCTTCTCCAACATTTCTTCTAAATTTCGATTCGTAGCGGCAATAATTCGCACATTCACTTTAACCGACGTTTCGCCACCAACACGATAAAACTCGCGTTGCTGCAAAGCCCTTAACAGCTTTACTTGCATATTCCTGTCCATATCGCCAATTTCATCAAGAAAAATTGTACCGTTGTTCGCTAATTCAAACTTTCCAAGTTTCCGTTTCGTTGCACCGGTAAACGCACCTTTTTCGTGACCAAACAATTCGCTTTCAAGTAACGCAGATGGAATTGCTCCACAATTTACACGAATAAATGGACCTTGCGCTCTACTGCTTGCATAATGAATCCCCTCGGCAATCAATTCTTTCCCCGTACCACTTTCGCCTCGAATCAATACCGTAGCACTACTTTTTGCAGCTTTTACCGCCATTGCCAATACATCAACAACTTTACCACTCGAACCGATATAATGAGCAAACGCTTTGTTATTTTTTTTCGTACGCAAAAGTTCCTGTTCCAAATACTCCGCTTTCGCAGAAACTTTCATTAGTTTCTCCATTAACTCTTGCACTTCCGTAATTTTTTTCACAACAGATACGACGCCAGCAATCTCGCCATCGACCATAATCGGATTTGTATTCGCTACGACAGTAACACCATTTTTCTTTTTTACAATACTGCCCATTTGCTGTTTTCCTGTCTTTAGAACTGTATTTCTTACACCATTTGGCGATATTTCCCGAATATTTTTCCCAATTAATTCAGCACTTTTTCGATCCACAATTTTCAAATACGCGGGATTCGCATAAATAATCTCGCCAACTTTATTTAATACGCAGATACCATCTTGCACAGTTTCCAAAATAAGTTGTAATCTTTCTTGCATTTCTTTAACTTCATAAAATTCCCACGTAACTTTTTCAAGCGCCGATACGTCTTCAAAAATTGCCGTTGTTCCGCGGACCTCTCCATCAATAATTATCGGCGTACGATTCGTTAACGTCATTGCACCATTAATCGCTTGTCTAGATGCGATTTCACCTAACCCAGTCTGATTGACAATATGCATTCTCGTATTTGGTACGACATCATAAACTCTCTTTCCGATTGCTTTAGTCGCGGGGATACCAATAAGACGCTCTGCTGCTGGGTTGCAAACAGTTATAATATCTTCTTGATTAGTTACAATTAAACCATTCGCCATACTAGAGAAAATCTGTTCTGCCGTAAATGCATTTTCGTGTAAAAGTTGGTCAACCTCTTTTAACGCCGAAGAATTTCCTAAATTAAAATCTCCTTCAAGAAAAGTAACCATCTCTTCAACTGCTGAGAATTGTTTATCGTCATCTGTAGAAACCCAAATAGAATCTCCACAGCCAATCTTTAATGCAACCAAAGACATTAAGGTTCGAATCTCAATTCGCTCACTATCCTTACTGCGAATATATAACTTGCATTGACGTGATTGATATATTTCATGTGATTTTTGCACAATCATTGCAGCAACCCTTGTATGCAGCCCACTCTCGTGATAAACTACCGCTTGTTTTTCAAACAAAACTCCCGCCTCACTTCCTGCACAGATTATAACGCCATTGTTCAAGATCTTCCGTAAGAAAATCTTATTTTGAGTTATATTCTCATTATACTTTATCTCATCATTTTCGACCATCCCCACCTAAAAATTAGAAATTGATACAGGTTTTTCGTTAAAATTGTCGAATTATTTTCTTTATATAAAGTAGGCTTGATCCAGGTGGAGTTTTACTCCACCTGGGTTCTAGTCACCCTTATCCAGAGACTTAACTGCTTTTTTAACTCCCATAATTAGAAATCTTAGCGCAGGTTAGTCATCGGATAAAGTATCGAACAAAAATTTATTCATATAAAAAGTAGGAGGATTTTACATGAAAAAAAGTATAAATATTCTAGGTTTACCTATCATAAGTATTATAGAATGTAGTGAACTTGGCACAAGTAAAGGTCTAATGATTGATGCGAATAAAGGAATTGTTGCAGGTATTCTCATTGAAGACGACGAGTGGTTTCGCGGAGCTAAAATCTTACCATTTGATGCAATTACAGCAATCGGCAACGATGCAATTACCATTATGAATGATACGGACATTATTCCATTAACGGAAGGTGCAGATTATGAACCACTATTAGTAGAAAATATAAAAATAATCGGTACAAAGGTCATTACAAAAACAGGCCGCCTTTACGGAAAAGTAACGGAAATTATGATTGATGACGCCGGTAAAATTGCAGAATGCGAAATTATGAATAGTCACAACGTAGTTGTCACCTTAGCTGCTGATAAAATTTCTACGTATGGCAAACATGTTACAATTATTGAAAACGTAGAAATTGAGCCAATTGCGCCAGAACCGATTAAGCCCACACCGCTTGCACAGCAAAGCAAAATTTTAAAATCGAATCAAATTGATCCAGCCCCAATCCATCCACCATTAATGAAAGCAACTTCCTTTATTAAACCAAATCATATGTCAGATGACGAATACAAAAAGACTTTGCTTGGACACCGCGCAAAGTTTCGCTTAACAACGGATAGTGGTGTTGTCATTATTGAAGCTGGCGGCGAAGTTACGCAAGAAGTTCTACAAAAAGCTACTTTATCAAAAAAAATTCCTGAACTCGCGTTATGCCTTCAATAACCCCACCTTAATGCAGGGGGATTTTAACTCCATTTGCATTTTAAGATGACTAGCATCCCTTACTTCAGAAAAGAGGAAATCTCATTAAAAAGTTAATTTTTAACCAAAAGGCCTTAGTAGCTCTACTTTTTCTCTGTATGGCTATTCTCTTTACTTTAACGATTTTATTTACTACCGGACTTGCATTGTTAAATTCCAATCGCATATTTTTTGGAGTTTCCACTCCTCTCGTACATGTTAGCAGCTTGACAACCACTGAAGCAGAGGCAAATTTACAAACCTACTTTCAAGAAAAAATCGTTCCTGCACCAGTGATAAAAATAGATTGCAACAATAAAAGCTGGTCAATCACTGCTGACCAAATTGATTTAGAACTGGATAGTGCAGCTACGGCTCAAAAAGCTTTTTCCATCGGGCGAAATCCCAACATTTTTAAGCGAATTTATGAGCAAATTCAATGTTTTTCTTCTGGAATTATTATAGAACCGGAATTTCGCTGTAATAAAACAAAACTCACAGCAGTCCTAAAAAAAGTACATGCGCAATCTGGACAAGATACGGAAGATGCATATTGTCAATTAGACGGCGAAAAAGTCACGATTATCCCTGAAAAAATTGGACAAAAACCTAATTTTGATAAATTGATGAACGATTGTAGCCTCGATGCATTAAAAAAACAATTACCCCTAATCGTTCATCTCGATGTAGAAATCTCTTCCCCTCAGGTCACCGCTGATGCATTAAAGCAAATTGATACTTTACTTACAGAGTACTCTTCACAATTTAATGCAGAAAATGAAAATCGTTCTGAAAATATTCGTATTGCAGCTAAAAGCATTGATAAGCATTGCATTGTGTCCGGCGAAATCTTTTCTTTTAATGAACATGTCGGGTTACGTGTTGCAGAGGCTGGATTTAAAGAAGCGCCTGTCCTTATTAACGGCAAAAGCGTTCCCGATATCGGTGGCGGCGTTTGTCAAGTAAGCAGCACACTTTATAATGCGATATTGCTTGCCGACTTAAAACCTATGAATCGGACTCCGCACTTTCACCCTCTAGGCTATGTACCTTTTGGACTAGATGCCACCGTTGCCGATAATTTGATTGATTTCACCTTTCAAAATACATTACCAAATAGTATTTATCTTCTAACAAAAGTTGCGAACAATACCTTAACAATTTATATACTCGGTAATCATCAAAGCCTTTCAAAAGAAACGATTAGCCTTGCTTCTTCTATTGATAAAGTCATCCCTCCAGCAGTCGTTGAACAAACAGACCCTTCCTTATCGAAAGGAGCAAGATTTATTGCAGATCCCGGGCAAGAAGGCTATGTTGTATCCTCTTACCGCATAAAAAGCTATCAAGGACAAGAAGTGAGCCGTGAACTCCTCTATGTCGATACCTACTCCGCAGAAGATAAAATTATCCGAATCGGCACTGGAAAATAAATTTAACGTATTAAAGCAAAAAATTTGTAAAATTTCTGTTACGAAACAGAAATTAACAATTTACACTTGACGAAAAATTATATATAATATCATTATAAGTAAGATTATAGGATATGATTATCCGAGATTTGTTGATAATCACGCAGTAACGCCATTTATTAATGGGTCAGTCTGCGTTTTTTTATTGTTAAAGAAAAGGAGTCTTCGGCGTGAAAAGAGCTGTTATTGATGAAATTGCGAATCCAGAATTACGTTTTGTTTGCAAGTATATCGAAGAGGAAATTTTCGAACGTGGTTTTACGAACAACATCATCGAAATAGACTTTGAGAATATTTGCGAATGCGACAAAATAAAAAAAGCTTGTGAAATCCTTGGCTATAAACAAAAAATTGGCGCTAGCTATATGAAGCGATTACTGTCTACACATCGCTATCATCTAAAATGCTAAGTAAATCTTATACATAGAGTTCTTTTATATGAAAAAAGTTCACTTCATTTCGGAAGTGAACTTTTTTATTTTATTCATTTTCTTCTTTTACTTTAAACCACGCCGCATACATCGTTGGCAATACCAAGAGGGTAAGTACAGTTGCACAGAATAACCCCCCTGCAATCGCAACTGCCATCGGGCCCCAGAAATTACTGCGCATCAATGGAATCATGCCTAAAATTGCCGCTGCTGCGGTCAGCATAATCGGTCTAAACCGCAAAATTGCCGAATCAATAATTGCATGCCATGGATCTTCACCATCAGCAATATGCTTTTCAATTTGATCAATTAGAATAACGGAATTTCGAATAATCATTCCACTTAACGCTAACACCCCAAGTTCTGCAACAAAGCCCATAGACTGATTGGTAATGAGCATACTTGTCGCAACTCCAATAATCCCAAGCGGTGCCGTCATTAACGTAATAAACATCAGCGACATCCGTTTCAACTGGAACATCAATAGAGTAATAATTACAATAATCATTGCCGGAATTGGCACCATCATAAATTCAATAGATTTATCGCTACTTTCTAACGCACCTGCTGACTCAATTGTATACCCCGGTGGCAGATTATCTTGAAGCCCTTTTATTTTTTGTAAAATTTCATTCGCAACGTCATTTCCTGTTACGCCATCGATAATATTTGCTCCAAGTGTAATTGCCGGTTTCAAATCACGCCTTGCAATTTTTCCATCTTCTGCTGAATAGCTGACTTTTGCAATTTGTTCTAATGGAACATAACGGTTTCCAATATAAATCGGCATATCTTTAATTTTTGATAAATCTCCACGTGCATCGCTACTCATTCTAAAAACGATATCCACTGTTTTGTCGCCTTCGTAATATTCAGCTATCGCTGCACCTGACAATTGCGTTTGCAAGCTAAGTGAAAAAGTTTTTGCATCAATACCCAAATTTCTTAATTTATCTTGATCTAAATCAAGATGCATAACTTTGCTCTTTTCTTTCCAATTAAACTTTACTTCTTTTACTTTATCATTTGTAACCATAATATTAGAAACTTCATCGGCTATTTCACGAACTTTTTCGTGTTCATATCCACTAACTCTAAACATTACTGGATACTCCGCTGGTGGTCCAGTTTGAATCAACCGAATATTCCCAATGACATTTGAAAACTCCTCTGAAAATGATTGTTGGAACTTTGCAATAAGCTTTTCTCTTGCTTCATTGTCTTTCGCAACAACGATAAATTGTGCAAAATTCGTCGCCGGCAATTCCGGTGTCATTGTTAGAACAAATCGTGGAGATCCCTCACCTGCATAATAACTATAATTTTCAATGCCATCCAATCCGTCAAGCATCGCAGCAAAACGATTTGCTGTCATATCCGTAGCTTTCATTGACGCCCCCTCTGGCAAAGTCAAAGAAACGATAATCTCCGGACGCGTTGAAGGCGGGAAAAATTCTTGTTTTACAAGTTTTAATAAGCCAATCGACCCAATAAAGCAAATAATCGTACACCCTATGACTAGTACGCGATGACGCAAACACCAAGTCAATAGATTGCGAAAGAATTTATAAAATTTACTTTGATAAGGGTCTTTATCTTCTTGATGCACTTTTACTCGAATTAAGTAATAGCCAAATAATGGCGCTACCATAACAGAAACAATCCATGAAATAATGAGCGCAATAGAGATTACGGGGAATAGCGAAGAAGTAAATTCTGCTGACATTCCTTTAGAAAAGCCTACGGGAATAAACCCTGCACAAGTAATCAACGTTCCTGTAAGCATTGGAACAGCAGTTACCGTATAGGCATAGCAAGCTGCTTCAAATCGTTCATACCCTTGTTCTAATTTCACTGCCATCATTTCCACGGCAATAATCGCATCATCAACTAAAAGTCCCAATGCAATAATAAGCGCCCCCAACGAAACTTTATGTAACGAAATATTAAGCATATACATTGCTAAAAATACACCAGCAATAACTAAAGGGATACAGCCAGCTACAACAAGACCAGTACGTACTCCTAAGCTTAGAAAGCTTACAAGTAAAACGATTGCAATCGCTTCCAAAAGAGTTCTGACAAATTCGCCAATCGAATTTTTTACTACTTTCGGTTGATTCGAAACTTGATTCAACTCTAATCCAAGCGGCAAATCTTTACTAATTTGATCTACTGTTTTAGAAAGATCATCGCCCAGCTTTAGAATATTACCACCTTCTGACATCGAAAGCGCAATCCCAATTGCTGGGTGTCCGTTAAAATACATTTTGGGTTCTGCCGGCTCTACATATTTTCTTTCTACGGTTGCAATATCCCCAAGACGAAACGTCTTGCCATTGGCACGAATCGCTAGGTTTTGAATTGCTTCAACGCTATCAAACTGACCAGTCACACGCATATAAACATCATCGGTCTGAGTTTCCACCATCCCGGCCGGATTCATGGCATTTTGATTTTTTAAAACGGAAGCGATTAAGTCAGGTGAAATTCCAAGCTGCGCTAATTTACTCGTTTCAACTTCTACATATATTTTCTCCGGTTGTTCGCCAATGAGTTCAACTTTCTTTACATTATTCAAATTCAATAAAGTACGTCGAATTCGCTCTGCCTCTACCCGCATTTCCTCATACGAATATCCGTCTCCCGTCAAAGCATAGATTGACCCAAATACATCATCAAAACTATCATTAAAAAATGGACCGACAACACCTTCTGGCAGGTCAACTTTGATATCATTTACTAAATTTCTCGCATTGAACCAAGAAGATTTTATTGATTCTTTCGGAAAATCCTCAACAAGTGTTACATAAATAACCGCCTTGCCCGGATAAGATTTACTCTCTAGATAATCAAGTCCAGGAATATCCTGCAATTTCTTCTCCAATTTATCGGTAACTTGTTCTTCAACTTCCCTGGCACTTGCGCCAGGCCAAGCAACAGATACTACCATTTGCCGAATGACAAAGTCAGGGTCCTCCATTCGCCCTAATTTTTCATACGAAAAAATCCCCATAATAAAAGTTACGATAATGAAATAATAAACGAGCGATTTATTTTTTAAAGCGATTTCTGTTAAGTTAAATCCCTTCATTTGGTCTCACCTGCCAACCGAACTTCCTGGCCTTCATGCAATTTATGCACACCTGCGGTTACAATAACATCTCCAGCATGTAGACCTCCTGTAACTTTCACTGCGTTATCAGCAAAATTTTCAATGACTACCGCCTGTAATTTCACTTGATTATCTTTAATAATCCAAACTTTCGGACTATCATCCGTTTGATAAATCGCAGATAAAGGAACAACATAATAATTTACATCCGTGTCTACATTATTTAATCTTGCACTGGCTGTCATACCTAAACTTATAGTATCCGGCAAATTTAATAGCGTAATTCGAACTTTATAAGTTCGCGCAACAGGATCCGCAATTGGAGAAATCTCTCGAATCGTACCGCTGACAACCACATTGTTTAACGCCCAAAAGGAGATTGTTGCTGATTCACCCACCTTAACATCCTTTATTCGACCTTCCGGGATATTAATTTCAACTTCCAATTCTCCATCCTTCACCAGAGTAACCATGCTCTGGCCTGCAGCTACCACTTGTCCTACTTCCCCTTGGATCGCTGCGATTACACCATCTGCATCGGCTAAAAGCTGACTATATTCTAGTGCATTACTGCCTTGCGCTGCTTGTGCCTGTGCTTGCTTTAATGTAGCTAGCGCTGACTCATAAGTTGTTTTATATTGCTCATATTGTGCAAGGCTAATTGCTGCTTGTTCATAAAGTTGACGATAGCGCGCTAAATTTGCCTCCGCTAAAGCTAATTGTGCACGGGCCGATTCCACTTGTGCAGCCCCAATATTTGCTGTCTGTACAACGTCCTTGGCATCAATCGCCATTAGCAAATCCCCTTTGCTGACGCGTGTCCCTAAATCAATATTACGAGTAATGATTTTCCCTCCAACTTGAAAAGCAAGCTGACTTTCATAACGTCCTTTAACTTCTCCAGCATAAACAGACGAATCATTTTTATCGGTCATCCCTACAACCATCGTTTTCACAACGGGAGCATTTTCCTTAAGTTGCGAATTTTTATCACAACCTGTGATGAATAGAGAAATAAAGATACATCCAATAAATAAAATAAATAACTTACTGTGCCGCATTTTTCAAACCTCCAAATCCGTCCATAATAATTAACCCGATTATACCATGTCTTTTAGACCGGATAAAGTAACCCTCTTATAAAATATTCCCTTAATCCTAGATCTGTGCATTAGTCAACGATCGATGCGCCAGCCCTACACACAGCTCATTTAGATTCAATATACCGACGCCCATATAAATCGCTACACACAAATGTTCATCGTAACGCGCAATTCCAATTTTTCCGCCTACATTAAATCCAATCGCTTTTGTTTTAACTTGTTCTAATGCCGCAGCTGCCGCACCTGCGACAGCCCCCGCACCAACATGATTATTTGGAACTAAACCTTGCCTTTGCGCAGCTACAACTGCCCGCTCAACAATTTTCCCAATGGAATGTACAAATTCACCACCAAAATCTACAGCAGTCGCTTGAATCCCCTGCGTATTCAATATCCGTTTTACTTCATTTTCTTCTATGCGACTTGCTGTGACGGCAATTTTTAATGCTGCTCTGCCAATATCAATGCTCGTATATCCAGAATCGTCCATTTTTTTGCACTCACTTTCCTATTTAAAGTATTCATAAAATCTCCCGAATATGGCTATTTTATCACTAAGAAGGTTTATCGCCAATAAAAAATACCAAATATTACTCTTGATTAGCCTAGCAAAAATAAAATATAATAATTATCTGTGTGCAAATTGACAAAGCCTGTTGAAAGCTATAGTATCTTTTTAGACAATATTTACACTTATAAAAAAAGAATTCACGCAAAGGATGAATCACTATGAAAGATATTTTAGATATGCATACTCATACAATTGCCAGTGGGCATGCTTATAATACAATTCGTGAAATGGCACTTGCTGCAAAAGCCAAAGGATTAGAAATCTTAGGAATTGCTGAACATGCACCAAACATGCCCGGCACGTGCCATCCATTTTATTTTTATAACCTTGAAGTTATCGACCGCAGTGCTTATGGCATTGAACTATTCCTCGGGGCAGAATTGAATATTCTCGATGAACAAGGCAGCATTGACTTGCCAGAAGAGCTATTATCGCGGATTGACTATGCAATTGCCAGCTTTCATGAAATGTGCTGTCCGCCTACAAATAAAGAACAAAACACCAAAGCAATGATTAATGCAATGAAAAATCCATATGTGAACATCATCGGTCATCCCGATAATGGGAATTATGAATTAGACTATGAAGCCATCGTTCTCGCAGCAAAAAAATATAACGTTTTACTTGAAATCAATAATAGTTCTATGCGTCCAACGAGCAATCGTCCAGGCGCTTTAGAAAATAATCGAAGAATACTTACATTATGTCAAAAACACAATGCATCGGTTATTTTAGACAGCGACGCACATTCCGAAATGGGTGTAGGCAATCATCAATATGCTTGGCAATTAATTGAAGAGCTAAACTTTCCTCAGGAGCTAATTGTCAATGATTCACGCGAAAAACTGATGCGTTTTCTAAAAAAACGCGGTTAAATCGATATCCATAGGGAGGAACTTTTTTGATCACTTTACAACTCTGTGTAATACTTGCCTGTCTAGTCGTCGGTACTAGGTTTGGCGGTATCGGACTCGGACTGATTAGTGGGTTCGGAATCTTTACCCTTACCTTTGGGTTTGACATGCAGCCTGGCAAACCACCTGTTGATGTAATCTTAACAATTTTAGCCGTAATCAGTGCTGCTTCCATCTTGCAAACTGCCGGTGGACTAAACGTACTGCTTCAATACGCTGAACATTTGCTAAGACGCCATCCTTCGTATATAACAATCTTAGCTCCATTAACTACATGGCTATTAACAATACTTTGTGGTACAGGGCATGTTGTTTACACAATGTTTCCAATTATTTATGACATCGCAATCAAACAAGGAATTCGCCCCGAACGACCAATGGCTGTAGCTTCTATAGCCTCTCAAATTGGGATTGCGGCATCCCCTGTATCCGTTGCAGTCGTTTCAATGATCTCTATTTTTGCTGCAAATGGAATTGAAGGAATTGGCATCTTACAATTATTATCCATCTCTGTTCCGGCTACATTCATCGGTATTTTTGTGGCAGGCTTGTGGAGCATGAGGCGCGGTAAAGATTTATCTATCGACCCCGATTTTCAGGCAAGAATCGCAGACCCAGAAGAAAGAAAATTCATTTTTGGCGATACAACAAGTCTATTGGGGAAAAAGTTGCCAAAAGAATCTTATCTTTCAATAGGAATCTTCTTTCTGGCAATTTTAGTCGTTGTTATCTTTGGTGCTATGCCAGAACTTCGCCCGATTTTTAGCGATTCTGGAAAACCACTATCAATGAATCTAGTCATTCAAATGCTTATGCTAATGGCAGGAGCTTTAATTTTAATGACTTGTAAAGTAAAGCCTACAGATATTTCTCACAGCAATATCTTTCAAGCAGGCATGATTGCTATTGTATCCATCTACGGGATTGCTTGGATGGCTGATACATTTTTTTCGGCACATTTTACTTTACTCAAAACGAATTTAGCCGATTTCATT
Source organism: Selenobaculum gibii (assembly GCF_030273445.1). Lineage (NCBI taxonomy): Bacteria > Bacillati > Bacillota > Negativicutes > Selenomonadales > Sporomusaceae > Anaerosinus > Anaerosinus gibii. The sequence continues at coordinate 2,525,696 of NZ_CP120678.1, forward strand.
GTCGGGCATCATTGGGCATATGCACTCGTATTATTCATCGTCTCGCAATTGGTCAACAGCCAAGCTGCAGCGTTAACAGCAATTGCTCCAATGGCGTTGCATCTCGGCGTGGAACCCAAGATTATGGTTGCATTTTTCTCCGCTTGTTACGGGTACTTTATCTTACCTACTTATGCAAGTGATCTTGCCTGCATTGGATTTGACCGTTCTGGCACAACGAGAATCGGTAAATTCGTAATCAATCATAGCTTTATCATGCCCGGCATTATTTCTGTTGGAACAAGCTGTATTATCGGATATATTTTAGCAATGTTATTTTTGTAAAAAGCACAAAATGCACCTCAAAGTGAGGTGCATTTTTTATTTATCTATGTAAAAACTCTAAACTTTATATTGCTCAATTCCTTTAATAAAATGCTGCGTCATCTTTTTAAATTCCGTGATTTTTTCCATCATGTCATGCAATTTTTCATTATAAACATGTACAGATGCGCTAACTTCCTCTGTAGCCGCAGAATTCTCTTCTGAAATAGCTGCAATTGACTCAATTTTGCTATAAACAGCATGAATTCCCTGCATCTCTTGCTCAAGCTTATCAATCATATCCACAATGTTATCCGAAACTCCACGAACATTTTTTAAGCACCGCATATTATCGTCAACCACGCCCATTAGCTGACTACTTTCCTGCGCTAGGACTTCATACTCTGTATCGACATGGCGCACAACGTCTTCAATTGTATGCGTAATCACCTGAACATCCGCAGAAATAATTTTTGACTGTTCTTGTGACTGCTCTGCTAGCATTCTAACCTCTTCGGCAACAACGGCAAAGCCCTTGCCTTGTTCGCCCGCCCGCGCTGCTTCAATAGCCGCATTTAGCGCTAAAAGATTCGTTTGTCCCGCAATAGATGCAACGGTGTTTGTGATCATTGTGATTTTTTTCGCTTGCGTACGCAATCCCTCTACAGATTGTTTTACCAATGCAAAATTGTCCATGCTTTCATTAAGTTTATTACTGGAATTTCTTACATTTGAAAATCCATGATCAATTTCTAGAACAGCCTCTTTTAGCTGTTTATTATTTTCAATTTGTTCTTTAACTACATCTTTAAAGGTTTCAATATTCCCATTTAAAATTCCAACTGCTTCGGTTGTATTTTCAGCCTCATGCATTGCTGAAGCCGCTACGTCATTTACCACCTTTGTGATTTCATCAGAAGTCCCACTCATCTTCTCCGCTAAAGCATTAAATGCATCGCCATATCTATCTAGTTCATCCCCCGTCCCTTTAAATCCAGTAAACTCACGACGTATTGTTTGCTTATATGTATTGATTTTATTTCCTATCCGCTCAAAAGCATCACCCGTTTTTATCTGCATTAAGGAAGAATACTGATGCTGTAAGAGTTGATCCACCTCATTTTCAATATCCTGTAACGGACGTGCAACCAACCAACATCCTATAAATGCCGCTAAACCTGCTGGCAAAGCTGCCCATAAAGGAATAGAATTCGTCAAAAACTGTAACGGTAATAGTGCAATAAATGCAATTGCCACTGTCAATAATCCACATTTCGAAGCTAGCCCGGGTAAAAATTTTAAAGCATAATTCATTTCATATGCTTTTATACGATGAATCTCATAGGGAAAGCGAAGTTTCAATTCTAACTCTTCACGTTCCTTTTTCAACACCGTAATCCCAATCTTTTCATTATAATGCTGTGCTGCGCCTTCTAAAAGCCCCCGAAAATAATCGAACATCGCTCGCTTTGATTTATAACTAAAAATCGCTTCATTTCCTGAAACAACATGCATTCTCAGATCAGGCGGCTTTGCCCCAGGAATAATCCGCATAACTTCAATATGTACATCATACATAGATTCTAAAAAGGCATACAAATTATTTCGTTGAAAAAAAGCCGGATATGCTTCAAAAAAAGTTTTTATATTATCTTTCCCTATTGCATGCCATACATCACTTATTGGCAAGCTCATCTTTTGTGAAATTAAATGTATCATTTTTTGAGGTATGTGATCCTCTATATCCTCCGTCGGTAAAAAGACATGATCTGATCCATAGCCAATTTGTCGCAAAACTTCACTAACTAGACTTTCTCCCCATAACTTTCTTGCTGTACGTACCCATGTTGCTACAATTGTCCCCTTCATTCTTTCACTCCATTCTGACTAAGCATCCATTTCCTAAATTATACACTTTTCTTTCTCATTCGTAAATAAGAATTATTATTTATAAAACGTTATTTTATTATATTTTTTAAATTAACAACTTTGTTCTTCCAGCTTTAAATGCAAAATAGGAAAAGCCCTCCCCTGTTCATCTAGTTCAGACCTACTTTCTACCTTAAATCCAACACTAAGATAAAACTCATATGCTTGCGGATTCTGCTCATTGACATCTACGCTCGTTACCTTGCATTTACGAATCGCATAGTTGACTAGCCCTGTACCAATTCCGCGTCTGAAAAAATCGGGATGAAGAAACAGCATCTCGATTTTTTCTTTTTCTATTCCCATAAAGCCAACCACCTTAGTATCTTGACTTTGTACTATAATTAACGTTTCAATTCCCATGATCCCCATCTTTACATAAGGGATTAACTCATAAACATCTTTTTCTGTTAAAAACAAATGCGTTGCTTCCACGGATTTCTGCCATACTTGAAGCAACTCACAAACTAACTTTTCATCTCGTTTTTTTACTTCTTTTAAATGGTATTCGTTCATATTTCTCCTCAAATCCTCACGGTATTTTTCCAATTACCCTTTTGCAAATCAGCCTTAGCAAAAGAAAAAGGGAGCAATTCATCTAAGTAGACAACTTTTTCATCTCCGTTTAAATTCGCCATGACAATCTTTTGAATCCCAAATTCTGCAATTACCTGCCTGCATGCACCGCAAGGTGAAATAGGACCTTTCGTATCGCCAATTACCGCTAAAGCTTTAAATTTAGTTTGACCTTCAGAAACTGCTTTAAAAATTGCTGTTCGTTCCGCACAATTTGCCATTCCATAAGAGGCATTCTCTATATTACATCCACTATAAATCTTGCCATCCTCCGTTAATACCGCCGCCCCAACTTTAAAATTCGAATAAGGTACATATGCATTTTCCCTAGCCCGTCTTGCAGCCTCTATCAATTCTTTCATGAAATCAACACCTCAAGAATGAAATTTTTCTACTTTACCTTTCTCAACGCGAGCAAAAATCAAAGGTTCCTTCGCTGGCTTATGCGTGCCAATCGTTAAAGCTTCCTTATATAAAGATTCTGCATCCGCAAGTACCCCCTTTTTCGAAGTATAAAACACAGCCAACACATCACCAACTTTGACATAATTGCCAACTTTTTTTCGCATGATGATTCCAGCTGAAAAATCAATCACACTTTCTTTCGTTTCTCTGCCCGCACCTAGAATCACTGAAACAATACCACACTTTTCAGTATCCATTTTTTCGATATATCCCTCTTGCTGAGCAATCACTTCATGTAAATAAGGCGCCTTAACAAATTTCTCTGTGTTAAGAATTACCCCTGTATCTCCACCTTGAGCATCTACCATTGCAACAAGTTTATCAAAGGCCGAACCGTCTCGGAGTGATTTTTCCGCCATTTTCTTGCATTCTTCCAGACTTCCTTTTCCCGATAAATACAGCATATTTTGAGCCAACGTCAAACAGACTTCCGTCAAATCCTCCGGCCCTTTTCCTTTCAATGTATCGACAACTTCAATAATTTCTAAAGAATTTCCAATCGCATTTCCAAGCGGAATATCCATATCCGTAATCAAAGCAACTGTGCGTTTTCCGGCCGCCGCTCCAATTGACACCATTTTTTCTGATAATTCAATCGCATCATCAATCGTCTTCATAAATGCGCCACTGCCTTTTTTGACGTCGAGCAGAATACAATCGCTTCCTGCAGCTAGCTTTTTACTCATAATGGATGCCGCGATTAGAGGAATGCTACTTACCGTTGCCGTTACATCCCGCAATGCATACAATTTTTTATCAGCAGGTGCAAGATTTCCCGTCTGCCCGATTACACTAAGCCCATGTTTATTCACAATATCAAAGAATTCTTGCTCTTTAAGTGCGGTCCGCATATGTGGAATCGCTTCCATTTTATCAACCGTCCCACCCGTATGCCCAAGTCCACGCCCTGACATCTTCGCAACTTTACCTCCACAGGCCGCAACAATCGGCGCAATCACAAGCGTTGTCTTGTCTCCTACACCACCAGTACTATGCTTGTCCACTTTGACTCCTTCGATTCCAGATAAATCAATGCAATCTCCGGAGCGCGACATGTAATCAGTAAGTATAGCTAACTCTTTATCACTCATCCCATTGAGATAGATTGCCATAAGCATTGCTGCCATTTGATAATCTGCAATACTTCCTGCGACATATCCGTCAATCATAAATGCAATCTCTTTATCATTTAAAGCAAAATTATCACGTTTTTTTGCAATTAAATCATACATTCTCACTAGGCATCCCCCTAAAATAATTAATTTCTACTGTCCACACACCACTAATACTTACTATTGCTACTTTTCATCCCAAGCTTCTTGACTGCGAAACAGTTGAACCGCAGAACTCGTCCCAATCCTGTCGCAACCTTCACCGATAAAAGCCTCTAAATCCTCGATTGACCTTATACCACCAGCTGCTTTAATCCTTACATTCTTGCCAATATTCTGCTTAAATAAGCGAATATCATTAAGTGTAGCTCCACCTATGCCAAAACCAGTCGAGGTTTTAATAAAATCCGCTTCCGCCTCAGTGACTGCTTTGCACATTGCAATCTTTTCCTGCTCTGTTAAAGAGCACGTTTCAATAATCACCTTGAGAACTTTAGTTCCAACAGCTTTTTTTAACGTTCTAATTTCTTCTGTAACCTTATCATAATCACCATTTTTTACATCTGTGAGGTTAATTACCATATCAAATTCATTCGCTCCATCAGCTAAAGCCTGTTCAACTTCCGTCAACTTAGCCTTAGTAGTGCTATAGCCAAGCGGAAATCCAATAACCGTACAAATATTAATTTTATCCCCATATTTATTATGAATTCTTTTTACATAGGATGGAGGTACGCAAACAGAAGCAGTCTTATATGTAATCGCCTCTTCACATAATTTCTCGATATCTTCCCAAGTTGCAACTGCTTTTAATAATGTATGATCTATCCGTCTCAAAATTTCCGATTCTGTCATTTTATCATCTTCCTTCTCGCTTTATTAAGCTCATACTAACATAAAAAAAATTGTATCTCAATAAGATAAAATAAGACTTGATTTCGGTGAAGTTTTCACTCCGGCTGAATCTTAGACGCTCTTATTTAGGAAATTAACCAATCTTAGCTTAATATACCCTCAAAATAGCAAATTCATCATTTAATTGCGCTAACAAAGATTTTATTTCCTTTGAAGTAGTAAATATTTTTAGAGCCACAAAAAAATATATAAATTCACAAAAAAATATATTTTCTCCAATTTTTTGACATGTTTTTTCTTATTTTCTATAAATCGGGCAGGAAATGTTTATTTTATCAAGAAGTTTATAACACTGGTACAACTTCATAAAATTTTACAAATACACTTAGGAGTTTATATGGAGACTATAAATATTCCCGTGATAACCTCATTAGCAGGTACAGCCATGATTGTCGTTATATATATCTATCTTTACTTTCTCTATGAGGAACGCTGCATTGGTATTTGGGCAATTGCCTGGACTACTCTCTTTTCTCGTTACGTTTTTTTTGATTCCGGATTATTAACCTGGCAAGACTCCTTCTTCAATTTTTTTGTATTTCAATCTCTTATTATCGCTAGTTGTCTCTTGCTGGTTCGTGGTATATACGACTTTATGGGGAAGCCTTTTGACAAACAAAAACTATTTGGTGGTATTATCCTGCTAACAGTTTTAAATACATTTACCGATGTGATTGCTCCTTCACCACAAATCAAACTTTTATTTCCGCTAATTGTCGGCAGCTCTATCGGCCTATGGATGGGCGTAATTTTTATTCGATTAAAGAATCTTCAAGGAATCGGACACCTTTTTACTGGATTTGCCTATATCGCATGGAACCTCTTTAATTTATCATATCCATTTAATATTTTTTCACCCCTTATCGCCAATTACAGCTATATTATTGGGGGAACGCTTCGCCTCTGCATTGGAATTGGAACTTTACTCGTTTATTTCGAAAAAGTTCGCAATGATTTAATAAAAAAGGAGCATGAAGCACGCCTATTTGCAGAAAATGCATCGGATATTATTTATTATGTTGAAATGTATCCAACCTTTAAAATTAATTATATTAGTCCTGCTGTTCTTCAAGTAACCGGCTACACAGTTCAGGACTTTATGAAAAACCCAACCTTTTATTTAAAAGTCATCCACCCTGAAGATAGAAAATTAATAGAAAGATTTATTCGTTCAGCCCCAGACAATATTCAGGATACATTACTGTTACGAATTTTTGATAAAAACAAAAAAATTATTTGGCTAGAACAAAAAGTTGTCCCTGTTTATCATAGAAATAATCAATTTATCGGAATCCAAGGGATTATTCGCGATATTTCTGAGCGAAAAAACCTAGAAAGACTTTCATCAGTTCTTGATAAAATGAGTGCTGTCCGCAATATGGCTGCAACAGTAGCCCATGAAATTCGCAATCCGATGACAACAGTTAAGGGATATCTTCAGCTTATGTCGCGAAAAAATAAATATCAAAGCGACCATGATAAATTCAAACTTATGATTGATGAATTAAATCGAGCAAACCTTATCATCTCCGAATATTTATCCGCATCACGAGAAAAAGTAATTCTTCTTAAACCGTGTGTACTAAATGATATTATTCTTACTATATTACCGCTACTTGAAGCTACAGCAAAAGATAATTTTGTAACAATAAAAACAAAATTATCCGAATTACCAAAAATTCCGTTAGATGAAAATGAAATTCGCCAACTTATTTTAAACATTGTTCGCAATGGAGTTGAAGCTATGCAAAATGGTGGTTTTTTACACATAGAAACCGTTTACAACAAAAATCAAGTAGTTTTATCCATTCACGATCACGGAACCGGAATCCCAGAGGAAATATTAAACAATATTGGCACTCCTTTTTTTACTACAAAAGACACTGGTACCGGTTTAGGACTATCCGTATGTTATCAAATTGCTGCTCGGCATAATGCCAATATAAAAATTGATACTAGCAACCTCGGTACTACATTTCATATCTGCTTTGACCTTTAGACTCACAAAAATTAATAAAAAGCTCATGTTTTCGCTTGAACAAAAGCGAAAGCATGAGCTTTTTATTTTTTATCCGATAATTAACCTACGCTAGCCTCTCATCTGCTATAAGTGAAAGTAAAAAAGGATATCCCTTTAAATAAAATGCGACTAGGATTCAGGTGATATTTTTATTCCATCTGAATCCTAGTCGCATTTTACACCCCTTTTTTTGTTAATACAAGGATTATTTTTCCATACCCATAATCAAACAATTGGAGGTGGTGAAAATGTAACTTTAACTTTTATACAACTATCAAAAAAATTTTATTAACAAAGGGGTATTCATATGCAAAAAAATCAGAATTTATTAACAAATGATGAATCAACAATTTTATTAAAGGTAGCACAAACTAACGCTGAAAAAGAGGCCGTTTACAATTTTCGCTATAACGTTTACGTTGAAGAAATGGATAAACATCGTATTGACGCAGATCTAAATCACAAAATGATTTCGGATCTTTTTGACGATTGGGCTATCAATATCTACGCTGAGAAATCTGGCAAAATCGTTGGCGTCAACCGCCTAAATATTGCCCCAGCGAATAAATTTCCTAAAGATATCATTCAAACTCTCGATTTAAAAAGATTTATTCAATTAGGGGGATTAGAAGAAAATGAAAATATAACCCTAATGACAAAATTAATGGTAGACAAAGCTTTTCGCAACTCACCTCTTCTCTATTTATTAATGAAAAAATCATATGAACTCTTCGCTGAATATGATATTCAATTCGGGTTTGGTGGCTGCAACCTGCATTTATTACGTCTCTATGAACAAATGGGACTGCACCGCTATGCAGAAAACTTTATTGATGGTGGCTATGGACTATTATTTCCTATTGTTATGCTGGCTGACGATGTTGACCACTTCCGTCGTGTTCGTTCGCCTTTATACCGTCTAGCACGCAAAAGAACAAATAAAAATTTAGATAAAGTTACTTGGTTTCACGAAACTTTTCAAAATAATTCAAATATTATGAATAGCCAAATAATTAGTGCCGACGCACTCTGGGATTTTCTTTGCCGAACGTTAAAAGCCTCACCAACAAATATTTTACCAATCCTTGATGGCTTATCGGTTGAGGAGGCAAAAATATTTGTTCATAGCTGCGGAATTATCATTCAATGCCAACCAAATAATTTGCTCACACTCCAAGGCGAAGTCAGTTATTCTCATACAATTTTATTGAGCGGGAAACTACAATCTAAAACAATAATAAAGCCCCAAAAACATTACCTACCTGGAGATTACTTCGGCGCAAACGGATTAACAGAGCAAAACAAACATATTGAAGATATTGTTGCCATCGCTCCTTCTCAAATTTTAGTCTTAACCGGGCTTGGATTTCAGCGTTTTAGTAACAGTAACTTTGAAATTGCTCATAAAATAGTGAAAAACTGTCGTCAAATAAGTTATCATTCTCCCTATAAATTAACCGTTAACGAATAGAAAAAGTAAATCTTAGCCTTTTGCCAGTCCCCTCCTATAGGTATAAATGTAAAACCACGAAACAAAATCTTTGATTTTGTGTGAGGAATTTATTTCTCTAGATGAGATAATTGTTATCAGAGAAAATTAGAAGCCCATTTCTCGCTAAGCGGGAGATGGGCTTCTATTAATTAAAGTTTAGCTTTAAAATTCTAATACTGTAATATTAACATCAGCAAAATTTACTCTTTCATTCGTACAATTGACTAACGCTAATTTCTTCTGATGATTCCCCGTTTGCACAATTGCTGTACCCGCTAAAGTTACATAATCTTTACAACATCCCATCGTCTCTGTACTCATACCTGGATATATCCTATCATCTACTAAAAATTTTACTGCAATATCCTTAGAACATCCATGGCTGCAAATCGTAGCAGTAATATTACAATTAATTAAATATGATTTATGGGCCGCCAAATGAATAATCGGTTGCCCTTCCGTATGCTGAATAGATGTACCTCTTTTTACCACATTGTTTTCTAATGGTACTAACTCACGGGCTTCTACAGAAATGCACTCTAAGCTATTGGCAAATAAATAATCATGCTCACAATCTTTACCTGTAGGCCCTGTGGATCCGGTAGCTCCGGTGGCTCCGGTAGCTCCTGTGGCTCCTGTTGCTCCTTTTGCTCCGGTTGCACCTGTTGCTCCTGTAGCACCTGTTGCTCCTGTTGCTCCTTTTGCTCCGGTTGCCCCTGTTGCACCTGTTGCTCCTGTAGCACCTGTTGCTCCTGTAGCACCTGTTGCTCCTGTAGCACCTGTTGCTCCTGTTGCTCCGGTTGCTCCTGAGGCTCCTGTAGCTCCTGTAGCACCTGTTGCTCCTGTAGCTCCTGTGGCACCAGTGGCTCCTGTAGCTCCTGAGGCTCCTGTTGCACCGGTGGCTCCTGTTGCTCCTGTAGCTCCTGAGGCTCCTGTAGCACCTGTAGCTCCTGAGGCACCTGTTGCTCCTGTAGCTCCTGAGGCACCTGTTGCTCCTGTTGCTCCTGTTGCACCGGTGGCTCCTGTAGTATAAGCGCGCAAATAGTTCCGGAAAATTTCTCATTTGGTTTTAAAAAAAATTTTTAAACTTTTATATTTTAGAAAACCCATTTTAAAAGGTCTTAGAAACCTCTTTAAAATGGGTTTTAATATTATTTTTTCTCTTGCGAATCTTCTGTTGTTTCTGCTTTGTAGTCAATGCATTTCTCATTCTTGCAAACATTGTCTACGAGTTTGTGTGCGCAAAAACTACACCGTTTCGGTACTTGCAACATTCTCAATCTCCTCCTTTTCAGTTTGATAGGATGCTTGTAACTCTGCAAAATCATTTCGTATATCGGCGATAAGTGCTATATCATTGCGTAGTTGTGCGATGTTCAATGATTTTTGCAATTCGGCTACTGCTGTTTGGTAGTCGGATTCTAACTTTGCTAGTTGTTGCTGCTTTTGGTGTTCTGCCTGCTGTGCTTTGTACTCGGCTGATTGAATGAGTGCGTTATAATCGGATTGCAGGTATAATTTTCCGTCGTACATGATTGGTTCTGTCTTGGTCTGACCTGTCCATTCATATTTTTTCGCTAGCTTTGCATTGTTGGTGTATCTGCCGATTGTGCCGTCAGACAACCTTTCACAATAAAACATTTTATATTTCCCCTTCCGCGTAAATAAATTTAATAGTTAATCCTGTATAAACGGGGTCATGACTAATTGTGACAACATCGTTTTTTAAAACAGGTATATATGTGCTAGCATCAGAAGATGTGTGGTAGTAATTAGACATACTTCCTAATTTGCTACTACTAATAGAAACAAACCTATTTTGAGTAGTTGCACCCGTATTCGTTGCAATTTTTGCGCACACATACCCATTTGCAGGAGCCGTATAGGTAGTTGTTGCGCCTGCATCTACAATAGTTTCAAACGTTGATGACGGCATACTCATACTAGCTATGATTTTTTTGCCTGCTGACGTAATATTTGATAAGTCAGTAGCTGCTTTCGTAACTAAATCCGCTGCTAGCTGTGCCATATCAAGATTGCCCACGTTTGAATTTGTACCGAATGCTTGGACTACCCAAAGGCGACATATTGACTGCGGTTGTACGGTTGTTGATTTTCCGTAGATGGCGTTTGATAGTGATGCATCAAAGTTGATTTTTTGTGCATAATTGTAGCTCCCTGTACCCACATTACCACGGGTACCAGTTGTAACTACATCGGAGAATGCCCCTTCTGTTGCATTCGTCATGAAATTGGATGCCGTGCCAGTAATATTCGGCAAACCAGCTTCAAGCACAGTACCTACTTCATCAACACTACTTGCACCACGCACCCACGTAGTCATGAGTGGCACCCTAAAATAAGTATCATCCACATCTGCATAGAACGGTACTTCACGACCGCCGCTTGCAGTAGATATTGCTTGCCATTCTGTTTCGGTTTTTATCAGCGACGGATGGGTTTGTACCCATTTCCATAAGTCTTCAAATGTTGATTTGGGATATTTGCCACCTAAAAGAGGTAATTGACCTGGCTGTAGTTCGGTATATGGAATTGTATATTCAAATCCGACTGGAAGTCCTGCTTTTTTCGTTGCTTCTGTAATTGCCGTTCGAATATCTTCGTGTGAATCTGAATCTGTGTTGTGTTTATTAAATGCATTTTGATGTGCATATTCATCCTGATTATGATTTTCAACAGTATCCATTTTTGAAATTTCTTCTGCCAACTTTTCTATTTTCAACTTCAAAAATTTAGTTCTATTAGCTAATTCTTTATGCGGTCTATTATCAACACCATCCGCGCCACCCATGACTGGATCATCTTCTTCAAGCTGATAAATTCCTTCAATCCACTCATTTACTTCAGCTAAATTTGCCATTTAAAAACCTCCTTTATGTACCTTGTACTTTTAAATTTACTTTACCATTTGCAATATCATAATAAGGTTGCAATGAAATACGTTTCGGATCATGTTGAATCTCTCCACTATATCGCTTTAACCCATTATGCTTAAACTCAAAAGATTTATATTCAAGAATCAAATTTCTTGGTTTTGCATGACCAGCTTTAGATTTCATAATAACATCAATTAATATCATAAAATCTACTGGCGCAAACTGTCTTCCTGCTTCAAGCGATATCGTAATGTCAAATTCAGCCCAATGTGTATTTGTACCAGCATGACGACATACTCCGTTATATCTTTTTCTTCCATCATGAAAAGCTCTTTCAACAATAACTTCATAAATAACTGTATCTGGATAACCGATTTTGCTAAGTGTATTCTTTACACCCGGATTCGTGCCACCTTCTAAATAAGTTATATATGCACTTTGTACCCTTCGCCGATAATACTTATTTTGTTCTTCTGGATACCGTGAAATACCACGATCATTCCCATGTAAATCAATTGCCTTATCGTTGCAGGTTGCAACAATCCTATTTCGTCTAATTTGAAATATTGCTATTTTAATACCATCTAATATAGAACCTAACATATTAGTCCACAACTCTACATCAGAAACTTGTCCGCTTTGATTAATTTTAAAAGGGCGATTAATCAGTTTATATAAATATTCACTAAAATTACTCATGTTAAATTCACTCTTTTTACAGTAATATTTATCTCATTTCTGCTGATTAAATCACCACTTTCTACTAATACATCATCTACGGGCGAAGCAATAACAACATTAAAAACCGAATCAATCCCCATTAAATATTTATTTAATCTAGCATTATAAAAGCCTCTGCCTATCTTTTGAATTGAAATATCTTTTTTATCTTCATCTGGTACAAACATTGCCTGAGTAACTTTTACCCCCTCTGCAATTGTTTCTTCGGTATCCCCCTCATCAATTGGTAGCCAGAGTTCTACAGTTATATTAATTGGAATCAAATTTGGCTCTTTTACTAATACATCTGAACATTGTGGTCGTTTTGTTTCTATGTAATCTAACACCGCTTTTTTTAATGCTTCCGTTGGCACACCATCCGAAGAGGTAATAATTACATCAACCGTTCCCTGCCCTCTTGGATGCATATCATTAACAGCAACATCTAAAACGCCAGTGACACTTCTTGCCCAGGACTTATAAGCTAATGCAGTTGAACCAGTCGAAAGCTCATTCCATCTAAGAAAATAACGTTCCCTTAAGGATTCATCATCCTCCTCATTCGTCCCCTCATTAACTACCCAATCAGCATCATTTGAAACGGATATACCATTAATATGTGTTACCAATATACTAATTGTTCCCTGCCCTACGTTATATTCTGCTCCTTCAAATTCAGCTTGGCATTTTACTGCAATCTCATTACAAGATTCTTCAAGTATTACCTCTTCAATAACGAAATAACGTAATTCTTCTCCTTTTGCTGTCATAGGTGTTTTTACAATTGAGCCACTTTCTATCTTTATCGCACCAGTAACAGCTTCATTTCTTATAAATTTAACATTACCTATTGTCTTTGTTGCCAAATGTCGTTGTACATCAACATCTTCAGCTATAAAATCCAGCCATTTTCCTTTCGCTGTTTTCGCATAAGAGTTAGGTAAAATTGTTTCATAAATCAATTTATATAAATCAGCTAATCCTTGCATACATAGTGCTGCTAAATTTTTAAAAACCCCACCCGTATTCCAGTTAGTTATACTACTTTCAGACATCTTTTCTCTTGCTTGTGTCATTAATTCCTCAAAACTTTTTGCTCCTATTAGCGATTTAAAATCTACATTCATTAACTCACCTCCCCCTCAAAAGCATTCGGACTATAACCCAAAACCATATTTAAGCGGTTGCTTCCATCAATAGGCTGACAAGATGCTTTTACCTTTACACTATGTAAATCCCATTCAACAACTTTTGCAATCGCACTATTCGCCACAACTCGTGGATCAGCTTCAATCGTTAAGACAATTTCAAGTTCAAGCGACAGGCGATTTACTTCATTTATTTCATTTTTTAGATATTTATAAATATCTACTCCATACGTTGGCTCATACCATAAATCACCTTTGGGAGTAGTTAAAGCATGACGTAAATCTTGTGCTAAACAATTTCTACCGCTTACTATCGCGGTATCGCCAGTAGCTAAAGTTTGAAATTGGGTTGAAAATGCCATATCTTTTCCCAAATAACCAGTATCCATAACGCTTCCTCCTATCCAGTGAATACTTGTTTAGAATCATGCCCATCCATCTGTTGGCTTGGTACACCGCTTTCGCCGTGTGGTGTTGGATGGGTATGACTATCAAATATACTTTTCACAATATCTGCAAAAGCTACAGGATGACTGCCTGATACTAAAAATATCTTTTCCATTGTCTTTATGTGGATATTTGAATTTTTATCAACCTCAATCCTAACACCGTCTTTTTGCTGAATAATTAAAGAACCTAAAGCATGCTTCGGTACTTGAAAGCCTTCTCCTAAAATAGCATCTACATATGGATGCGAGGGATCATTATAATAGTAAGCAATTCTGACTGTTGCCCCAACCTCTGGCAAACAGAAAATTCCTCTCTGATTGCCAGCCCAGCAAACAGGTATTTCGACATCAGGTATAGTTGGATTTTCGTCATCAATACTCCCATCTGCTTTTAATGGTTGCACATCAACACTATAAACTTTATGAAATGCGTCAATATTTCCACCCGCCTCATTTACTTTTACCACTTTAGCTTTTAACGGAAAGTTGTATCCATTTAATTCTGGAAAAAGTTCTTTTATAATCGTCTTTAATGTAGTTGCTAACTCCTGAGTATTCGCCATTGTGCTTCAACTCCTGTCCTACCTTCACCATGTTCATAAGTTATACGTTCAATTTTAGCTAGAACCTCATTATCCCAAAAACGACTATCTCTTAAAATTACAATTTGAGAATGCCGAATAAAAGGTAATAAAAAGGTTTTTAAAGTTCCTGTTTCTTTATCTGAAGGCTTCAATTCTAATAAACTAATGCCATATTCTAATGTAGCAATTGGACTGCCTCCATTATAGCGATTTGATTTCTCCCATAAACCCCAGTAAAAATTACCTTCTGGCTCAAAATAATACTTCCAGTCAAGTCCCCATGATTGATTTATATACTTGATTAATTGAATTACATTGAGATTTTTAACAACAAAATGATGTTTTAGTGGAAGCTGCGTGTTATCCAATATAAAATTGCTAATGCCAGCTTTCATTAATGCATATTTAACAATTTCTTGCGGGCTAGCATCTACAAATGATTTTGTAATTGTAGTTTTTTTTAGAAATTCCATCATATCTTTAGCATAAATAACTACATTACGCCCCCATGATATATCAAATACTTTTCCCGCAAATACTGGCCATGTTCCTTTTTCTCTATACCCCATAAAAGTAATGACATTCATGTCTTTTACTATTGAAGAAACTTCAACCCCTTCAGCTGGTATTGATATTTCTGCGGTATCTACAGGATTTATACTAGAAGAAATTACTTTGACCTTACCGGTCTTGTTCGTCGTCCATGGGCCAACTGTTACATTGACAAAAGGAGCAATATATTCATACATATAATCACCACCATACTAATCATCATCAATAGCTGGGCTATCTATATATTCACTCTTTTTTAAATCACCCATTGAAGAATATGTATTATAGTCAGCTTTCTTAAAATCTGCCATTGTTACTTGTGAAACTTCGGTTGTTTTATCAGGAATAACTACATTTGAATTTGTCGGTGGAATATATGCTTTAGCTTCTGCTTCGACTAATGCAGGCTTATATTCTACAAAAGAAAGCGCAGCTTCAATTGTGTTATCTTGATTGGTTTCTGATGTTCTCAGTTCTGAAAACAACACCTCTCGAATATTCCATTTTGTTACGTGTCGATTTACAATTCGATATACATAAGGTTTTGCACTATTGTCTATATTATGAAAAAGGCTTGTTAACACATCTAATTTTTCATAACAATCTGAATTATCATCAGTTAAAAGTCTTATGCTAAGCGTAATCTCTGCATCTTCATATCCTAAGGGCTGCTTTCTTTTTCCCGATGAACCTGGAACATCTTTTTCATCAAAACGTAATTTCCCGCCAACTTCCATTCGTATAAATGTGCCCGGTAAAAGCGTATCATTTAATTTAATATCTCCTGCCTCATTCGTAATAACTTCCATCATCCACCAACCTCATCCGCAAATTGCTTCAATGCTCCAAAAAAATCATCTGGTTTATTCATGTTCTCAACTTCTATTGTAATTGGGCCTTGGAAAACGATACTTTTGCCACTTCCTCCTTGCCCACCTTTAGGTGGTTTTGGGAATAAATCATCAATATCTAAACCATCTCCAACAGCATCATGCAATTTAGGTGCTTCAATAGTTACCCCTTCAGCAATTGTAGACATTAATTTTTTCCCGTTGTGGGTAAGCTGGGAAAGCGGGCCTTCTTTTGCATCTGAAAAAGGAAGCATATTTCTAATCCATTGCAACCCTTCTTTTACTGCTTCAGCCGGGCCGGAAAGTGCTGACCGAATACCGCCAGTAAACGCTTCCCAAAGTGCTGCTCCACTATTAAAAAAGGTTGTCATCATATTATCTATCCATGCCAAAGCTCCGTTAATGCCTTCTTTTATACAAGATAAACCGCTTTGAAATACTTCGACAATTACATTCCAAGCATTTTGTGCTGCAAGCGAGATAATATCCCAGTTTTTCGCACAATAATATATAGCTAAAGCCAAGGCTGCAATACCAAGTACAATCCATGTAATTGGATTTGCTAGTAATGCTATAGTAAACGACCAAACGGCAGCAATCATTGCCGGGATTGCCGTAACCGCTGTCATAATTGCCTGCCGTGCCATCATTGCTAGTCCTATCGTCATTTGCTTTAAACCTTGCGCTCCTGCCATAGCTGCCGCTGCCGAAGCACGCCACATTGAAAGAATAAAAGTTTGCATTGAAGCAGCACATCTAACTACCGCTGCTCGTCCTGACATAAATGCACTAATTAACTTTATCTTTAAATTTAATAAATACGTAATGACCGCTTCACTACGTAAGAGATTAAAAAACCACTTTGTTCCTTGTCCAATTTTTACAATTGCTCCAAGTCCACTACCCGCTAAAGTTAACACCCCACCTATAATGGCTATTACTGGAGCAATCGCACCTAAAGCAACTGCACCTAATACCGTAAAAAGAACTATATTCTGTGTCATCTGTGGATGAAGCTCCATAAATGAAGTTGCTAGATTACCAATCCATTCAACATTATTCATAATTCCTGGTAAAATTTCTTCCATCAATGTTTTGTTTCCTAGAATTTTTTCACCAAATTGTATTTTCATAGCTTCTAATTTATTCATAGCAACTTGCATCCTTGCACTACCAGTATCCTCTAATATTGCTAATGCCTTTGCAGTTTCACCTGTTGCCCCCGTCACCTCTTGTAATGCAGATTTCATCCCATCCGTTTGATCCATTAGTAATCCAATAGCTCTTAATCCTTCATCACCAAAAGCCGATTGGAAAGCCATTTGTTGTTCTTGAGTCATACTAGAGAAATCACCATATTTATTTTTAATGTTTACTATAGTTTCAGTAAGATTAATTCCCCCATCGGCAGTACGGGCAATTGAAAATCCTAAATCTTGAGAAGCTTTATTCATCTGCCGTAAAGTCGCTGAAAAAGCTGTTCCCGCTGCACTTCCCGTAATACCTAAATTATTCAATTGCCCAATAACCATATTTAATTCTTCAACAGAAACCTTATAGTTTTTTGCTGATGACATCGCAGCAGCCAGCCCTTCACCTAATGCCCCTAAATTTTTCACTTGGTAAAGTTGCATAGTCTTTGTCATAACATCGCTAAGATGAGTCATTTCTTGATTTGCATCACGTGTTTTATCACCCATATTATTATAAATTTGTGATAAAAGTTCTGCTGCGCTTCCCGCTTCCCCCATATTTGCTTTTGCAAGAGCTAAAGCTGACGATGTACCTGCAATTGCCTGTATATCATTTAACCCTGCCGAAGCCATCTTTGTAGTTGCTTGTAAGTAGCTTTCAGCTGAATCAGTATGCGACTTCGACCAATTAATAGCTGCCTGTTGTGTAGCCTTTAAAGATTTTTGCATACTTCCCATTGTAGAAGTCGTAACCGTTTGAAGTTGCGCTGTTGCATCTTCTATTTTTGAATAAGGTTCTGCTATACTTAAAATTCCAGACTTCATCTTATCAGCAGCTACACCAATTGCAGCTGCACCAACGCCCATTTTCATTCCATAGTTTTGCATACCATTTGCTTTGTTTAGCATTTTTTCAAAGTTTATCACCGAACCAGACATTTTTTTAACCGGTCCAGTTAATTTATCTACAACAGAATAAATTGCTGCTAGCTTAAATATTGCCTCCATTGACAAATCCGCTCCTTTCTGTTAATTTAGAAATAAATAGAAACGAATAAAAAGAGGTGTTAAGCATGACTTCTGCTTTGGCTTTTTTCGGTCTAGGTTCAGTAATTGGAATTACATTTGTACTTCTATTAGTTGTGCCGCTTTTTCTTTATATTCTTTATCAAATCGGATACACTCTTTATATCTGGAGTTACGTTCTATTTCGCGGAATTGACCCACGTACTGGAAAACCTCCAAAAGTAATTGAAAAAACCTCATAAAATATAACTTTTTAAAATTAGGACGGCAAATCTGCCGTCCTTTTTATTTTTCAAATACCTTTTCTAACGCCAATAATATACCAGTTTTAATATTTTCAGCGACTTTCTTTTCTAAGAAATACGCTTTAGCAGCTATATCATAAAACTGTTCATCAGGCAAAGCATCAATTTCTGTCTGCGATAACCCAAAGTGCTTTGCAACAAAAATTTCAGCCTGCTCTATACCATTTTTCTCAATATCCTCAAGACGGCTTACAATTTCTTTGCTAAAAAACTGTTATTTGTACCTACGATTTCTTGTAATTGCGTTCCAATCGGTACAATTAATCCTGGCTTTTCTGTCAAAAGTGGCGCAATTGCTGCCATATCAGGATAAATTAAAGTATCTTGTACAAGATTATGCATTGCCTTTAAAGAGTCGCCCATGACAGACTTAGTAAATCTGCTTAAATGTTGTCTTAATGGCTTTCTAAAATATAAAGTTAATTCCAAATCATCGTTATCTGAACTAATTTTATAAACCTCTCCATACTGTGCTTTCCATTGATTAATCTGCTCTGTAATCGGTTCTGGAATCTCTGCTGCTAATTCTTTATTTACAGCTTTAGCATTTACGACTGTAGCAGCTTCTACAATTTCAACTTCTGTATTTTTAGTCATATGTATCTACCCCTTTAAATTTAATAATCACAAGCTTTTAATCCGTCATACTCAATCGGATCAAGTATAATCCCAGAGAATTCCGTTGCTATTCCCTTGTCACCCTGTTTTGCCGAATTTTTTCTTTCCGTTATTTTTACACTTGGAAGAACATCTGTTAATGTACGTTCATCTTCATTTGCATAACTGACTACTATTGGGAAAGGTTTATGCCGATAAAATGCCGGATAAAGTTTCATTGCATCGTTAAATTTCTTTGCTTCTTCAAGAAGTAATGTAAACTTAACTTCCGCAGAATAATTTCCTTCTGAATATCCTATAGGCACTGATCCTTTTCCATATTCGGCATTTGTTTCTTTTTTATCCGAATACTCAATATCTTGAATGCCAATTAAAACCCCATGCGGTAAAGTAATCGTAATATCTTCCCAAGAGTACGCTTTTCCATTAATTGACATTACTCTGTCCCTCCTGTTAAAAACGGATTTACTAATCCAATTTCAATGTCAATATTACGCATGATTCCAATCGGTTGTACGCCAATTTTCACCCTAATTCTCGAAGTTGCTAAAATATCTTGTCCCGCTGGAATAGTAACAGACCCATCCGTTATTTCCTTTGCACCTTTCATAATTGATAACGGTTGATTTAAATGCGCTTGCAGGGCTTTTATCCCCTCATCACTTGCCTCATAATTTTTAAACTTTAACCCGGCAGTGCGGACAAGTTTACAGGCTTTATCCATTACACGGCGATATTCACCATATTGATAATCACTAACAGCTTCCGCCATTAACCGAAACTCCGTAATATAAAAACCATTGAGCCCTTCGTACCGTCTCGCTGTTATATATCTTGCTGTATCTAGTGCTTCAATATGACCGTCATTGATACCTGACGGAAGCAAGCTAACTACACCAGGCAAACTTCCGAGTATAACTTTACCCGCAGATTCTTGTACTTTTAAAGTGCTAATGCGCCCTGCAATAACCCCCGCCATATTTCTTTCAACAATATTTCCTGTCAAAGAATCCGTCAGTTTCGCAAATGCACTGCAAACTCCAACCCGATCACTTGCAAAAGTTGATGATTCATTCACTCGTTTAGTCATCCACTCATTAATATCTTTTTCACTGGAGCTTTTAGCTTCAGCTAAAAAGTAAATATATCTAAATTTTGTTTCTGCTTCTAAAGCTCTCGTAGCTAAAGCAACCCATAAAGATTTTTCTGATTCACCACAAATATGTATACCTTCATAAGTCAAATTAGTATCTAGCAAGATGTCTATTGCCTCATTGATAGATGCAATACTTGCTGTTGGTGCTTCTGTTGTAAAACTATACTTGTCATTGGCGATAAATGAATTTTCTACGTCTTCATTTCCGGCACTAAAAGCCAAAACTAACCCTGTCCCACTTAATTCATAGATTCCTGTAACCGGAACGGTAATCCGTCTTGAATATGAATTACCATTATCTGTTGAATATTGAAATGCTGCACTATTTAAAGTGCCTGTATCAGTAACTAAGATAATTACCTGATACGCATCTAACGGTTTTCCGCTTACTGTGATATTTCCAGTTCCTGATTTCACTGATTTAATTGCAGAGAAAGTGCCATCAATTGTTGCTGCTGCTCTTACCGCATAGATTGTTTCTGCGCCTCCCATTAAGCTATCCGCAATTGCATTAGAAAGCGGGCCAGTCCCAATTGTACCTTTTATTTGGTCTTTATCCGTAAAAGACATAATCTGATTTTCTTTTCCCAGACTACTTACTCCAACTTTGCAAATAATGCCTGTACCAGTACCAGGCTGAATACCTAGCCCACCATTGATTATATTGATATTTACATTTGAAAGAGCCATATTATCCCTTCTTTCCTGACATAGAACCCTTCAACCAATCTTCTACTGCCTTTTTAAACTCTGATTCTGCTAATACTTTTCCTTCTGCCCAGTTATTTGCAGTTTTTACTCCTGCAAAAACCCACGCTTTTAATCCATTTTTCTTTGCTAACTCTTCAATTGTTTTTAGTTCTGCTTCTTGCGTTTCCTTTGCCACATTATCCATCCCCTTTTTTCAGAATAGAAGTTTCCGTATCTATACCAGTTAACAATCTTACCTGTCTAGTAACAAAAACTCCGCCACTAAACCTAATATCAACTTCATACCCCATCCCACTAGTTAAAAGTGATTTATCTTGAATATAACGTAAATCAACAGCCTCAACAGCAATACGATAATTTTCTTCATTTGTAAAACTTGAGGAAAGTAGAGCTAAGAACCTATCTTTAAGCCCAACAACTCTCACATCATCTTTTCCTATCAATCGAACTGTTAAAGTCAGCGCAGTTTTATATCGCCGAATGTGATAAGTCCTAATTCCATTTACAAAATCATCACTATAAGCAACTTTATTCCCATCATAATCAACAGTTTCTTTTTCCGCTGTTAAAATCAAGGCATACTCAGAGCCTTTAAATGCAGTGACATCAGATTCTTTATCGTATATTTTTTTAAGTCCAATATCTCTTAAAATACCTTTTAGGAATTCTATACAATCAAGAATCATTTCAAAGCCTCCTTAATATGCTGAGTGACAATTGCCTTTATTTCGGTTTGATCATCACTGGATATCCCGATAAAAGGACGTGCAGGGATTTTCACCTGCTTTACTTGTGCAAATCCCTTCCCCACGGCAAATTTTAAGAATTTGCCTTTTGCCTTAATCGTCATACCATCTTGATGCACACTTGCATATTTAACATTTGTTCCTACTGCAACGCCCTCTGGTTTTGCTTTATAAGTGATGGATGTTTTTAACCTAGAGCTATCAGTTAGCGTTTGACCGCTTTCCTCTTTGGCACGAATAGATTTTTCCCACGACTTCCCATCAGGGGATTTTTCATCTTCAAATCGCTTCTGCGTAGAAGATACCAAAGCTTCGCCAATCTCCTCATGTATTGAAGTAAAGTTTAAATTTATCATTTTATTTAAATGCTGTTCAAACTTTGACCAATCACCCTCAATTTTCACACCACTCATTTTTAATAGCCTCGCATTTTCGTTCTAGTAAATATACGTGCTTCGTTTTTAATCGTAGCAGCTGTTAATTGACTCATATTAGTTGTAGCTGACTCTCCAACTTCTGCTGCTCCAATCTGCACAATCCCTTTTGCTAGATTTTCCAAGAATTTAATTGCTGCCTTATACCTTAAAATAATAACTTCATCTTGTGTATCTTCTGAAAAGCCACGCCTGGAAAAAAGATTATAAAGTGCAATATCTACAGCAAATTTACGAATTACCGCAGGAACATTTTTAAATGGAACTTTATATTGTTTTGCTGCATAACCATCAATTTCAGCCCCTGCATCTAAAATTGCTTTATCGGTAACCTCTGTATCAATTTCATCATCCTCTGTAGATGTTAGGCTTAAAATCGTTTCTACCGGTAATTGCTTTGTTAAGTCCTCCAGTGTGCAATACATTAAAGCACCTCTTTTCTATGCACTTGCACCAGTAGAGCCAAAGGCAAGCTGCCAAAGTCCATATCCACCATTACCTCGTGCATCAACGCCATACATATATTCCTTACGCATAAATACATTTTCACTATGAGGGTCATTAATCGTAATAAATTCTGGTTTTTTACGTTCCTGATACACGAGTGGCTTAATTGCTCTTGACGTATCAAGTAAAAACCATGCTGTAGGCGATGATGCAAGTTCAGGCACAACTAAAAGCTCTGCACTATCTTTATAGATGTTTTCTACCAATACATCATTTTCGCCAACTTTATCCACAAAATTACTTGCTTTTAAAATTTTTCTGCCCTTTTCTTCAAGTTGTGGTGGAATAACTAAAAGATTCGGTACAATACCAAGTGGTTTCTTCGCACCATCCGTCAAAGACATCATTTTCATTCTTGCAGCAGCATAACTTTCAAATGACAATTTTTGTGTTCCTAAGTTGGATTGTTTCAATCTGCCATCATCTGAATGATTACTATCGAAATAAGGTTTACCATCATAGCACTTTTCCATAAAACCTTTTTGAAGTAACGTAAAAATAATATCATCCGGTAAAATCGCTGCACTTCTGCCCATTTCTTCAATCATAGGAGCATAAATACCATAAGTATCATCTTCGATATCGTTTCTGGAGATTGATACCGTTGCTTCAAAATCTTTATTTTTCACTGTATAGCCATGTGCCAATAACTTATTAATCGTTCTGTCTCCAACCCACTCCCGCATTCGCGGAAAACTGCCAAGCCATGCATAAGTTTCTTCCTTTGCCGAAGATGGTACACTCATTGCAATCTGTTGCCATTTAGGTTGTGACCCTTGAAAAGCCTTATTAAAAAGCACCCGAAAACTTGTATAAATTCCTGCTAACGCATTTGAACTAACTAACATAAATAAAATCGCCTCCTTAAATTGCTACCCAAACTCCGTCATCATCCACATCAAATATTTTACCTGCTAAACTTCGTTTCTTAGCAGTGTCTACTGTTGTACTTCCATCGGTTAATGCTACTGTATCATCATCGACGATATAGCAAAAATCACCGATATTTTTTCGTGAGATTTCATCGTCTCCAGAAGAGTTATTAAAAGCAAAAATCCCAAGTTTAACTTTTACATCAATAGCTCCAGCAACCTCACTGATATTAATTGCTCTTTCATCGGCACACCCAATCGCCGTTAACCCTAAAGCCGTTTTCCCTGCAACTGCATATCCATCTGCATTAATCGTGACAATTGCCCCACCATAAATTTTTTCACTTCCGGCAACAGGCAATACCAACAAATTTCCTTCACGCTCTTTTCTATTTACATCCATGCTTAAAGCCATGTTATAGCCCCCTTAAACACTATACTTTTTAAATTCTTCCGCACTAATTCCAATTGCCTTATTGATTGACAATTGCATTTCATCTGATATATCTAACCCCTTTGGATCTGCACCACCTGCAATTTCTTTAAACGCAATAACAACAGGAGCATCTTTTAAAAATGCATTAAACCCTACAGGGTCTTTTAAAGCGTATTCTTCAGCCCAAGATTTTTGGGCTGGTGCTACTTTCCCCGATTTTAAAGCCATTTCGACTAATCCATCACGCTCTTTTAATTCAAGCTTTTCTTTAAGTGCTTTAAATTCTTCGGCTTTTACATAGCCACTTGGATTTTTAAGTCCAATAATATTCCCCTTCACTTCATCTAGTTTTGCATCTTCTTTTAAGCCCAAAAGCTCTAAAACTTCCTTATTAGCAACAATTTCTTTCGATTGCTTACTGCAAGCATTTGTAATTGCCTCTGTGATTTCATCTTCCGTAGCTGTTTCCGCTAGTCCTAACATCTTAGCAAGTTTTTTTAAAAATTCTTCCATTTCTTTCTCCTCCTCATCTAGACCAAGTTTACACACAATCGGCTCCATTCCATCAATTGCAGGAGTGTTAGTAAGTGCCGCAGAGTGTAAACCTATGGCTCTTTTTTCTTTATTTAACAAAATCACCGGTGATAAATACTGGTATTCTTTATTTCGAATAAACGTGGCTGCTTTGTCCGTCCATTCAACCTTTCCCCAAAGCCCTGCTTCCCCTTTATCAACTAATTCTTTTATCCAACCAGCAGCTGGGGCGATCACATCTTTTAGGGTTTGATGTTCATAATCAATAACCAAATCATTTTTTTCTTTACTAAAAGCATCTAATATACTTTTTATTGATAAAGCATCTACTTCAAAGCAGCCTTTTTTACTTTTAACTTTACCAAAGGGTAAAAGCTGAATTTCTTTATTTGAAATTCCATCTAAACTACAGGCGATAATTATGTATTGATTTTTCTTTTTCAATTTACATTCACCACACTATTTAATACCTTTTAAAAATCTTCAAAATCCCTTTAAAAACATTTTAAAAACTGTCCTAATATATTTGCCTATGTCGCCATCTTAAAGCGCTTATAAACGATTTTTCTTTTCTTGATATGCAGCTTGCAATTTATCATCATATTTACTCATATCAAGCTTCCATCCTTTTGCTGGATTTGTATCAAATCCGATATCTGGAGTTATACTTACCACTTGTCCATCCGTAGTAGAACGGACATCAGGCGCATCGCCTGTTTCAACTTTTATTCCATCCCGCTCCACTTCGCGCATGGAAGCTGTACGAACACTACACCTGCATCGATACCCATTAGGCGGATACCAGGTTTCCCAAAAAGGATCGTCAAATCTTCTTGCTACACCATGCAACGCCCTATGTGCCGGACGTGTTCGACTGTCATTGACCGCACTATATATCCAGATTGGTCGATTCTTCGTAATCAATGGCTTCATCTGTTGCTTATATCTGCCTGCATTATAAGCAGTTTGAATATTTGTTCTAAAAATGTTATCTGTTCTATATGCCGACAATCCTGTATATCCTTTATCTTCAATATACGTATTGATGTTATTTTGAAACTCTTTTAACGTGCCACCGTTTTCAATTGTTTCTAAAAGTTCATCATAGATATTTTGAATAATGTCTAAGGTTGCAACATTAGTAACGGTGAACGCTCGCGTTTTCATTTCATCCTTTAACCACGCCCAAGCTTTTGGCTCCATTACAATCTTTTTCTTGAAAAATTCAATAGCTTCTTCAAAACTCAATGGCTCTAAATCAACTTGCTTATCCATCAGCAGACCACCGACCATACAAATCAGCAACAAACATTGCTTTTGCAGTTAAATCTTCTAACCTTTGAGTATCAATCTCTGGATAAACATTGAGAAGTTTTTCTTTCAATGCTTCTAAGTTTTCAGCTTCAGCAACTACTTTTAAAATTGGCGCAATCATCGTCTCAATGATTGGTATACCCTCTTTAAATGCACAATCCGCTAAATGCTCAATACTTTGTTGACTAGGTGTAAATCTATTTGACTGAGCTTTTAGTGCTAACGTGTTAGATGAAACTGCTGGCTGAGCCTGTACCTGTGGTTTTAAGATTTCATCACCATCTTCTGGTTTTGGGATCCCAAATCGTTCATAAACATGCTGTGTAGCAATCGGCAACCCCATATTAGAAAGTGCTTGATAGACTTTTGATGATTTTTCCTGGTCTTCTGGTTTCTCACAAGCAAATTTAAACACCGGCAATCTTTTTAAATACGCTTGACCATAATTGTAAAGAACCATTGGGCGAATTAATTGACTTTGAATTCTTTTAGAAAGTGCTTTACAATCTGCTTCTAAAATATCTTGTCGAACAGTTTCATGCACTTTACTTGATGCCAAGCTTCCTGATGCAGCAACCTCACTCGTTTGGGTTTGTCCTAAAATCGCCTTACTAATTTCAGCATTGCAAAACTTTGCTAGTGATTCATAAATATCACCGTCTGTTTTCATTGCTTGTACAAATTCAATTTTTGTACTTTCAGGAATAATAGCAGCCGCATCACTGCCAATTTGAAGAATTGCATTAATCAACGTTTCTTTTTCATCTTCAGATGCACTCGGTTCATATTTACCAATTCTAATTGGCATTCCATACACTTCGGAAAAAGCAACCCAGTCCTTGATAGTATAGTTCTTGAACAGATACATCCACACACAAGTTCTAAAAACTCCAGCCCTTGAATTATAGCCACTACGCGCTTTATAGCGATGAACAATAAATTTATTTTCTGGCAGTTCTAGTCCTGGATACATATTTATATCAGTAATAAGCCTCAAATTATCTAAATCGTCATAACGAAACTTCTTTTGATGTCTCCATTTAAGCTCATTTGGAACTACTTGCCCATTTTCAATCCCCCACATAATTTCAGTGACTGCGAATCCTTTGCCAATTGCATCTAATAATGTCATTAATGCATCATCAAAATCTTCAAGATTGTATAATGCATCACCAATAAACTTTGCAATCTCCTGATCAAGCGCATCATCGGAATAAGAAATCACTTCATAATCACAACCAAGCACCGCATTTTTACGCGTCCCCATGACGCTCATGAGGTGCAGGTCTTTTTCCTCAATCTCCTCAAAAAGCTCCATCTGACGATAAATATCTCCGCTATCAGCTTCCTTAAGAATACGTGCCAATTTTTCAGGAGTAAGCCCATTACTTGGATATGTACTATATTTATCCCTTATGCTCGCAACTGCAATTTCATCTTTTATCGGACGCATACCACTTGTTTTAATTGGTTTGCCAAAACTATCTAAAATCAATTAATATGCCCCCTTTCGCTTAAATCGTTTTTTAGCAACACTTTTATACTCAACCGGTACAAATTCTGCCTGTCCTGCATGAAGTCCTAAAGCTGCTGCCCAAAACCTATCCGCATGACCGTTTTCGTTGCGATCAGCATCATAACGAATATTACCCGCTGCCGTAACAAGTTTCTTTACACTATGCAAATCGTTTCGGATTGCTTTTACAACTGGAATTCTTGCTTGCTTATCCTCAAAAATCTGCTTCATATTAACGGCCATTTGTGCCTTTGATGCTGAGGTAAATGTTACCTGCTCTACTCTTGATTTTCCAAAATCAAGCTGTGCATCTTCTGCCAAGTTTGCTCCAATCCCCGTACAATCAATACATGCACGACGAAGTTTGAGCAAACGTAGATATTCATACAAAATCTTTTTCTGTGACCGAAATTTCATTTTTACTAACTCATGAACAGCTCTTGTATAAAACACATCACCAAGCTTCTCCCAAAGCCAGATTACTGATAAATCTTTTTTTCTCCCAATATCTAATCCTAAGAAAAGGTCTCCAAAAGGATTAAAAAACTCCGGTAAAATGATGGATGTTTCTTTTTCGCATTCACACCCTGCAATAAGTTCATAGGTAAGATAAGCACTTGCTTCATCAAGAAATTCGCAACAATACTCTTGTAGCCAGTCATCTTCACTATCGCAACCTTCTCTAAGTTCCTCAATGTCGATTGGTAGCCCATCTGCAACTGCTTTATAAATATCTACTTCGTGCTTGCTCCAGCGGTTATCACCGCTCCATAGCTCGTAAAACTTTCCGCTTTTACCATTTGGCGTAGAGATTACACGAATTTTATACCCTCTTGTAATTGTCGGATAAAGTGCTGTCCAAATCTTACGGCTGTCTCTGTGAAAGGCAAATTCATCTAATACGACATTTCCTGAAAATCCTCTTGCTGTATCAGGATTTGCAGGAAGTCCAATGATTTTTGAACCATTTGGCAAATTAAGTTCCAGCATTTTATATGCACGATTATCATCAATCTGAAATTCATCTTCGATAACCTCACATACATGTCCAATCGCCTTTGCGTGCATCTGTACCTTTTCCATGAGCTCCTTAGATTGCCGTTCACCACGGCTTAAAAGCACCCATAAGGTTTTATGCTCAACTGCATCGAGTACAACCTCTAAAGCTACACCAAAAGAAAATCCCGTCTGCCTGCCCTTGTTTGCAATTTTGAAACGACTCTTATCGCTGATCCACTCTTTTTGATACTGATAAAGCGGAACAAGACCACTAAGTTGTGATGCCATAAATCTGTTCCTTGATATATGATAATGTTTCCGGATCTAAATTTTTCTTTCCAGCCGTTTTAGATTCAATATTTCTCATTGCTTCATCCGCTTTACGTTTTGCTTCAAGTTTGAGCTTTTCACGCTGTACTGCCGATCGTTCCAAAAGTGCTAACGCCTTTAAAATTTCACCGGTCTTTGTATCATCAAGATTTTCAGTCAAAACTAATTTTTCCATGATTAGTTGTAAGGCAAGCTGCGTTGCTGCTTCGGTCATTTCCAAACTTGGACCATCTTTAGATTCCGTAACAATCGTTTTAGCCTGTTCACGCACGATTTTTAGTCGTTCCAGTTTTGTTAAAAATGTTTTACCATAACGCCCAACACTAGATTTACTAATCTCATGCCCTTCACCGCGAACATAGACTGCAATCTGCTCGTATGTTTCACCATTAACCAATCTTTGATTAATTGCTTCAACAAGTTCCGCTGGTAAAATACTTGTGATTTTACTATGAGTCCGCCTAGCCATCTAAATCCACTCCTGGATCAGCGTCAATGCTTCCTTCTAGCAAATCTTTTCCTTTCGCAGTTAATTTAACTAAGCACCTTGTAATTCCAACCTCTGGTGAATTAACATCCTTCATTTCCACATAACCCTTTTCTGCTAAATAGGCTAAATACGTTTTCACTTGTGGCGGTGAACAACAATACTGCACATCAGTCAAAATTTCAGATATCAAATGATCACCTGTAAGATTTGGATAGTTGATATCTAAAATTTTCATAATGCGACCACGAATTTCTCTTGCTACATGACCCCTCAACCTCTTTCACCACCCGATAACAATTTTGCTACATTTTCATTAATATGAGATACATCCGTTGTTAAACGATCAACTTTAGTATCTAAATTAGATATGGCACGCAGGAAATCATCACGAAAAACATAAGTATGCGGAAGCTGATTTTTCATCTTTTCCAAATTTTCTTGTGTCTTTTTTATTTCTTCGTGATTTTCTTTCATTTTTTCTTTTATGCTACTTTGTAAATCCCGAAGAAAATAACCAATACATCCTATTGCACCAACCAAAACAGACATAATCAAATCTTGCACACTCATTAGAATTTCACCTCAACCCCTGCGCCATAGAATTCTTTGATTTTAGGGACTTTGCCAATGAGTTTGTATTCAATATTTCCATGATTGCGAATAACGCCAGCACTTGCCACAAACCCTTGATTGGTTAGATATCCACCAATTAAAATATTTTTCTCATTTTCAGCTAACCGATAATTTACTTCGTGATTGACTAAATCCGTAACATCAATAGTTGCATTCGTAGAAACGCTGCCAACTAATTTTCCATCTTCAAATTTAGTCGTTTCGCCTTTAAGTCCATCAAGCTTGTAATCATTACCGTTATATTTCATTGAAATACTTGGTGGCGAAACGGCAAGGTCAATGTCCGTTTGTTCCTTTGCCGTGACTTCATTCCCAGCCGAATCCCGATAAATAATCGTTTCTTTCGGCACATACTGAATTTTTGTTTCTGTCACCGTATCAGTGAGGATAGTTGGTGACTTATTTTTTTCCTGATTAAATTTATCCTGTAATGCTAAATAATTTGCATTTAAACCTTGTAACTTTTCAACATATTGATGCGAAAGGTACAAATAGCAACCAATCGCACCAGCAATACCAATAAGAAAAAGTAAGACTACTTTTCTTTTATCCACTGCCCAGCCCTCCCAACTACTCTTTAAAGTAATTTTGTTACGCCAAATCCAACTAACACGCCAACCCCAAAGCAAACAATAGCTGTCTTTTTTACTTGACGATTTGCGTATTTTTCAACCTCATTACGCGTTTTCTGATTAAATTGATTTAAACTTTTTTCTGCACTAAGCAAAAATGTAATTGCTTTGTTAAACATATAAATCCCTCACTTTTAATTATTTTGATACCAGATTGCCTTGCCACGGATTGTTTGCAATAACGCATACAAGTTGTCTCCTGGACATGCTGTACAATTCGTATCACGATGTCCAACTACAAATTTCTCTGTAATATCTAGCCCATATTCCATACAAAGTTTAGCCAACAGCAAGGCTGTACTTTCAATCTGTTCTGGTGTTGGATTTCCCACATCGAAATCACCGCTTACATGAATACCAATACTTCGGCTATTCGTTTGATCATCATGCGCACCAACGCACCAATGTGGTCTTCCCACTTCAATAGTGCCATCTTTTGAAATTACATAATGATAGCCACATCCACTCCACCCCTGATTAAGATGCATTTTATGAATGTCAGTAGCATGGTAATCTCTATCTACGCCATCTCCCGTGTGATGAATCACAATTAAATTTGTTTTTGTACGATCTGTTAGACTTTTAAAATTCAACCCAAAATCTTTGATTTTTACATCACGCATAGATTAAATTCCTCTCCTTTCCGATTGTTCCGATTGTATTTTGTTCCCGTTTAAATACTTGTCCCCAACCTTTCCCACTGTCGCACAAGTAATCGTGAAAGATGCGAAAATGGAATACCCTCCCCAATCAATGTTTAAACAAGCTAAATACATACTGACAATTGCAAATGTAATAAATGAACAAAATGAAATTGTGTTCACTAGACTTGCCTTGCCATCATAGCCATACAAACAATCCTTAAAAAATTCTTTCATTCCCTCACCACCTCCCAGATAAAATAAAAAATCCTAGTACGAACTTTTCAGTTCATACTAGGATTTTACTTGTTTATTTATAAAGCATCATTATATAGCACTTTAGAAATTTACTTTACAGATTTACTTTATCTTGAAAAAGGGATATTTGATTTTTTTCTAGCTGTTCTTTTGTGATAATATTTCTAATCCACATTTCCGACAAATTATATTGTAGAGCCAGCTCCTTATAATTATTTCCGTTAAATTGTTTTACGATTATCCTGTCACGCGCTCTGGCAATGACATTATCAAACTTGGGAACGTAAAACGATGTTCCACCTAATTCATCACTTAACCTGACAAATGCCTCTATTCCCATTATGTTAGCAGCATCAAGACAATATGGTGGCAAATCGCTCATTGTCATTTCTTTAATTAACGCTTTGCGACCTTCGCTATTCATTTTTACCTCCCAATTCTACAACGATTTTTTCTTTCTTGCAAGCATTGCTTTCAATCCTTCTATCACTTTGCTCGTCTCATCACGCGTTTGTGGCCACGGCTTTTTAATCACTCGTCTGCAAAAACCTTGCTGACGTTCAGGTTCTAACATTTCCATATCTATAAACAATTGATTGACCTTATTAAGTTGCGCTGGATAAGGAAGACCATTTGGATCAGCGTATAAAGGTTTATTTTTTTGATATACTCTTTTCGCTTTATTTTTAAAACCAATCTTTTCAAGGTAAGCCATGACACTTTTAAATCCATCCGCTGTAAGATTTTTAGCAGACTCTACGCCTCCATATAAATCTAGTACACTCCTGTAATCCATATCATCTAACCCAAGCTGACTTTTAGCAATATGTAGTAAAGCTAACTGCTTTGACGTGATTTTTTCTTTTGAATTTTTTAATGCCCCCATAACTTATCCCGCCTTATTAGAGTTAAGCGTAAGACTAAGCGATTCTTCTAGCCAAATTGCTTTTTTAATTTCTTCAACATTCAACTTTTCTAAATCAAAAAATCTAGCAATTAAATCATAGTTTTTAGCTTCTTTTATTGCATCCAGTTCTTCTTCTAATTCGCCAGGGCAGCCAAAACTTTCAAGCAAATTCTTATCCGACGCATAATCACCCTTCAATTTTTTCTTAGCTACTTTGGCTGCTTTATCGTCTAACCCTAAGCTAATTAAAATATTGTGAATATTATGCTGTTTGTAATCACCCTTGCAAATTGCAATTAAAGCCTGTTTAAACCGCGTTTCAACATCATATTTTACCTCTAATTTTCTCATAATTTTATCTTCAGCTAAGGTCGAATCCGTGTCATTATCCAAAACATTTTTAAGTTTTTCGTAATTATCCACTTCAAATTTAGTCTTATACGATACTTCGCAACTGCCAGAATCAGAAGCAAATTTGACATATTTGATATTTTTATTCTCAATATCTGCAATTGCTTTGCTCTGAAGCTTTGCTTTCACCATATCCAGCATTTTTTTATGATTTTTGTTCACTCCATCAAGCATAATTGCTACATTAACTAACTTCTCTACATCTTCACATTGATTTATATAGTCAGAAAAACTCTCAACGTTAGTAAAATCCATACCCTACGCCTCCCATACTTTCAATAATTCAAGCGTACATTTACGGCAAAGATACCGACCTTGATACATTTTCACATTATCACTGCATCCACAAAAAATGCAATTACCTTCCGTCCGCTTCATGACGATGCTCCCCTCGTCATTCACGCTCACATTAAATTTGTCCCCTGCTTCCATTCCATAATCACGGCGAAGAGCAGCAGGAACGGAAATCCCGCCTGCTCTCGTCATTTTTTTATTGAAATCCATCAATATTCCTCCTCTTCGCTAGCATATTCAAGTACTATATTATGGTCATCGAGAACCAATTTAGCCCCTGTTGTATAAAGCTTAAATAAAGTTGCTTCAACTCCATATAATCCACCCATGATTGTACGATTGTTAAACTCACAATCTCTAATCCTAACACTTGTAACTATACCCTCTTTATTTACAGTTAACCTATATTTGCATCTATATTCCTCAACATCTTCTTTTGGATCGAAACAAATAAATATTAAGATACCATTAGGGTCTGAGCAATGGAAAGACATCTCTTTTCCCCAATAATCATCGTCATATTCTGTAACATGATCTTTCATTTCTCTAATGATCTCCGATAACTTATATTCAGTTTTGGTATCGCATAACAAAGCATTCATTTCATTCTTTATTTTTTCGATTCCACATATACTAACCTCTTCTTGTAAATAATCGTTAATTGCGTTCATCACCATTACGTTGTAACTACTAATATTTAATTCTTCTAAATTAATATTAAGTTTTTCTTTAATTTTAGACTCTAAATCTTTACTAAAATCACTATAGGAAGAAAATAGATCAGAAACAACACTCGAAATTGTTTCCTTTAGTCTTTTTTCAACAACTTCTTCAAGATACCCGTCGGCTTCAATTTTAGCCAATTTATCATTTACGATTTTATTTAAATCCATTAATAATCCCCCTTCTACTTGAATAGCAACCTTTTCACCCAACCAATAAATCCTTTTCGCCTAGCTCCCATATGCAAATTTTCTATACTATAGCCGTTTTTCGTAAGTTTCTTCATCATACGCTGATAATCACTTTCTTAGCTGAACGTATATGCTCAATTGCTATAGCTTCCTTACATTGATTTGCAATTGTCCAAGCAAAAAGAAATAATTTGACCATGATTCTAAATGCCCCAATAGAATTTGCCACCTTGTAAAGCTCGTTTAAACAATCTTCGTCAAGCTCAACTCCATTTTGCAATACAATTGCCTTTACATCTTCCATTTTTACCTTCATATCTAACGCAATTCGTACTGCACGACTGAAAAATTGACCAGTGATTGTTTTATTTCGTTCTGTAATACTTTCCATAATTGCAGGATTTCCAACTAAAACAAGTGGACATTTCGTTGCATCATAGATACGTCTAAGCGTTTCAAGTCCATCTAAGCGTAAAAAATGTGCTTCATCAATGAGAATCGGTCTATTTGTATTTTTAAGAATAGCAATAATGTTCTTTTCAAGGCTTTTATTACGACCTTCAGCTTTTTTATTGAGAGCTTCCAATATTTCTTCCATCACATCACGACCACTGCGAATATTAGGACTTGCAGTGAAAAATAAGCTATTAGGATTTTCCGCAACCCATTTATTTATCGTCACTGTTTTTCCAATGCCTGGCGCACCGTAGATTACAATTACATCATTTCTATCATTTGCATATTGAAGACCAAACCACATTTCTTTCATCACTGCCGTCACTACGCGTTCAGGTTCTTTTACCGAAAACACTGCTTCTTTACGTGTTTCCTCAATTCCAAGCACTGCCATAATCTTTTTCGCTACATTTTCAACGCGTCCATGGTATTTATTTGCTAAGAAACTAGATAATGAACCGCCTGAAATTCCTGCCATCTTAGCAAATTTCTCCTGAGAAATTTCTTTATGCATATCTAAATAAGCATTCACTTTTTCTATGATGATAGAAATATCTAACTCTTGATTTTCCATACTAAAAATCCCCTTTCCGCTTTTCTATTTTTGCCTTTGCCATAATCTCAAATGGATTTATATCATCCGTTCCTGTCGCTTTCATTGCCCGAACTGCCTCTCTACCTGCTTGCGGTAATGGAACCATTTCAACAACTTTATTTGGTGTAACATCAGCAGCAATATTGCCATATAGCTTGTAAAGTTCAGTAATATCAGCCGGTGCAAGCGGTTTTACTTTCTTTGTCGCTTGATAAGACGGATGATTTAACACTGCTTTTTTCTCAATTGCTTTACGTGCCATTTCCGCGCCCAATACTTCTTTATCTGCATTAATCGCAGCTATCGCCTCAATTCTATTTGCTTCACCCAAATATTCATCCTTCGTTGTATATAACCAAATCTTACTTAAATCTTCCTCACGATACCGCACGTAAACAGCTTGTCCTTTTTTGAGAATCGAATCTTTTAAGTAGTATTCACTACCTTTGAAGGCAACACCGTTACGTCCAATCTTGAATGGATTCGTTGATTTCATGAAAAATAACCGCATTACACTTGGATCAGCTGTACGCATTGGAAGTCGCGTCCGCATAAAGGTTGCATCTGGACATTCCCCTTCACGCCCTTTACCTTGCGAAACCTGTTTATTTAGTACGTTTTTCGCCCAATCATTAAAGATTTGCTTGAACTCATCCAAGCTAACTCCGTATTTTTTCGGCTGTTTGAGTTTCTTTTCTAAATCGTCAGGACGCTCTTTTGCATTACGTCCGCAATAGGTCGGAAAAGGCTTGGAAAACCATTCGACAACGTTTCTAAATTCACGTTCAACTACTTTCGCCCTTGCATTTTCAACTATGGCAAAATGCGTTTTTACTTTTAGTCGTTCCATGAGCGTTGCCGTTCGTTTCCCTTCTTCGATCAGCAATTCCTTATCTTCTTCGGTTAGCTTTTTCCCCCGATTGCCCCGGCCTGCAAATTTATGCGAACAATAATCACGTCCGTTATCTATATAGATATCTCGTGGCAAGCCAATCGCTGGATCAAGTGCAGCATTTGCAAAAGCTGCAATAATTTCATCCGTGCATGGGGAAAGATTTACCGTCCAGCCAACTAGCTTCCGACTTCTCATATCCATCCAAGCCGTCAGCCAAGGTCTTGTCCATTTTGGCTTTTCAACTGAACCTGTATTAATAAATAAATCAAACACATGATGATCACCGACAAAAACCTCACCTGCTGAAATGCTTTCATAGTCACGCTGCGTATATGCTTGGCTGTTATCATAGAAGTTCTTTTCTCCGAAGCGTTTGAGTCTGCGAACCGCTTCGGGAATATCCTGCTTTGCCATGCGTGCTACCGTCTTCAAAGAAGGAATCTCCCAGCTTTCTTTTTTCGCTTCAAGTTCAAGTAACCGATAACAAAAACCAATACTAGGTCTTGTTAGTTGTAGATACTGTCCGCAGAAAAAATCCCATGCGTTAGCATCTATTGCCCGTTGCTCTTTTCGCTTGCCGTAGCCTGTGAGTAGTCCCATCAAGCCATCTTTTTTATATTGACGACCCCAATTATACAGCGTTGATTTAGATATCACTTCATCTGGATGCGCTTCGTTCCACACCGTTACAAAGTTGTCCGTCAATACCGTTTTCTTACCAGCCACGGCGATATATGCTTCATATTGCTTTAGAATTTGATATCTACGATTTGCTATATCTCGTTGCCACTGCGCCGCAGTATCATATTCGTTTGATACTACGCGTTCTGGTTCATCAATTAGCTTATTAGCTACCATATACTTAGTTTGTGCTTCAAGTTTCAAGCTAGATAGTGCTATTTTAGCTATTTGTCCGCTTTTTCCACCCCGTACCCCCTCAACATATTGAACATTTTCATATTTTCCTGACGAAATATTCTTTTGAACAGCCCGCTCGCTTATCCCAAGTAATTCAGCAGTTTCAGCTGTATTTAAAAAGTATTCAGCCATTTACAGCACGTCCTTTAACAAAAGACTGCCGAATATAAGCTTTACCGTCCATGATATACTTGATTTTCTTTATTCCGTTGATAATAGAACAAACCATGATTACTTTCACTGTACATCACCCCGCAAACCATTCCATTCATTTGTAAGTTGACGCTTCTTTTTTTGTATCGCCTTTTCTGCCTGGGACAATCGCCCAAGTTCTAATAGATAGATTTCATCTGATTTCACCATTCGTCCACCCGATGCAGAAACTAAGATATCCAGCATGGTATAGTCCTTCGTTATCTTGCAAAAAATCGGGAAGTATTCGGCAGGCATCCGATACCCTTCTTTTGATTCTGCCGTATAGGCATTTAGCATACTTTCTGTTATCTCCATGCCCAAGTATTCTGACATTCTCCCTGCAATTTCATATCGCTTTAACCCGCAGTTTTTAATTGCTTCTGAAATTGCATCCTTTATCCGTAAGCCCAACGGCTTAGTTTCTTTTTGATAATCTTCTTTAGCAAATTTTTTAGGATTGATTTCTTCAATCATTTCAAATAAATTTAGCTGATTTTCTTTAGCCACATCTATTTTTGTTTTACGTTTTGCCATTTTCAAAACCGCCAATCTAAGGTATACTTTGTTTAAAGTAATTTATTCAATTACTTTATTGTAGTGAATGTAAAGTAACATGCGTCCAAACATACGTACTTTACATTCACGCTACATAAGATGACCAAATTTCATCAATGTCCTTGCCAAGGATTCTAGCAATTTCTTCTTGAATCCGACGGCTCTTCGACCGTCCATGAATAACTTGATGTATCATCACATGAGATACATCAAACTTACGAGCAATAGACATCTGCGTAACCCCCTTTAACCGAAACACCGCCAAAATTTCATTTGCCGTCATACTACCACCTTCTTATTAAAATTTTCTTTGCTATCCACTCTACTCCATCGAACTTTTTATATGCGTACTATTTTCTACCTATAATTATATTTGGAGAATAAAATGAAAACAGAATCAAAACCTACAAAAATTAAACTTCCACCCGTCAGATTAGACGTTGAAACCTTGTTCAACATTGAAGAACTTGCAAATAAATACTACAAAAAAATAACATTCAAATTAGAGAATACAACTCATACATATTCTTTTAACTCCATAACAGAGATAAACTCTATAAAAGACTATCGTTTTCACAACATGTATATCACTTTTGATGAATATCCTCATCCAATATCAATTAATCTTTCTAATTTACATGGTGAAATTATCATCTCTACAGATTCACCCCAAGACTTAGGTACAGCTGCAAAATTGAAAGCATTATTCACCGATACTTCTTCAATATTTATAAAACTTCTTTATCACAATGAAAGTATAATTTTTATACCTCTACTTTTTGCTTGTTTGTCTTTAATTTCTTGTTATCTATTTTTTTCTACACAAACCATAATCTCTATTTCATCATTCGTATACTTACTAACTACGATGATTATCACTATAAAGACTGTAAAATTTCCCAATTATTCTATAATATATATTAGAAAAAAGCCTCTTACTTTTATGCAACTTATAAAAATAGAGAAGAAAACATTAATAATATATTTTATTTTTCCTATAGTAATTGCAGTACTTAGTTTTTTATTGGGCAAACTTTTTAAATAAAATTTTTTAGCATAACTACTATAGCCCAAGAAATAATTATTGATATTAATGGAATAATTATAAAAAAACTAATAAATTCCTCACTGGTTTGTAAATATTTAAAATCTGAACCAATCCAAGAAAAACTACAAGAAACTAACCACATAAAAATTATTTTTTTTAACAAATGTATCACCTTTCCAAAACTTTAACTTACACTTCCATACATTCAACAACCCCCAATTTTTAAACCTACCGCCGACACAAATTTCACTCTAATTTTTTGCCCGTAGATGTAAAAATTCAGAAAGGTGCTGATTGTCATAGAATATATACAAGATAAAGAATTTTTTCATATCAGCGTACCAAAATTTTATTCTCAATTTCCAGAATGGTCTCTTAATGAGACTCGATTTATTGGGAAAACTACTAATCCCTTTTTTTCTTATTATGATAAAACAAGCTATCAAGTTCTAGACAAAACCAAGACTACTGCTTATCCATTTAATAAAATTGCAAATGTAATGAATGAAATTATATCCGGACGAACCCAAATACCACATGATTTACCGAACTTTTATCACTGCAATCCCAATCGCTGTTTTTCTGAACTTTACAGTTATTTCAAAGATTATCTACTCTTAACGAGGGAATGGATATATGAAGAAGTACGGAAAGAATCGTTTCCACATCTACCTTCAAGGCAAAAAGGCCTTTGGGTTATTCCTATAAACGAAAGTCTTAAAGCTTCCTTAACCTTCTGGGAAAAAAACCTAGTCTCTAATGAAAATGCTAAATTTTTAAAATTAAAATTAACTGGAAAATTACACTTAACTAGTGAAGAGTTTCTTTTAAGTGACTCACTATCTTTAGATCAATTTCGACAAACTGCATTTAAATACTGGCTTGGTTGTAATAATCCTAAAAATCCAGAACAATTAGAATGTATTTTTGAAGGTTTTGCCTCTGTAACCCATATCTATGACTCCCTAGAAGAAATTAATTTTTAATATTAATTTCTTAAACACTATGATTATTGTTAGAAATATCTGTCCGTTTTAAAGCTTCTTGAAAAGATATCGATGGTTTATTTTC
Source organism: Selenobaculum gibii (assembly GCF_030273445.1). Lineage (NCBI taxonomy): Bacteria > Bacillati > Bacillota > Negativicutes > Selenomonadales > Sporomusaceae > Anaerosinus > Anaerosinus gibii. The sequence goes on from NZ_CP120678.1 coordinate 2,565,319, forward strand.
CATCTCTACTATAACAGGCAGAATCTGTTTTATAACTTCCGCAGTAATCAACGATGCAATTTTTACAATTCTATTTTCTTCTATCACATTATCATCCCTTCGCCTATTATTTTGTGCTATATTCAATTTTCAGTAAGCCAACCCACTTCTCCACTCTGCCGACGCGTATTAAAAATTTTCCGTCCATTTGGACAAGCTTCAGTTATACAATTATTTTTTTCCCTTGCCCTGCACCGTTTCAAAGTTGGGCTTTATGGGAATACTTAACTTATATATTCAACTTACATTTTTATTCTACTCTAATATATGAGTAAAGTCAACTCTTTTATATGAGTGAGGTGATTTATTTGCAAATTACAAATGAAAATAAGATTATAATAGATAGGATTCGTGATTTACGTATAAAAAACGGACTATCCCAAGCTAAATTTGCTCAATTAATTAATGTATCATCTGGCAATGTAGGTTCATGGGAAACATATAAAACTCTCCCCGGTGCTATTGCTTTAAAAAACATTGCTCTAAAATTAGAGTGTTCGTTAGATTGGCTTATATTAGGCAATGAAGAAAAAAAACTTATTTTACCAGAACAAAAAAACGAGGTCATTTTCGACCCCGAGCTAAAGCGTATGATAGACATTTTAAAAGAATTAATGACAAATGAAAATCCACATATGAGAAGTTGGGCAATTATCCAATTTGAAAAAGCCTTCTCCGAAGTTTGTGCAACTTACGACGAAAAAAAACAACACGCTTAATGCTTTTTCTGTACAACAAAATAGACAGACCCGCCCCGCCTATCTTCAATTAATTAAATAATATATTACATAAAAGTAAAAATAAAGTGGTTCGTCAATCAGTCTTGCTAAAAATGACTTTAAATCCTTGTTCTGCCTAGCTTTATCCACATTTTATAAAAGTTCGTCAATAGGTTCGTCAATTGACTTATCGTGTGCGCATGTAGTGTACACGTTTTTTTATTTTAAAAGCCTTTGAAAGCAATTCCGAAGGGCATTTGAAGGTTTTGAAAACGACAACTTTTAAAAAGCCGAAATTATCCCCAAATGTTTTTCAAACGACTTTTTCCAAAACTAACTTGCTGAACTTATCCACACGAAAAAATCCCCATCAAGCTAGATAAAACATGATGTCTCGGGTTATCCCGTTTAATCCCTGTTTTTCCTAAACTAAATGGGGTGTTATATGTAGCTCCTGAGGCACCTGTTGCACCTGAGGCACCTGTTGCTCCTGTTGCTCCTGTTGCTCCTGTTGCTCCTGTTGCACCGGTGGCTCCTGTAGCTCCTGAGGCACCTGTTGCACCTGAGGCACCTGTAGCACCTGAGGCTCCTGTAGCTCCTGTTGCACCTGTAGCTCCTGAGGCTCCTGTTGCACCTGTAGCTCCTGTTGCACCTGTAGCTCCTGAGGCACCTGTTGCTCCTGTTGCTCCTGTTGCACCGGTGGCTCCTGTTGCTCCTGTTGCTCCTACACCTGTAGCACCTGTTGCGCCTGTAGCTCCGGTAGCACCTGTTGCGCCTGTAGCTCCGGTAGCACCTGTTGCTCCTGTCGCACCTATACCTGTAGCGCCTGTAGCTCCGGTAGCACCTGTTGCGCCTGTAGCTCCGGTAGCACCTGTTGCGCCTGTAGCTCCGGTAGCACCTGTTGCGCCTGTAGCTCCGGTAGCACCTGTTGCGCCTGTAGCTCCGGTAGCACCTGTTGCTCCTGTACCCGTTGCACCTGTTGCACCTGTTGCCCCTGTTGCGCCTGTCGGTCCAGTGGGGCAAATTGTACAAATCGAGTTTATAACAATAGTATCAACTGAATTACTTACTGTCGTAATATTTCTAATATTTCCTTCTACATCTCTAAACTTATACTGGAGTGCTCCCGTATTTTCAATACTTGTTCCATTTTCGACATTATCATTGATTGTCGCCCGAAACTTAATTGTAACTGATTTATTCGCCTCAACATCGGCAATTTTAACTCCAGATCCAATTATTCTTTCATCGGCCTGCAAATTATTAACGATCAGAGAATTTTTTTCAATTGTAAGATAGCTTGGAAGTTGATCTTTAAATTCTACGTTTGTCAAAACTTGATTACTTGTGTTTTTAAAAGTAATTGTATATGTTAATACATCTCCTGGTTCGGCAACTACTTTGCTTACCTTTTTATCAATACTTATAACCGGGGTCCCTTCTAATTCATAAAGTCTTATATCATCAATTAAATAATCATTCCCATTCGCTGGTCCACCTTCACTAATAAAGCTTACTGTTAAGGATTTATGATCACCACTATTAAACATTGCTCCCACCTGCTTCCATGTTGGAATTTTCGTTGTACCTAAATCGTTATTTAATAACTGATCGAACAATGCAGTTGCTCCCTCTACCAATACACGTAATTGTGGTAACACCTGCCCCTGCCTTGAATCAACATTCATCACCCATGTTGAAAATACATAATCGGTATTTGGCCTAACATTAACATTTGCGGTAAATATATATTGCTTTGGATAACTTCCATTGACAATCATCATTCGCCCATTTTCATCCCCAGTAGTATGGTCAGCAACATTAAACCAGGTACGAAAATTTGTATTTGTTATTATATTAGCAATTGAATATTGCCCATCTGTCGGATACCCAGTTTGATAACGAACATAACTAAAGTTTGTTTGAAAATCATTATATGGAGGATTTAAAGTTGGTTGACTAGTTTGCACCGCTGTCCCATTTGCTAATGCCCCAAAGGATCCATTACTACCCGCTTTAATTAAATTATCACCAATTGTTACATAATGATTTAAATCTAATTCAATATCCTGCGCAGGTGCATCGACAAATTGAATGTTTGTAACATTACTAAAAGCAACCGATACATAAACAGTATTTGGAGATAGAGAATTTACCCGATTCGCTTCACTTGGCGGCGATGTTATAGTTGCTATTGCAGGATCAGCTGGCGTAACTATAATCTTCTGCGCATTGCCCCAATCTCCACTGGTAGATATCGTTCCCATATAACTAGCAGCTTCTACCACACGGTACTTTCCTTGTGGTACAGAAGTAAATTTGAATTTTCCCGAACTATCTGTTTTTACAACGATTCCCTTCCCCTCAAACGTACCGATGACAGTTTTAGTCCCCTCAACTTGCAATGCAACAGGTATATTTTTTATTGGCTGATTTCCCGATAATTGACTGGGCTGACTATTGATGTTAAACACAATACTCCCTGATATATCCATATGCCCTCCTAAAAAATTATTTAATTTACTAAGATTTCTTTAATGAAATTTAGAAATTTAGAAATAATCAATAGTATATTTCTATGTGCTTCTTTACATAATACAAGAACTCAAAATCATAGCATAATACAATATATGAATTGCAATAAAATTATGGAACGCTATAATATCGTCTTCTTACAAGTAAAGCGTTTTCAATTACTTATATAACCGCTTTATTTACTTTACATAATTTATATAAATCTACATAAAAACAGCCCTCACGCTAATTCCGTGAAGGCTGTCTTTATGTGTAACTTTTTAATCATTAAAACTCTATTTTCTTTTTATAATATCACCGTATTTATTAATATAAAAATTCTATTTAATGAATTTTCGTTATATCTAAACGCTTTACTCTTGTTACTATTTCTTCGAATCTATTTACCCTGCCTTTTATTTCATCAGGTTCTACATTAAGCTCACGAGCAAGAATTTTTCTTACTCTCGGACCACAAAATGCTCCTTGACATGGCCCAAAACCAGCTCTAGTTCGCCGTGCCACACCATCTAAGGTATTTACTGGTAACCCTCGATGAAGCGCATCCATAATTTCCGCTTCCGTTACAGATTCACACCGACATATGATATGCAGATTAGGATCTTTGGAATCTATACTTCCTTTAAAATCAGCAGTTTTTTTCTTTATAATTGGGGCCCGATAGGAACGAAACTCTGTTTTTGGTAGCAAGTTTAATCCACTTACTTTTAAAATTTCTACTACTTTTAATGCGATAGCTGGTGATGAAGTTAATCCTGGAGAATCTATTCCAATAAGATTAATAAATCTTTTTACCCTGCTCTCCTCAATTACCCAATCCTTTTTATTCGATTTAGGTCTATTCCCCGCAAATGATTTTAATGCCCTTTTTAAAGATATCTCAGGTACCGATTTTTTCGCTAATTCAGCAATATGAATTAAAGCATCCTCATCTGTACTTAAATCTTCTTTGTCGTTAATTTCTTCAGCATTTGGTCCAATTAAAAGATTTCCATGATACGTAGATGTCACTAAAATTCCCTTTCCTAATTTGGTTGGGACTTGGAATATGACCGCATTCGCTAAATTATTCTGTGTTTTATCTAAAATAATATACTGTCCTCTTGAAGCATGAATGTCGTATTCATCTATTCCAGCCATTTTAGCAATAGCATCACTATAAATTCCCGCTGAATTAATTACATACTGGCTTTTTATTATTTCCTTTTGGTTTATTTCAACTTCAAAATATTCTTCTTTTTGTACTATCTTCGTTACTTCACTATTTAATTTTATCTCTACGCCATTAGCAATAGCATTTTCAGCCAAGGCAATAACAAATTCATAAGGCGATGTTACACCCGCATTTTCACAGTATAATGCTTTTGTTACCGTTTCACTTAAATGAGGTTCCATTTGCCTTGCCTTGTCTCCATCTATAATCTCTAGCCCTTCGACTCCATTTTTTATCCCTTTATGATATATCTCATCTAATTTTTCATTTTCTTCCTCATTAAATGCCAAAACAAAAGAACCCGTTTTTCGATAACCGAAGTTTAGTTCTTTTTCCATTTGTTCATACATTCGATTGCCCTTTACACATAGCTCGGCTTTTATCGTTCCAGGTTCATCTGAATATCCACCATGTACAATTCCACTATTTGCTTTAGAACAACCACAGCCAACATCTCCCAATTTTTCAATTACACATACTTTTAGTTCATACTTTGCCAATTCACGTGCAATATTTGTTCCAACTACACCTGCACCAATAACACAAATATCATACATCTAAAAACCTCCCTATATTTTTATATTTTGATGAAGTAATCCTGAATTCCGTGGAATTTCAACTCTATATGAATCTTATTCATATCTATCCGGAGCTTAGCGTTTCTAAATTCCCTTTTATAGAAGATAGTAATTCTATCAACAGAGAAATAAAATCTTTGCTTTTGTCAGAATTGCTATTACGTTAGATAAGTGGGGCAATCATTAGCTAAACGCGAAATATAAAATATTCATTTTATATTTTGTCCAAGATAAACATTAATTTGCAATTGATATCCACGATATTCTGTTATTTTCCCTTACATAATAATCAACTTCTCTTTATCTTAGATTATCATAATATTTAACATTTTTAAAGGCAAAATATTTTCACCTAATTTTCATACTTCCTTTTTTTATTTAGCGACAAAGAAAGAAATTTATATAATAATCATTCTAAATCTTTATTGAAAATATATTATTGAGGGATTACGCTTATCTAGCGCCATTGATAGTGCAATTTATGTCCATACAAACCAAATTTAAAAGCAATAAAAGATTATTTTTTATCCGTACAAATCATCCTTTTTGCAATTGTTATATTTCATCAAAGAATTCTTTTATTGAAAGACTCATATTTTTACTTAAGTTAACAAAATACAAGGTTTGACAGAAAAATTTCTCTGTTATATATTTAAAGCGTAAATAGTAAGTATGATTAAATGAAGAAAGAAGGCATTAAAATGAAGTGTTTTCAGGAATCGGTTATTCACCGTCGTACAAACTATGCATTAGGAAAATCAATTCCAGTATTGCCATCGCAAATTATTGCTGTAGTAGAGCGTATGACCCGAGAGGTTCCATCAGCTTTCAATATGCAATCGGCACGTGTGATAGTGGCTATGGGAAAACATCACAAAAAAATTTGGCAGATAACAAAGGAAACATTGAAGAAAATTGTTTCTCCAGAAAGTTTCTCAGCAACAGAAACTAAGATCGATGGTTTTTCGTCTGCCTATGGCACGGTGCTTTTCTTTGAAGAAATGAACATCATAAAAGATATGCAGGAAAAGTTTGCAGCTTATGCGGATAATTTTCCGGTTTGGGCACAACAAGCGAATGGAATGCTGCAATTTTCCATTTGGACAGCTCTTGACGATATCGGAATTGGCGTAAATCTTCAACATTACAATCCATTAATTGATGCTGAGATTAAAGAATATTTTACTGTACCGGATAGTTGGAAACTCATTGCACAGATGCCTTTTGGAGAAATAAAACAGCCTCCAATGCCAATAGAAAAAATCTCTATAAGTGAACGGGTAAAAGTATTTAGTTAATATTTCAACAAGCCATTATTTAAACATTTTTATTATAACCATTAAAAAGAGTTGCAAAAACAGCAACTCTTAATTTTTTAAAGAAAATCCTCGGAATTGGGCTGTTCTCTATCTTTTGAGAAGCTGATGCTCTATTCAACCCACATTCTCCACGATAGTGCAGACACGCAAAAAAGCCCTCACAGAACGTGAGGGCTTGTATTCTCTATGGAGCGGGCGAAGGGAATCGAACCCTCGTATTCAGCTTGGGAAAACTATTATTTTAAAAATCACTATTTTAATAACATTTAAATAAAGATGCTATAGCCCTTGATATATCAAGGGCTATAGCTTATTGAGCAGTTACTTTACATTCCATTTATTTTCCAATATTTTATTATTTTATGCCTTATTTTTTATCATTTTTACCGCGATAAGGTGCAAATAAGGTGCAGCACCTCATTTACTATTTTAAATAAAACGATTATTCTATCCCATCCTTTTTTATCGTTATTTTAACTTTAATACAATCCGCATTGTAGTTATTCTCCACAACTTGGCAGATAACATTCTTATTTTTAACCAATAAGTAACTGATATCCTTAGATAAATATCTCGGCAGATAACCGAATAATTGATTACTTTGTGTTAATACTTGCACTGCATATTCATCATATTGATTATTAGGTTCCATTTTAAAAATTAAAATATCTCCTTTTAATACTCTTATCGCCTGACTACAATGTTCTAAATCACCTTTGCAACCTAAATGAAAACTTGTTCCCGCTATATATACGTCGCGCTTCTGCTCAGCATCATCTAGTATTGGATCAATAAATTCTAATTTATCAATAGGAAGTCTAGCCCCACTCTTCTTTAAAAGCTCATATGCATTATATTCTTGCAAATTATACTTTTTTAAAATTTTATCAATTCCTTTACGCTTAGGATCAGGCAGTCGACTAGCAAATACCGAAAATAAAGCTTCACTTTCATATATTTTATCTATATCAGGGAACTCAATTAAAGGTTCAAACCCAGCTAACATTGCTAATTTAATCTCATGTCCATATTGAAATCTATATTTTGCATTTTTTGATAATTCAGCAACAGTATATCTTCTTTTGCTTTCTTGCTCTTTCCAAATCAGATATAAATAATCACGACCATCTTTTAAAGACAATGCTAATCCTCCTCTCCTTTATCTAGTTGATACATTAGCTTGACCTTTTCTGCTAAAAATTTCTTTATTAGGATCTTTTTATTATTGTTTAATATATCTTTTGGATATTTACTTAAAATTTTATTTACCGTCGTTTCATTTATTTCTACTTTTATTAGCTCTACAAAACCCGCTATCTCTTTATTATAATTCTTCCATATATAAGATAATACTTCGTAATGTCTCGGAGTCCTTTTTGCTTTTTTATCCAATCGTAGAATAGACCTTGGGTTTGTATCCACTAAAGACTTATTATTCATAATACCATTTAAAATTTTATTAACAATCGCGGCTATTAATAAACTTGCTATTTACTAATAATCTATGTCCATAAAAACGCATCCTTTAAAACCACTACAATGACTATGCAACAACCCTTCCATTATTTAATTTTTGACACTTCATACAAAGCGGTACACCATGTTTACTTAGCGAATATTTATAAACCTTCTCCGTCAGTTTATCTTTACATTTTTTGCAGAGATATTCATTAGCTACAACATTATTCGTTGCGGCTTTATTTTTTGTCGATTTTACCCTATTCTCTTCATGTATTACATTAGATTCATCCGTATTACTATCTGCTTCTGGATCATCGCCGGTAGCAATGGCAAAACTCATCATATACGCATATTTAATTCCTGCTGTTTGTGCTTTCATTATTGCTTTATCTCCTGAATCTTGACCACTTCCAAGTCCTATAAAGCTAACAGTTTCCCCACTATCCCCATCTACCAGCATGACGTCTACTTTTACTGTGGCTAAATGCTCAATACTTCCTTTTACCGTTGTTACTTCATCCATTCTCAGTAATTCAGATAATACAACGGAACATAGATTCTGTTTTACTAAGGCTTGATTTATTTTTTCTAATACATCAGCACTTGTTGCATAGGAATAATTATGAAAGGTATTTCTGCCTTTCTTTTCTATATAGGACACTTCTTTCATGATTTCTACTAGTTTTTTTGCAATCTTTTGCATAATATAAGACCACCTCTACTTGCAAAGCTTGCATTCATCACATTTTCTACGGAAATATTGTCCATCATCATCTACATCAATACATTCTGTCTCTCCCCAGCATTTTTCATAGATTTGATAGGCTTCGGAACTAAATCCTTCTACGGTATCTGGTTCAATTATTTCACCTGCTAAATAAGTTTGCTTACCTGTATTTGCTCCTATATCTTCATCTGCCCATAGGTGATGAATTGTTATCGTCGGAAACATTGCAGATAGCTTCATCATTACAGGAAACGGTGCAGTCCATGCAGTATCAAAGTCTATTTCATTTTCGTTAATTTTCTCTGCTACCATTGCATTCCACTTGGTTCCCCACATTTTTCTAGACCAGTCATACCAATCTTTATATCCGTATTTTTCGACGTTTTTATATACTTGCTCACCTAAAGATAAATTTAAATAATAATTTTTTTGCAGATATTCTTCAAATCCTGTATCGGATAAATTTTCTTTATTTGCTTCACATTGATTAACGTACCTTTGATAAAGTCTTGTAAGATTATCTGACATTTTTTTAGATTTTAAATAAACGATATAATCATAAGATACTTCACTACTAGAGCCACTTTCTATATTTAAATTTTCGGGCATAGGGATAATAGTATTAAAATCAAAATCAGCTTCTTTCGTTTTTACTGTTTTAAATAGTTTTTCAATGGTTTGACTATCACCGGTAAAAGTTAAGATATTTTTCACATAGTTTGGCATTCTTTTTTCCTCCTAAATATAGAAAACTCCTGTAACTGATAATAGCTACAGGAGTTTAATTTTGTTTTAATTTTGTTTTTATTTTGCTTTAATTTACTTTTCCATATAAATCATCTACATAATAAAGGCAGGTAATCGGATTAAATATTGCTGTACAGGTTATTCCTTCATATTCAGCAATATATTTATTTCCGTCTACCTGCCTAATTAATGTTGCGACTGCAAAATCTCGTTTACTATGGATAAAGGCTCTTACTTTTTGATTTTCTTTCATCAGCCTACTTTCCTTTCTTTCGTTGGTAACTCATAGGATTGGTTTGAATCTAACAAGATTTTCTCTAAGTAGCTAAATTCAACAGCAATGCTGCCAACATATTCTGTATCTATTTTTTCAATATCCGTATGGGATAACATTGCATAAATGCTATCTGTTAATTCTTTTATTTGAGCGTAGCTTAATGTAAGTAATAATTCTGTATTTTTTGATTTATTGTTTAGCATAATGCCAATAGATTGCTTGTTTTGCATAAGTTTTGCCTGTACTTCACTATAGGTCATAACTACATTGATAGTGCAACACATAATAGATCCTCCTTTTGCTTTAAATTTAATTTTTTTTAATTATTTTAGGCAATAGAATCATCCCCTAATCTATATTGACGTTTATATTCGTCAAGTTCACTTATTTCAAAGATTCCATGACACCAATCTAAACAGGTACGTAAATCTTTAAAGTTTTCAACGAAACATTCTCCTTCGGTGTTGTCAATGCCAATAAACATGCCTTGATAACGGTAGTAAAAACATTGACGAGGAATAAATTTTCTTTGGATCCATCTTTGCATTAATTTTTGTGCTTTGTGGTGGCTGATTTTCATTATGTCCATCATATCTGCCATTACACTCTCTCCTTATCTTGCAATGAAATAGAAAAAGCAGATAGACTCTATATTCAGCCTATCTGCCTTTATGGAAATTTATTTTAAATTTAATTTTACTAAATCTTCTATATTATTTCTATCCCAAAATTCATTTTCCCAATAAGAGTATTGATCTTTACGCTTTTTTAAAATCCTAAAAGGTGTATCAGAATTATCGTATACATGACATATATCACAAACTTTTAACAACTCTGGCAGTAAATTCATGCACCGTTCATAACGTTTAATAATTTTATCTGTTGCTACATCATGCCCACCAGATGCTTTTCTTGATTTTACTCGTAATACATTAATATTATAATCTGCCGTTAAAACATAAATGCATCGAATGAAAAACCCTTGCTGTTTTGCTATCTTTAACATATCCAATTTTCTTTCTGTTGATAATACTGTTTCAAAAGTAAAGCTTTTACTTTCAGAAATAAATTGATATCTCATTTTATCCGCTAATTGTGCAGCTTCTAAATCCGTGCAATGGTTTGTTCTTTTTATATCATCTGCATTTACATAGGGCTCTATAATATTCGCCATTTTTGTTATTGTACTTTTTCCGCTACCATTTGGTCCTGCAAATACAATAATTTCAGGCTTTTTCAACATATTCTTTTCTCCCGTCAGGATATTCTAAATACGGTGCTTTTTTCGCAAAATCATATTTTGCGATTGGTAAACCTTTAATTTTTTTTATTTCATTTTCGATTCTAACCGCTTCTTGAAATCGCTTCGTCAATTCTTCATCCGAAAGACCACAAGTGGAATCTAATTCATTTTGCCGTATCATAATAATCCCCCTTTGTTATAAGTATATGTAAATATATTGATTTTTACAAGCTATTTCATGACTATCATATTTTATAAAAATTTCCCTTCCTCCTTATCTTGCAATAGAAAGTACATTTTTATTTTTCATCGGTGTGACGTTTTTCATGGAGTGAACTATATCATTATTAACTTTATGGTAATCTGCTGCTACCAATTGATTCTTTATCGGTAATGCAAGTAGTTCTCCGCCTAATCTTTCTAATTCTGTAGCACGGTTATAATCTTCTATATCTTGGCTAGATCTTGTGATTGCATTGATTAAACCAAATCTTGAGTTATCTCCTGCCATAATAAAATGTCTTAGTATACTGCCTCGTTCATTTTGATTGAGTATATATTTATCTGCTAATATTTCTACCGTTTTAATCGGATCATCACCTGTAGATTCTTGTTTTGTTTGACGAAGCTTATCTACAGATAACATAAATTTCGCTTCATCTACGGCACATCTTACGGTATCTTGGACTTTCATAAAGAAGGCTTTATCATCGGCTTCTAAGGTTTCATCTCGATAGATTTCATAGGCAAATTCTTCGCTTTCTACCTGCTTCCCTACATGGTATCTCTTTTGCGCATAATCTTTGACAATTAAGCCATTTTTACAAACTAAGCGGTAAATTAATGGCTCTACTTTTAAACTACCTAAGCCAACTTCGCTATTTGAAATAACAATCCCAGCTTGTACTACGTCGTTTACTGCAACTTCGGCTTTTAGCTTTTTGTTAATTACCTTGATATACATGTGAGTATCGGTAATATCTGCGGAAACGATTTCTCCCCCTTTCATTTCTTTAATAATCGGCAGTACTGCTTCGGCTAATTCTAGGTTATCTAATCTACGGTAACGGTCGGATAAAAAGGCTCTGATATTCGTATCTAAGGTACGAAGCATTCTGCGTTCACCATTTTTGTTAAACCAGCTATTAATATTTTCATCTAATAGCGATGGATATTCCAGTCGCATTTTCTGATAATACTTCAATGGAATCTGTAATCGACTGGCAATTTGCTGATGGGCGAGGTCATTAACATTAAAGATTTGATTTGTATTTCCTAGGTCTACATCTAATTGGCTTTGTCCGTGGTCGTTGGTGGTAATCATAAGGCTACGGGTATCGGCAATAAAATCTTTTCTTGCCATGCGTTGACGTTCTAATTCTTTGCATAATTCGATTAATGTTTTTCCTTGTTTCATGGTAAATTCCTCATTTCTTTATTATTTTATTGTGAATAAGTGGATTACTTTGTTGATAAATACCCATAAAAATAGCGGATAAGCTTTTTATTGCTTATCCGCTAAAATTTATATCTATTGCATTTCATATAAAATGTGTTTTACCTCATTTATTTTTTCTTTTTTTACTACAATTGTATAAGTATCTTTAAGTGTACTTATATGTATTACATTGTCATGATTTCCTGCATAGTTTATTGACTGAATATTTTTTATTGGAAATTCATGTACTAATGTTCCCAAAAGTCTCTTTAATAAAATAATAATTCTCTTATCCGTTACAATTAACATATCATCACTAAACAGGCATACTGCCAATGGGTCTTTTGTATATGTAGCAAAATCAAGAAATAATATCTTTTCTTTTTCAAATAAAATTTTTTCAGCCTTAGGAAGTCCTCCATATTTTAATATTTTGTTAATTTCTATATCTGAATAATTTAATTCTTCTAGTTGATATTTAATCATTTCTTTTAACATAAAATCATTTTCCTTTTATATAAAATTAATTCTCTTCTTATTTATCAATATTAAAATAATTTGCAAACCAAACACTATCCCAATGACTTGCTACCATCCATAAACAAATTAATGTTATCCCTATGCGTACAGGCTTAGGAAACTTTGCCCCTGCCCACATTAAAATAATACCTACTGGTGGGATTATAATAAGCATTAATATAATAAACCACGTTGAGTAGTACCACTTTTTCTTTTCCATAACTACACATCTCCATTTTACTAAAATATAATTTCACTTTATGAACTTTGCTTTCCTACCCCACATATTCTTAAAATAATTGCAAGTGGGATAGTAATCCAGCCTAAAATAAATGCCATTATGATTTTTTCTAATATAAATTTTTGCAGATTAAATACATATGCTGTTTGCATTTTTAAAAGATTATGTTTCAAATAAGAATTTGCCATTGCTCCTGCCCAAATATAAATTCCAACAATAATTAAATCCATTATTTCCTCACTCTTTCACTATGTAACATTAGAGCTAAAATATTATGTTATGAACTGCATTGTTTTGCAGATCATTGAATACCTTCATCAATACAATCAAACGCGCCTTTATTATCATCCCATTCTAAACGATAAACTTGTTTCTTCGTTCTTACGCCATCTTGCTGATAAGTCAAATACAACCTCCCATTTATAGCACTAATCCACGGTTCACCATTAACCGTATTCTCGTAACTATCTGAACTAACATAAATATTCCAGCTATTATTTTTTTCATCATATCCCATTAGTAATGAATTTTTCATCATATCAACGATAAAAAATTCTCGTTGCGAATGATTTTCTTTGATTCTAAAAATTCGATATCCTTGTTCATTAGAAATTCTTTGATTATATACACTACTTTCATCTTTAGTAATGGTAAGGAAATCATCGGTATTGGTTATTTTTCTTACTGCAACACCTATTTTGTGATTGTTCACTATATACTGACGTTCATCTACATTTTTTTGATTTACATTTAAGGAATCGTCATTTAAAACTTCAAATAAGTTTTCCACAAGATTTGCTGATTTCTTATTTTCTTGTTTCTCACTAGACTTTTTTAAATCAGTAGGCAGTTGCTTGTTTTCATATGCAGCAAAAACCGTAGAAATTAAAGCACTATTTATTAATTCAATCTGTGGAACATCATTAAAGGATAATGCTCCTGCCTCAAAAGTGTCATCAGTATGAAGAATAAACTGTTCTCTAACATTCACGTCTGCATTTCTAAATTGACATCCACCGGAAAACTCAACAACTTCTGTTCCATCATCACTTTTGAAGTATTTCCATTGTGGATTCGAAAAGAATGCATCATATGCATCGCCTATTTTTATATTGGGATAATCGTGAAAATGACCATCTCTTATTATATTAGTACGTGGATCCATGCTTGTTATCATATTTGCTTTACCACCACAACCTACTATTACTAGACAAAATACAATTAAGCACAATAAACTTATCGTCCGTTTTTGCAAGCGAATCCCTTCTTTCTTACTCTTAAAATTAGAATTAATCAATTCTGATATCTATATTTGAATTAATTCTTTTTAGATGTTTCGTTAATTCTTTTACTTCATCCATAACTGTTGCGCTACAGGAAAAAGCAATCTGTCCTACTTTGGAAAAAATGACAACCTTTTTTTGTTTTATGAAAAGCAGCGCCATAATTGCTAGTATAGCTGCCACCAAGTTTCCGCCTGCTACTGTTGCAAGTAATCCAACAACCCCCAGTATAACCCATTTCCAAGAAAAAACTTTTTCTACAGATACTCCAGTGATATCATTAACGCTTAAATCTAAATTTTTCTTTGAATATTTTATAAACATAACCTCGTTATGTTGTCTTGAAGATAGGTCATTCCCTTTAATGGTTATACAGGTACGTTCCCTTTTCGGCATTACCCAAAGAAATACAAATCCTTCTTTATCGAATTTATACTCTTTTACTTCTTGGACTTCTAGTGAATTTAAATTGTCTACACTTGAATCCAACTCATTTTCCCTGATTTCTTCTATCACACTATTTACATTCCCCTTTTCAACTTTCCTAGCTCCACACTTCGCACAAAAATTCATATCCTCAGCTATTTCTTTTCCGCAATTCTCACAAAACATCTTCTCATTTTCCTTTCCACATATCAATTTTCAATGCTAAATTCACATCATTTATTAGATAAATCTTTAAACTTAAATAATTCCTCAATTTTTATTTCTAAAGCATCCGCTATTGCCATAAGCACAGGTAATGAAACAGCATTTTTTACTAATCCACGCTCAATTTGGGATAAATAACAACTACTAATGCTTACCTGTTCTGCTAATTTTGTTTGTGTTAATTTTCTATATCTCCGATAGTAGCAAACATTTAACCCTATTTGACGCATTTGCTCTTTATATGCTGATTTCATTGTAAAATTTTCTCACCTCACTCCATCTAAATTATCTCATAATTTGGCATTTATTCGCTTTAGAGAATAGTTATAATACTTTAACTACACCTTATATTTTTCAGTTTTTAAAATTATTTTTTTAATTACTAATAAAAACAGCAACTAAAATTTTTATTAGTTGCTGCCCATTAAATCTTGCTCCTTAAAGCTAAAATATGTATTTTTACCAATTATCACATGGTCGAGAACTTTGATATTTACAATATCTCCTGCTTTTACGACAACTTCTGTCATCCGTTTATCTTCCGCACTTGGGGACGGTTCTGAACTAGGATGATTATGGACTAAGATAATATGACTTGCCATGAGTTTTATTGCCGGGGAAAAGATTTCTCTAGGTGATGCTAAACTCGCATTGATTGTGCCTTTAGATATAAGTCTTTGACCAATAATATGATTTTTTGTGTTTAGCATAAGTATGCGAAATTCTTCTTGCTGTAAATCTTCCATATCGCTAAAATAGTCTGCAATATCTTGTGGTGATGAGATTTTTGTAATTTGTTTAGATTGCCCCTTTTGCACACGTGATAAAAGCTCTTTAATACATGCTAATTTGTGTAGCTTACTTTGTCCTAATCCTTTTGTATTTTTTGCATCTACCGCTGATGTGTGCATGACAACACCATATATCGTTTGATATTCTGCAATAAGCTGATTTGCCGTAGATTCTTGGATGAAGGTACTTAACAATTCTTCATCTGACAATTTTTCTAAATCTGATTCCATTTTTTAAATCCTCCCCAAAATAGAATTGGCACTAGCTAAATCAATAGCTAGTGCCTTTATGTATGTTCCTATGTTCCTTTGCAAGGGCTCCTCGTTATATGCGAAGGCTTGCAAGTTATTCATGGTTATAATATATAATTGAAACAGTTTATAATAACGACGATGAAAAAGCATTGAAAAAATATCCAATGATCAAGATTCCCACTGCTACAATTCCAACAAATACCCCTAATAATTTAGGTTTAAGCACATTACTAAGCATAATAATAGATGGCAAAGATAATGCTGTAACTGCCATCATAAAGGCAAGTATCGTACCTGCTGGTACTCCTGCTAAATAAAGAGCTTCAGCTATCGGCAATGTTCCAAAAATATCAGCATAAATCGGCACACCAATCATTGTTACAATCAACACCCCAAATGGATTATCATCGCCAAGAACCGCTAGTATCATCTCTTGTGGTACCCAATTATGAATCAATGCACCTACCCCAACCCCAACTAAGATATATTGATAAACATTCTTTACGATTAACATCGTATCCGTTTTCGCATACTCAAGGCGTTGTCGTTGATTAAACTCTTCTGATTCACTATATAACTCACGAACCGGCTGCGTATATTCTCTCATTTCTTGATCAAGTTTCAACATACTAATCAAAATTCCACCAATCACAGCTAAAACCAAACCAACCACTACATACGCAATCGAGAAGTTCACCCCAAAGAACGACATTAACATCAGCATTGATGCTAAATCAACGAGTGGCGAAGAAATCAAAAATGAAAACGTCAGCCCCATCGGAAGTCCCGCTCTAGTAAAGCCAATAAAAATTGGTACACTTGAACAAGAACAAAATGGCGTAACTGTACCTAATAAAGCTGCGATAATATTTCCTGTAATACCATCAAATTTAGACAAAATCTTCTTTGTCCGTTCTGGTGGAAAATACGATTGAATATACGTGATCATAAAAATCAGAGTAAATAGCAGCAGCATGATCTTGATTGTATCATAAATAAAGAAATGTACACTCCCCCACAACGGTTCCATAACATCAAGACCTAAGTTGCTTATCATGATATTGCTAATAAAATTTGCTAGCCACTTCATGCCTAGCACTTGTTCAATAAAAAAATCAAACATGAAATTACCTCCTAAGTAACACATCAAAAAAATTTGTTTTGTAAATTCAAATTAAAAGCGCGTTTTTACGCGCACCTTTATATTCACTTTTCTTGGTTTAGCAATTATTTTTATAACTTCTCTAATTTTATTTTTGCAACCAATTCTTCAATTTTCAATTTAATCAAGTTTCTTGTTTTTCGAAATTCCTCATCACCTTTACCCGATGGATCATCTAAGCCCCAATCTTCACGATGACTGCATTTTACCATCGGACAATTTACATTACACCCCATTGTAATCACAATATCCACTTCTGGAATATCCGTTAATAGCTTTGAACGTTGACTAATCTCCATATCAATACCTATTTCCTTCATGATGCGTACTGCATCTTGGTTAATCTGGGGTTTTGTTTCCGTACCAGCCGAAAAACTTTCCATAACTTCTAACCCCAATACTTTTCCAAATGCCTCTGCCATCTGCGACCTACAAGAATTATGTACACAAATAAAAGCTACTTTTTTCATTTCTGACACTCCCCATTTTATTGCGATTAATCATTACACTTAACCGTATTTCCTAGCTTACTAAAGCCATATTGTGAATCAACATCCTCTAATAATTGCACTAAAAACGGATATTTATCGTAAATATGCCCAGCGATTTGATAATACACCCATTGTCCTTTTTTTTCTGCATAAATTAAACCAAGCAATCGTAATCTATTTAACTGCTTCGATGTCGCCGACTGGGATATTTTAAGCAAATTTTCAATCTCACATGCACATTTACTGCCATTTCGCAAATAGCATAAAATTGCTAATCTATTGGCATCCGCTAAACCTTTTAATATATCAACATATTCCATCCGTAATTCACCTACTACAATAACAGTTTCTCCACTATAATCACTATTTGTAAATTTATTATATCATATTACTAAGCAAAAATTAGATGTACAAAATATTGCACATCTAATTTTTTCATTACTACTCATGAATCAATTCTACTAATTTATCCCCTTTGATTTCTTCCCCTTTCCAAGGAATCACAATAAAATTTCCACATGCTATTTCATCTACTTTATTAATCCAAGGAATTTCACCAGTAGCCTTTGCTTTTAGAAGTGGACTTTGTGTATTTGATTTTAACATACTAGAATTGATTGCCCACCATTTATTATGGATGCCTGCACGTTTCAAATCTGCTTGCAAACGCATTGCTTCATAAACAGGTGTAGCTTCCGGCAAAGTTACAATCACGACTGCAGTTTCCGCTTCATCACGCAATCTTGGCAAGAGATTCTTTACAGATTCCGGCATATCACCATGCGTTCTTTCGACTTCTTTGTGATAGCTTTGCGTAGCATCTAATAGTAATAACGTATGTCCCGTTGGTGCAGTATCAATCACAATAATTTCATCATCTGCTTTTTCTACAATGTCAGCGAAAGCACGGAATACTGCAATTTCTTGTGTACACGGTGAGCGCAAATCTTCTTCAACATAAGCGATATCATCTTCGGTCATCGTTTCTCGCGCCTTATTCAATACTTCCTCTTGATATTTTTTCAATTCCAGCTTTTCATCAATCTTGCTTACAGTAATCCCTAAACCATCTTTTATGACAAATTTTAAATGATCAGCTGGATCCGTCGTCGTTAAATGTACCTT
Source organism: Selenobaculum gibii (assembly GCF_030273445.1). Lineage (NCBI taxonomy): Bacteria > Bacillati > Bacillota > Negativicutes > Selenomonadales > Sporomusaceae > Anaerosinus > Anaerosinus gibii. The sequence continues at coordinate 2,584,133 of NZ_CP120678.1, forward strand.
TTCCCCTTTACTTGCCAAACCAATCGCAATCGACGCTGCAAGTGTTGTCTTGCCTACACCACCTTTACCCATCGTAAAAATAACGCGTTTTTTCGATGCATGCAAGTCGCCAATTAAATCTTTTACCGTTTTTAATTGAGGCGTATTTAACTTATAATCATTTACCTCTAAAGAATCTTTCGTTAGCATCATTCTAATATTTTGAATTCCCGTCAAATTATATGACCGAAGCGGAATACTATACGTTGCAAGATCTGCTATCTCAACTGGAATACTTTGCATTGCCCTTTGTTGTTTTTTGTATAAAGCATCCGCAACTTCATCATTTTCTACATCCAATTCTAGCACACCATTAATAACTAGAATTTGATTTTCTACCCCTAATTCTTTTAACTCTTTAGAGGCACGTGCTGCCTCTTGCAATGGTGCATAATCAGGGCGGGTTACTAATACAAGCGTTGTTTTATCACTATTAGCAAGCATTTTTACTGCTTCTTTATAAATTTCTTTTCTATCTTCTAGCCCTGCTAATTGCCCCAAACAAGATGCGCCATGCGTACTTTCACTGATAAAATTACTCCACGCCGATGGCAATTGTAACATTCTAAGCGTATGCCCCGTCGGTGCTGTATCAAAAATTATATAATCGTATTCTTTTTGCATTTTTTTATCTGTAATAAAATTAGAAAACTCATTAAATGCTGCAATTTCTACTGTACATGAACCAGATAATTGTTCCTCCATATTTTTTATTACACTATCGGGTAACTTACCTTTATATGGTTCAATTACTGAATCACGGTATTCACGTGCAGCCTCTTCTGGATTTAAGTTTGCTACAACTAAATTTGGATTTTCACTAATTGCTGTCCCTTTACTAGATAAATCCATACCAAATACATCTTGTAAATTAGATGCTGGATCAGTGCTAACTAAAAAAACTTTTTCACCATTATCTGCTAAAGTCATTGCTGTCGCACAAGCCGTAGATGTTTTTCCAACACCGCCTTTACCTGTGAAAAACAAATATTTAGTAAAATTTATTGCATCCACCCTAAATTGTTTATCCATACAAACGCCTCCTATTTATTTTTAACAACAACCATTGCCACCACAGCATCCACCTAATTTTTTATGTTTCATTTTTGGCATTTTGGAAAATTCTTCTTTTGCAAGTCCAGTCCATGCCGCAAATTCATCATTCGTTGGATACGCACGGCTTTTCACAACTTCTCCATTTACAAGGGTAATAGGCAATATTTTTTCATTATGTTCACGTAATAATTCATTGACTTTTGTATTCATGATAAAAGCTTGCGGATTACTAGATAATCCATACCGTATAATCTTTATCCCTTTCTTCTCAATGTTGTTAATCACCGTTGCTACTCTAAGCAATTCTTTATCAATACTAGGACCACATATCCCTGTTGAACAACACATTGCAGGATCAAATATTTCAATTTTACTCATAGCAAAAACTCCTTTTTATATTAGCTACACGCTAATTTATTTTCACCTTGTATATGACTATATTACAATATATTCATATACAGGATAAACTGTTCCGATTTATATTTTTTCAAATCAAATTTATTTTATACATTATTAAATCAAATTATTTTGATATATTTTTCAAAAAATATAAATCGAATAAACTTATATTTTTATCATATCAACTTTTTTTGATTTGTCAAGAATTATTTAAAAATAACTCCGAAATAAAGTCACACGCAAATATTTTTTGAAATGAATTTATACAAATACTATAAAAGTTCCATTTTCCTTCTGGATGTATAGAGATCAAACCTGCATCTAATAACATTTTTAAGTGGTATGATAATTTACTTTGACTCATCCCTGTTTTTTCAGTCAACTCACATACGCAAACTCGTTCTTTACTTTTGATTATTCTAAGTAACTCTATCCTTAACGGCTCTGATAAAGCTTTAAAAATTAAAACTTGTTCTTCTAAACTTTTCATCGTCAATCTCCAAAATATCTTTCTTGTTTTTATTTAATACCAATTACAGTACTTCTTCGTTCCATAAGAACGACATCATGCCATTTTCCTGTACTTTTCATTTTAGCAAGTTTCTCACGTATACCAATTTTTTTAAACCCACACTTTTCATGTAGGAAAATACTTGCTTCATTTTCTTTTATAATCGCAGAATATAGTGACCAAAATCCTTGTTTTTCTGATTCTAATACCAAATAATTCAATAGAAATGCACCCATTCCTTTTCCCCTAAAAACCTCATCAATATATAAGCTAACTTCACCAACACCTTGGTAGCAGCAACGTGATGATGCTGGACTAATTGCCACCCATCCTTCAACTTCACCCTGTACAATTGCTACAAAACGACATGCTATCGTGTGTCCAGAGTTCCAGGTTTCCCACTCTGGTGCATCCGTCTGGAAAGTTGCCAAATTGCTATGTATCCCTTGTAAATAAATTTTTTTTACTCTTTCCCAATGATTTTCTGTCATTTTTTCTATTAAGTACTGCATTACTACTCTCCCCTTTTTAGTAGTTTATTATGAAAATCTCAATTTTAAACTATTTAATATTCTAGAAATATTATAGTTTTCTTTTTATTATATACTATACCCATTCTTCTTTATAGAAATATTTCCGGTCCCCATGCCAAGAAGGCGTTAAGACAAAAATTCTTAACGCCTGAATCTATATCTAAATCAATTTTCCGAAATTGCATTATTACTGGTGAATGCGAGGAGAATCAAACTTCTGTCCAATAAAATTTAATATAATTAGTCCTGTCCCTCCTTAAAATAACCTAACATAATATTAAATAACAATGTTAGGTGGTGAATAATCATGTATAATCAACAGCTATTAATGCACGCATCTGATGCAGCTAGTCTTTTAGGCTGTAGCAGTCAAGTGATTTATCAATTGATACAACGTGGCGAATTAAAAGCATTTAAAGCAGGCAGAGCATGAAAAATATCTTCTTCATCCGTTATTGATTATGCAAACTCCAGATTAAACAAGTAAAATTTGTTTTAATTATTTAAATTTGAATCTGATTGCTCAATACTTTCTTAATGATGTATTAACATCATATTAATAAATCATTGTGGAGGTACATTAATCATGTTTAATCAATATGAAGATTTAGTAACTGTAGAAGAACTTACTGAAATGCTAAACATCGGTAAAAATTCAGCTTACAAACTCCTAGCTTCTGGCAACCTAAAAGCATTTCGCATCAATCGCATTTGGAAAATTCCAAGACAATCTGTAACAGACTATGTTTATGCCCAAACAAAATCTCCCGCAACCAATTAGGGTTGCGGGATTTTTTGCCCTAATATTCAACTTATTTACTTCTTCCTATATCACTGTCCCTTAACTGTGCAATTTGATTAGATAAGATAGCCGTTGCTTCTTTGCGTTTTTCATCCAAATCATGAAGATATATTGACGTTGTCCTAATATTCGTGTGTCCCAACATTGTCTGAACTGTTGTTAATGCAGCTCCATTATTAAGCGCATACGTAGCTGCCATATGCCTTAGAGAATGTACAGTAATATGAGCAAGTCCACTTTCACCTATAATTGAATTCATCCAATTAGGCAAGCAAGTAGGAGTAACTGGAACCAGCTCTCCGTTTCTTCTCCTTACCGCCAAAAATACGTACCCATTTGGATTCTCATAATTATGTTCCAATAAATATTTCTCTTGAGTTTCACGGTGTTTTTCTAATAATGATAGCGTGTAATCATCAATATACAATTTACGTTCAGATTTTTCCGTCTTAGGTTTTGACACCTCATTCAAGCTACTTTTAATGTATTTTGTAGATTTATTTATATAAATTGATTTTTCTTCCCAGTCAATACAATCCCAAGTAAGAGCACTAAATTCCCCTTTTCTTGTTCCGGTAATCAATGCAATATAAAACATTGCCTTATGCTTTACTACCCGTGCTGTCTCTGGTAAAGATTCAATAATTTGAAGAAACATTTTTAACTGTTGTTCATTCCATATTGGCAACCTATGATAATTAGGTTTAGGAAGGTCACTTTTAGCGATTTGTTGGCAGGGATTTTTGTCTATGTACTTCCATTCAACCGCTTTATTTAAGATTAAATTCAGAAGTTTAAAATGCTTATGTATACTTGTCGCAGATAATTTACCCCCTTGTTTGTTGCTTCGCCTATTGATATTAGGCTGCTTTAAATTTTCTATAAAATCTAAAATCCTATCTGTTGATAGCTTTTTTAGTGGAATTCCATAAAAAGCTGGCAACAACCTATTTTTCAATAAATCATTATGATTTGCAGCTGTGGTCAATCCTAGCTTTGCATTATGTTTTTCTTTCCATATTTCCACAAACTTTCCGAAAGTAATTTTTCCACCATCATCAATTTTAGGCTTATTTGCGACCTCTAAATAAAATTTATCTAGCTCTTTCTGTGCGGCTCTTCTAGAAGTCGCCATAATTCTTTTTGTGTGCCTTTTTTGCTTTCCATTAATGTATCCACCTGAAATTCTAAGCTCCCATTTATTATTGCCATAATCAATAATTGAACCTGCCATTTTGCTCCCTCCAAAATAAAAAAGCGAAGCATCTGATTAAGACTGCTCCGCTTCTTTTATCTATTTTTTTAATTCATTGTCACTTTTACCCATGATGGTGTACTAAAATTTTTTTCAGCCCACTTCTCTAATTCTTTTAAGGAATAAACATACGCCTTTCCCATTTTTACTGCTGGTAAATATCCTTCCCGCGTCATTTTTAATACACGCGAATATTTTAGTTTATCTTCGAAAAATACCTCTACAACTTCTCTTGCCGTGAGAAATCTATCTTTAACTATCTGGTCTTTGCTCATTGCTACACCTCCTGTTTTACTGGTATGTATAGACTCTTTTAATTTTTTACATCAACAATACTTCATTCGTATTGGCTTTAAATGAGCCAATTCTAAAGATTCATTTATTTTGCATTTTATTTCATAAATGTAACTCCTGTTTACATTAACCCTTGATCCCTCTATATAGTCAATATTATTTGCGATATAGTGCACATGTAATATATCTGTATCTGTATGAACAGCCATTAAAACCTGATAATTTCCTCTAAATGTTGCAATCATATCGCATACATCTATTGCTACATCCATAAAATCAACTTCGGTAACTTCATCTGTTTCTTCTACACTTAAAATAAAGTGGTTATATGCTTTACCATTGCTCTGATTAAAAACTTTCTTTACTAACATCATTTCTTTATACGTATTAAAACAACTTACATTTGTTCCATAAATTAAATTTTCACTAGTTGCACAAAAATTTTCGATGTAATTAACTTTTCTGTGTAAAGATAGATAGTCGTTCTCTTTTTGATTTATTACTTTAAAAATTGCCATTTTTATCAACGATCCTTTCAATTGCACAATTAGCTCTGTCTTGATTGGCAACTAAATCCGCGCGCATTAAATCAATTACTGTTTGTGCATTCATTAAAACCCGTTTAACTTGTTCACTATCCATACCGTCCTTATAAAATTGCTGTTCTAAACCTACCATTTGACGTTCCAGATAATCAAGCTTTGATTGCACTCTATGATAATACTGATTCATTGTATTATGTAAAGAAGCTATATCTTTGCATATCGTTTTTCCATCTTCATAAACTACTACCTCATTACGTGTTATCAAACTACGTACAATTGCACTTACCGTCATTCCACTATCTTTCACCTTTTTGTCTAGTTCCATTTGTTCCCGTTCTGATACTCTTACCTGAATTGTTTTTTCTCTCATTTGATTCACCTCAAAATAAAAAATGATAAACCTTTTATTGGTTTATCATTGTGTTAGCATTGTATTAATTTTGTACTACAGCTTCTATCTTGGATATATATTTTCCCCCACATCCTAGAAATACTTTTGCTTCAAGTCTCTTAGTATATAATACTTCTGCATATTCCCTATATATATTACTTATATTTATTATATTGTTATAAATATTTTTATTTTAAATAATTATAATAACCTTTTTTTTGATTATTTTTCCTATGTCCAACAACTATATAATAGTTTTAATGGCGTATAACTTAGCGTAAACAATAGCGTAATATTTTTAATTCATGCTTTTTTATAATATAGAGCTGTTCTTTAACCATGGATAATCATTAATATATTTTTAAAATTAGGCTATCCGTTAAAGGACACGTTATAAATTTAGCGAAATTATAGCTTTAATAATATTTATGGAAAGTGGGTATCAAGTTGAATATGAATCAATCTATTAATATCAAATTAAATCCAGATATTTTTGAGCAAGATATTAAGCGAATATCAGAGGAAGAAACTCAAATAAATATCAAATTTAGCAATCCGTCCCGCTTAATTAACCAATTAGATAAAATTTTTAAGAATGAACAAGAAAAAGTAAGAAAAGAGGATTCCATTCAGAAACACCTGAATACTTTTAGTAATTATGTATTAAAGATATGTAACGTTTCACAAAATAACATAAATAGTGCATTGGGACATTTTAACATTTACAGCTCCCCTTCAAGTATTTTGACTGACAAAAAATCAAATAATAAAAATTCAACTGAATCTTTATCGACTGAACCAAATCCTTTAACCTCTTCTAATCCATCAACGGATAGTTGTAATCCTAATTCAATTTCTCAAGATAATATGATTTATAAATATAATACGTCTTTGCAAAAAGGATTATCTGAAATTAAAAATAATATTAAAAATTTAATTGATAAGAATACTTATCGTATACAACCCCCTATATGCCTTTGCTGGCAAAAACAATATGCAAACTGTCTTGAATGCATTTTACATAAATTTGAATTAGACTTTGTTATCCTTGATAAAACAATTATTTATTTCACTTCACAAAATGGCTCTTTACTCGTTTCTGGTAAAGATTTTAATAAATTATGCAAACACATTTCTAACTACTTTAACTCATCTCCTGACGACCTTAAATCATTATTACAACTACACTTCGCGCATCAAAATAATATTATTCCTGAAAAAAAGTACAAGGCTTCTATCCTCTATGGTTGCACTATAAATATGATTCACTATCAACTTGTCGATAGATTAATTAATCTTTATTACTCTACTCAAGTCATTAACAGTACTTCCAATGCACAAGAACGACAAAAAGAATATAAAAAATATTACCTTAAGCTTTTATATAAACATTTTTCTATTCCTGAAACAAACCTAACCTTAATTTCCAATATTTTTCAAATGAAATATCAACGTATACTAAAAGAATATCAAAATTCAACAAATCCCTTTTCAAAACTAATATTATTATTTTTTAATATCAGTAAAGGAAATACTAACATCATTGATAAAATCGCAATTATGTTAACCAAAATATATTTAGGTAAAAGTTACTTAAACGAGATAAACAACACATCGTCTAATTTTACAATTATCTTCTCTAAAAATATTTCCTTTATAAATAACTTTTTAAAAGATATTTTTTTATATCCACTTTCTACTATATCAAACGCACCTTTTATACAAAAAGAATTAGAACCTCTAGCATTTTCTTCAGACAAACGTAAACCATTTTGTCATCTAACAGAATACCCAGCTTCATACTTAAGCAATAAAGTTAATATCGGAGAACTTCTTAAAGATAAGCTTATGGGAAACATTGTTAATATTGATGCAAGTTCCACTGAAGCAGAGGTTCAAACATTTAGTAATCTTATTAATTCTAAAACTATAAAATATCAAGATGAGCATTTCTCTACTATTAATTATCAAAGTCCTGCACATTATATTAGAATATGTCAAGATTTATCATCTGTCGGCTTTAATACAGCTACAACAAGCCTTCAATACGATACTATTGATTGTACAGGGAATTTAGAAAACGCAGTTTATGAAAAATTAGATTCATATGAATTATTTTTTCTAGTTACTGGTTTTTTAAACTATGGACTTGATCTACTTTATAATGAAACCATTCCACAAAAGAAAATAATTAATCATAAAGAAGAAATTGATAAATTTATTAGTGAATACTGTGAAGAAGATTCTTCGGATAATAATACTTTTACAGAAATATTTTATCAAAAATATACTAAATGGTTTAATATGAAAATTCCATTGGAGCAAGAAATATCCAAAACCGATTTTATCAAATATATTAAAGCCAAATATAATGATCGCTATAAGAAAATTGAAGGTAAACATAATGGTCAACGAAAAAGTGCTAATGGAATAAAGAATTTACTCTTACATGAAGATAAAGTCGATGAATTTATCAAAAACTATCACGCAGAACCTTTTTCAAAAGAAAATTTTATTGAATATTTTCAAATTATACTAAACTCATATTTCCCTATAAGGTGCAAATAAGGTGCAGACACATAAAAATAGCCCTCACGACAACTGCCGTGAGGGCTTATATTCTCTATGGAGCGGGCGAAGGGAATCGAACCCTCGTATTCAGCTTGGGAAGCTGATGTTCTACCATTGAACTACGCCCGCCTATTTAACACTTATTAAGTTTACCACTTTTCTTTAGAAAATTCAATTAAATCTTATTGTTTTTGCAATATTTAAGATGTTACCAAGCTTGTTTAAATATTTCTTAGCTTCACGCCGTTTTTACAACTGTATTAGCTGATTTTGCAGCTATATGTTTTCCTTTATATTTTAATATCAATGCAATAAAGGCATTTACGAAAAAACAAACAACGAAAAAATATAAAATTGTGCTATAGCCATTTGTCGTTTCACGAAACAAAGAAACTAATGATGGACCGACTACCCCTGCAATTCCCCATGCAGTAAGAATGCGCCCATGAATTGCACTCAGCTGCTTAGTTCCAAAAATATCACTAAGATATGCTGGCATGCAGGAAAAACCTCCTCCATAGCAGCTGATAATCAAGAGAATCAAACCTTGAAAAACAAGTGCATCTGTAGTTAGAGCCAGCCTCCAAAAGGCTATCATTTGAATAAAAAAGAATAAAACATAGGTGAACCCTCTTCCAATATAATCAGAAACAGTAGACCAAACAATACGCCCAAGTCCATTCACTAATCCAATCACACCAACAATAGCAGCAGCCTCAGCGGCCGACATTTGTACAACCTCTTGCGCCATTGGAGATGCTACCGCTAAAAGGCCAATACCACAAGTAATATTCACAAAAAAAATCCACCAAAGTGCGCTAAATTGCCATGTTTTTAATGCTTCATTTGCCATAAATCCATGGACATTGCAATGAATTTTATTTTTTATTACGATCTCATTCTCAACAGGCGGTTTTAAATATAATGCTGAAGCGCCCATAACTAGCATATAAACAAAGCCTAAAATTAAAAAATTATAAACCAAGCCATACGTTGCCGTTAAATGCTGCATGACTGGCCCTGCAATTAAGCTGGCAAATCCAAATCCCATAATTGCAAGCCCGGTGGCAAATCCACGGTTATTCGGAAAATATTTTACAAGTGTCGATACTGGTGTGATATATCCCACACCCAAACCTATCCCGCCAATTACACCATAGAATAAATACAAAAGCATCAATGATTGTTGATAAAAGGCAAAGGCAGTACCAAACATCCCTAATCCAAAAAAGCACATTGAAACAAGACCACTTTTTTTCGGTCCATATTTTTCTACGAAATCACCTAAAAATCCAGCCGAAAGCCCCAAAAATAAAATAGCTAAAGAAAATGCCCATGTCGTTTCTTTTAAAGAAAATCCCATCTCCTGCATAATCGGACGCGTAAGAACGCTCCATGCATAAACACTTCCAATGCAGATGTGGATACCAATAGCGGCTAAAGCAATTAACCAACGATTTCTCATAAAATCAACCATCCTTCCTTTAATTAACACTAAAGATTTTAGAGAAATCTACCCAAACGACAAAAAACCGCCTGAGCATCATTCTCTTTGCCCAGACGGTCGGCTTTCATTGCTATGCAGTTCACGTGGTCACTTCCACTATATCCGTCAGTTCTGCACGGCATATTCATTTATATAGGAATTATAACAAGCATAAATTATACTGTCAATAAAAATAAATTTAATTAAAACTATATAATAAACCAACTGAAAATGCACAAACTAAAATTAATAAACTTTTAAGCTGTTACTAGTAGTTTTAACAAAACAATATTTTGTATACAGCAGTATTTCATTAAAAATATTTTGTATACATTTTGTAATCCCATTTACTAATTTTAAAAGGAATATATAATATAACTATAGTATATACGAAAGGTTGTGTCCTCTATGAAACAAGAAAAAGTTTCCTCTTGCCAGTATTGTTTTGAAGGTAAATGTTATGCCAATGCAGCTGTATCCCCCGAAGAATACGATTGCTATCAACCACAATGTCGCGATTGTAAATCTCAAACAAAAAAAGAAGCTTAATTTCCGATAAGCTTTATACGTAAAATATTAAAGAACGCAATTTTTATTGCGTTCTTTTTATTTCAACGTTTCTTTTTATATTCAAGTAAAAATAAATCTTCAATCTTATCTGTCATCAAGGCATGACAATCTGCAAGCGCTTGTTCATAAACGAACTCACCTATTTCTTCTAACATAAAATCAAGGTAAAATTGTGCTTTAAAATCACTTAATCTCGTCCCTGTTTCTTCTAAAAAAAATTCTCTAATCCTTTCCAAAGCTTCCTTATTTCTCTGTTTATCTAATTTAAAATCGGCCATATTATCAATCCTTTTATTTAGATAGCCCTATTGGATAAAAAAATAAACTCTATTCTAAATCGAATAGAGTATATAAGCTTATGGTGGGCGATAACAGGATCGAACTGCTGACATCCTGCTTGTAAGGCAGGCGCTCTCCCAGCTGAGCTAATCGCCCATGGAAAAATGGTGACCCGTACGAGATTCGAACTCGTGAAGCCGCCGTGAAAGGGCGGTGTCTTAACCGCTTGACCAACGGGCCACAATGGTGATCCACCCGCGACTCGAACGCGGGACACCCTGATTAAAAGTCAGGTGCTCTACCGACTGAGCTAGTGGATCAAAAAATTTAAATGGTGGCTCCGAGTGGAATCGAACCACTGACACGAGGATTTTCAGTCCTCTGCTCTACCGACTGAGCTACAGAGCCAAAATGGCGACCCGAAGGGGACTTGAACCCCTGACCTCCGCCGTGACAGGGCGGCATTCTAACCAACTAAACTACCGGGCCAAAAAACAAAAAGGTGAGTGGTGGGCGATAACAGGATCGAACTGCTGACATCCTGCTTGTAAGGCAGGCGCTCTCCCAGCTGAGCTAATCGCCCATATGAAATTGGTGACCCGTACGAGATTCGAACTCGTGAAGCCGCCGTGAAAGGGCGGTGTCTTAACCGCTTGACCAACGGGCCACAATGGTGATCCACCCGCGACTCGAACGCGGGACACCCTGATTAAAAGTCAGGTGCTCTACCGACTGAGCTAGTGGATCGTATTACTCACAAGACAATATTATAATGCAGATAAATATGCTTGTCAACATTTTTTTTGAAAATAAGGAATGGATAAGATTACCTTCCCATTCCCTATTTCATACACATTTAGATCTATCTGAACTAAACTTAAAACACTTCTTTTAATACAATTGTTTGCTCGCGACCTGGACCAACAGAAACAATACCAATCTTAATTCCTGTTACCTCTGCCATGCGTTCAATATATTTACGAGCTTTTTCAGGTAATTCATCATAGGATTGAGTGCCAGAAATATCTGTCATCCAACCTTCAAATGTTTCATATATAGGCTCAACTTCCCCTAATACTTTTAAGCTTGCAGGCATTTCATCTAGAATTTCGCCTTTATATTTATATCCTACACACATTTTGATTTTATCAAATGTATCTAAGATATCTAAACGCGTGATTGCCATATAGTCAATGCCACTTAATTGACCTGCGTAGCGAACTACACATGCATCAAACCATCCACAACGACGGGAACGCCCCGTAACTGTGCCAAATTCACGACCACATTCACGAATTTTTTCACCATATTCATTTAATTGTTCAGTTGGGAATGGGCCTTCACCAACACGCGTCGTGTAAGCTTTTACTACACCGACCACTGTATTAATTTTATTAGGACCAATGCCTGCCCCTACAGATACACCACCTGAAATCGGATGCGAAGATGTAACATAAGGGTAAGTACCATGGTCAAGATCAAGCATAGTTGCTTGCGCGCCCTCAAATAGTACTTTTTTGCCCGCATTTAATTCTTTATTTAGTAAAGAAGACGTATCGACTACATGTTTACGTAAACGATCTGCATAGCCAAGATACTCTTTTTTCACTGTTTCAAAGTCAAAACCTTCATGGTTATAAACAGCTTTTAATAATTTATTTTTAATCGCAAGATTTGTTTTTAGTTTTGCACTGAATTCTTCTTCATCCATTAAATCAACAATACGAATTCCTATGCGATCATCTTTATCGATATAACACGGACCAATCCCGCGTTTTGTCGTACCAATCTTTTTATCGCCACGAGCTTCCTCGAATAGCTCATCAATCGCTTTATGATATGGCATAATGACATGGGCACGGTTTGAAATTCGGATATCATCAATGGATACACCTTTTGCTACCATTCCGTCCATTTCTTCAAGCAATACCCCAGGATCAATAACTACGCCATTGGCGATTACGCATTTTTTCCCTTTATATAGAATACCCGATGGCAATAAACGTAATTTAAATTCTTTTCCTTTTACAACAACAGTATGACCTGCATTGCTGCCACCTTGATAACGAACGACAACATCAGCTTTTTCAGCTAAATAGTCAACGATTTTACCTTTACCTTCATCGCCCCATTGGGTTCCCATTACGACAACTGATGACATAATATACACCTCTTTATTAAGCCCACAAAAGCAGCTTTTATTATAGACCGAAACGAGCCATGATAGTATCTACATAGCGTAAGTAGTAAGAATACTCAAAGCAAGCCTCAATTTCTTCGTGAGACAAGTATTTTTTAATATCTTCATCGTTAAATACATTTGTTTTGAAATCTTGGCCTTCCATCCATTTCGCCATTGCATTTCTTTGTACCCATTTATATGCATCTTCACGAAGTACACCTTTACTTACAATCGCAAGCAATAAGCGTTGACTGAAAATAAGTCCGCCAGTTTTTTCAATATTTGCTTTCATTGCATCTGGATATACCAATAATTTATCCACAATATTTGTGAATTTGCGTAAGCAATAATCCACAGTAATTGTGCTGTCTGGTAAAATTACACGTTCTACGGAAGAATGCGTAATATCACGTTCATGCCATAAAGATACGTTCTCTAAAGATGCAAGTGCGTTACCACGAACGATACGAGCAAGCCCTGCTACGCGTTCGCAAGTAATTGGGTTACGTTTATGCGGCATTGCTGAAGAACCCTTTTGGCCTGGGCTGAAGTATTCTTCAACTTCACGGATGTCTGTTCTTTGCAAGTTACGAACTTCTGTCGCAAATTTTTCAAGTGAACTTGCCACGATAGCAAGAGATGTCATATATTCGGCATGGCGATCTCTTTGAATAACTTGTGTAGCTAGATTAGCTGCTTTAATACCCATTTTTTCACAAACGTATTTTTCGATGAATGGATCAATGTTTGCATACGTTCCAACAGCACCAGAAATTTTGCCTACTGCAACGCTTTCTCTTGCTGCTTTTACACGTACAATATTACGTTCCACTTCATCTAACCAAAGTGCAAATTTTAATCCTAATGTCATTGGCTCAGCATGAATCCCATGTGTTCTGCCAATGCAAACTGTATATTTGTGTTCCGCCGCACGACGTTTTAATACATCACGGAATTTTTCTAAATCTTCAATAATGATATCAGCAGAGCGTTTCATCATTACCCCAAGTGCTGTATCTTTAACATCACTTGAAGTCAACCCTTTGTGTATGTATTTTGAATCGTCGCCTACATATTCAGCCACATTTGTTAAAAATGCAATAATATCATGATTTGTTACTTTTTCAATTTCTTTCACTCTATCAAGATCGAAAGTCGCTTTCTCTCTAATATTTTTTACCGCTTCTTTAGGAATTTGACCAAGTTCGGCCATAGCTTCACAAGCAGCAATTTCAATATCAAGCATTACTTCAAATTCATGTTGTAGAGTCCAGATAGCACCCATCTCAGGGTTGGTATAACGTTCAATCATTCCTCAATATCCTCCTCAATATATCACTGACATTTCTATGCCACGTGAATGCAAAATGTATCAACAAATAGTATTGCCCAAACACAAAAAAACAACGCAAATAGGCATAAAATTTACGCCTGCATTTGTGTCTCTAAATTTATTCTCTTCTTATCCTTGATTATCATAGCATTTATTTGCAAGTAGTGTCAAATACTTATTAGTCTGTAATGACAAAAGCCCTATTTCTAGAACAAATATCCACATTCATTGGATTTTCTTTGAAATAGGGTCCCTTTAGCCTAGATTTAATTTTGCAAACGAGACAAATCACAGAATTTTGTAAAGTGTTTATGGAAGAATAATTGCACCGTATCTACAGGCCCATTACGATGTTTCGCTATGATAATATCAGTAATATTTTTATTTTCCGTATCAGGATCATAGTAATCTTCGCGATATAAAAATGCCACAATATCCGCATCTTGCTCTAGAGATCCTGATTCACGCAAGTCACTGAGCATCGGTTTTTTTACTTGTCGGGATTCAACGCTACGACTAAGCTGTGAAAGCGCAATCACTGGAACATTAAGCTCACGCGCCAACGCTTTAAGAGAACGTGAAATTTCGGAAATTTCTTGTTGTCTGTTATCCGAACCTTTACTGCCACTGCCCTGCATCAATTGTAAATAGTCAATGATAATCAACTGTAAATCATGCTCAATTTTTAATCTTCGAGCTTTCGAACGCATCTCCATAACAGTAATTCCTGGCGTATCATCAATAAAAATTGGTGAAGATGCCAATTTATCTGCCGCACCAATCAGTTTCGTCCAATCGCGGTCTTCTAAATCCCCAACTCTAAGCCGTTGTGAATCAATCGGCGCTTCAGAACAAATCATACGTTGAACAAGCTGCTCTTTCGACATTTCAAGCGAGAAAAAAGCAACAGCCTTCTTCTCCCTGATCCCAACATGCGAAGCAATATTTAATGTAAATGCCGTTTTCCCCATACTCGGACGTGCCGCAATTAAGATTAAATCAGAAGGTTGAAGCCCTGATGTTAATTTGTCTAAATCTTTAAAGCCCGTAGAAAGACCTGTGATTCCCCCTTTAGAATCATACAGTTGCTCAATCTTACTAAAGGTATCTAAGACAATTTTTTTGATTGGCGTAAAATCCCCATTAATTTTTCTTTCCGATACTTCAAGGATTTTTTTCTCCGCTTTATCGAGAATATCGGCGACCTCTTCACTATCCTCATAACCCATCCCCGCAATTTCAGTTGCCGAATTAATTAGTTGCCGAAGCAGTGCTTTTTCCTCAACAATCTTTCCATGATAGGTTACATTTGCCGCCGTCGGTACGCTATTGGCAAGTGAGGTAACATAGGCTATGCCTCCAACCTTTTCCAGCTGGTCATTTTTTCGCAAAAGTTCGATTACTGTAACTAAATCAACAGCTTCATTTTTATTAAATAACTCAAGCATTACATCAAAAATAATTCGATGTGCTTCGCGATAAAAGTCTGCCCCTTTTACAAATTCAGCAACTTTTGAAATTGCTTCTTTTTCAATCAACATTGCGCCTAAGACGGCCTGCTCCGCTTCAATATTTTGTGGTGGAACGCGTTCAATCATCCAAAATCCCCCTTTCTACACCCAATGGCAAGAAAATGATATGCAAGAAAATCAATCCATGATTTTCTGCATATCATTTCACTATTTTTCAAAAAGTATATTTAATGCTTCCTCAGCAGTTTCAACACCGTGAATCTCAAGACCAAGATGTCCTTTAGGAATGTCTTTTTCATTTTCTTTTGGGATAACAAGCGTAGTAATTCCCGCCTGCTTTGCACCATAAGCTTTTTCAAAAACTCCGCCTACGGGGCGAACTCTGCCCTGAATAGATATTTCACCTGTAACAGCCACCTCTTGGCGAATTGGTTTTTCTTCCAAAGCTGAAATCAATGCCGCTAAAATTGCCGTTCCAGCAGAAGGGCCGTCAATATTACCTCCGCCAATAACATTAACATGCACGTCATAATCGCTTAAATCTCTTCCCGTAGTCTTTCGTACTACCGCAGCTGCGTTAAAAACAGAATCTTTTGCCATACTTCCAGCAGTCTGATTAAAACGAATTGTGCCTTTTCCTTTTTCATGCGCCGGAAAAGCTACAGCTTCAATCTCAATCACTGAACCTAGAAATCCAGATACACCTAATCCAAATACCTTTCCTACTTCAGCTTGTTTTGAGGATTTATTGTTTACAAATGGTGATAGGCGGCTTACTTGAACCACTTTATAAATATCGTCCTTTATAATCGTCACATTGCTCATTGCAGTATGATTGCCCCGCTGAAGTGCAAGACTATATGCATCTGCCAAGATGTTAATCGCTTTACGACCTTCAATCGTATATTCACTAATCAAAGCAGCTATTTCCGGGGAAATATTTACTTCTAACTTTTCAGCAGCATTGAGCACAATTTTTTGAATATGCTGTGGTGTTAGCGGCTCAAAGTAAATTTCAGCACATCTTGAACGAAGCGCCGGATTTATATATCCAGCTTCGCGCGTAGTTGCACCAATCAAAACAAAGTCCGCCGGTGCACCCTCCTCAAACAATTTTCTGATATACTTCGGCACATTTTCATCACTTGGATCATAATAAGCCGAATCAAAATATGCCCTTTTATCTTCAAGCACTTTTAATAATTTGTTTTGCAGCATTGCATCCATTTCGCCAATTTCATCAATGAATAGGATACCACCATGGGCCTCAGTAACTAATCCCGGTTTTGGTTCAGGAACACCCGTTTCAGCCAAATCACGTTTTGCCCCCTGATAAATCGGGTCATGGACTGAACCCATAAGCGGATTTGTCATATCCCGAGGATCCCAGCGAAGTGTTGTGCCATCTGTTTCAACAAACGGTGCCTCCTTCTCGAAAGGCGTAAACTTCGTTTGAATAGCTTCCTCTAATACTAATCTCGCAGCTGTCGTCTTCCCTACACCAGGTGGACCATACAAAATGAGATGCTGTGGATATGGTGAACTAAGTTTTGCCCGAAGTGATTCTATCGCCCGCTCTTGTCCAACAACTTCAGCTAAGCTACTCGGACGAAGTAACTCCATTACTGATTTTGTCAGTTTTCTTTCATCCATTGCTTCTAAATCTGCATAACGCTTTAACGTCTGGGCATTTTCTACTGATGCATTTTCCTCTTTAAGGACTTGCATCTTAATTTCTTTTACATACTCTTGATGACGTTCGTCCATCTTGTCGGAAATCTTTTTCTCAATCTTTTCCTCGACCGTCCGTCGCGCCATAATATCTGCAATTTCTTCTTCTAATCCCTCAAGGATTTTTGGAATCTCCTCATCCTCCGGTAATTTATCTAAAGTCGGATTCTCATATACTAGTTTTTCTAAAGCGAGAATCCGCTCTTTTATATCGTCTGAACGCATTTGTTCTAATGCGTCAAGCTTACCGGCTCTAAGCACTAGCTTATCCGAACCCAAAATAGCTGCAAGCAATCCATAAATTGCTGCTACTTGCCTACTTAATTGATCATCCTCTTTGATTGCTTTAATCTCTTCTTCTTTCGGCGGATTCATTTTGCCAATAAGTTTATCAAAAAACTCTTTCATTAATTGCCTCTTTCTAGCCTGCGATGATATGAACCTTAATCTTACTTGTAATCTCCGGATGAACCTTGATTACAGCTTCATAGTCGCCCAATCCCTTAATCGTATCTTTCACTTCAATTTTTCTCTTATCAATATCAATATTATGATTTTTCTTTAATGCATCTGCAATATCTTTACCAGTCACAGACCCAAATAATTTTCCACCTTCACCAATTTTTACTGGAATGGAAACTTCAATTTTACTTAATTGTGCTGCCATTAACTTTGCTTCATCAGTCGCTTGCTGTTGCTTGCGTTCTTCCGAACGTTTTTGTTGATTTACCGCATTTAAGTTTGTTACAGTCGCTTCAATTGCATATTTTTTTGGCAATAGAAAGTTTCTTCCATATCCTTCTGAGACTTCAATAACGTCACCTTTTTTGCCAACTTTTTTTACGTCTTGTTGTAAAATTACTTTCATTTGTGTTCACTCTCCTCAATATATTTACTGCTGATTTCTACGACTTTCGCCTTTAAGTCTTCTAACTCAGCATCTTTTACCTGTGCTCCAGCTACGTTTTGATGACCGCCACCGCCGATTTGTTCCATAATCACTTGGACATTGAATTCTCCAGTCGAACGAGCACTCACCCCAACACCGCCGCCTTCAAGCGGAAATAAAACAATGCTCATGCGCACATCCTCAATCCTAAGCATTGCATCAGCAACCTGTGCTGATGTAATCTGTGCATTTTGTGTAGACGGGCAAATAGTAACAATTAAGCCCCCCTTATACATTTGTGCATTCCCAATTGCATTCGCATGAGCGATAACACTTTCATAATCACTTCTAAATAAATGTCGAACTACTGATGGATCTGCACCGCATCGTCTTAAATGTGCTGCCGCATCAAAGGTACGAACGCCCGCCTGCACTGTAAAGTTTTTCGTATCAACCACAATCCCGGAATAAAGCGCCGTTGCATCCATACGCGTTAATTCTAAATCGTCACTAAAATACATCAATAATTCTGTCACCAATTCGCTCGTTGACGACGATGATGGCTCAATATAAATAAGCAACGGACTATTAATAAAGCTTTCTGAACGACGATGATGGTCAATCACAATAATATTCTCTATGCGATCCAATAACGCTGGTGCTGCTGTCATTTGTGGAATATGTGTATCGACAACAATGAGCAGCGGATTCGCCGCCATTAAAGCAACTGCCTCTCCTGCATGAATAAATAAATCATCATATTCTTCATACTCTTTTAAGATATCCGTAAACTTTTGCACGCCTGTCGTAATATCACTAAGGACAACATATGTCTTTTTACCTAAATATTTCGACATCCGCGCTACCCCTAGCGCTGCTCCAAAACTATCAAAATCCTCGTTATGATGTCCCATAACGAGAACTAAATCAGCACTGCCAATAATTTCATTCATCGCGTGCGATACTACACGCGCTTTTACACGTGTATGTTTTTCCACAGCTTTTGCTTTACCACCAAAGAAATGCATTTTCCCTTCGAGGTTCACCGCGATTTGGTCACCACCACGTCCCAATGCTAAGTCTAGTCCAGCCTGTGCCAAATCGCCTAACTCCGCTAAATTAACTTCATTTTCTTCCTCAACTGCAATCCCCATGCTAAGTGTTACAGGGAATTTATTTGCACCATGAATCGCACGCACTTTATCTAAAATATCACATTTCTCATCAATCATTTTATTTAAAGCGCGACGATCAAGAACAGCTACATACATGTCCTGTGCAATCCGCTTGATAAAACCACCAATACTAACAATCCATTCATCCAGCAATTGATTCAATTCTACAAGAATTTCCGTTCGTTCAGCTTCATTCAGCCCTTGTAAAACTTCATCATGATTATCAATTTGTACGTAGGCAATTACCTTTTTGCCCATTTCGTACTTATGCTTCATGTTTGCTTCAGCTGTAATATCATTTACATACAGCACCATTAACCCATGACTATCCTCAAAGCTAATAATTGGACGATGTTTTACCTCATAAGTTTTTTTGCCCTCTGAAAAGAAAAATTGTCCTTCCATATCCCAAAACTTATTGATATCAAGGTTTTCCCAATAATTTTTTACATCTATGCCGATTTCCGGTTTTTCCCCGAGCCATCGGGCAAACTCATCATTTACCCATTGCAAACGACCTTGATAATTCAATACCATAATCGCTAATGGCAGATTATCTATCGCATAATTCGATAACTCATTGATATTTTTTACTACATTATTGTAGTAATCCTCTAATGCTCTTTCCCTATCCTGACAGCGTTCTCGTCCATAAACAAATAGTAACGCCAATAGTATGAATCCAAAAGCGCCTACATAAATATTATATAACATCAATACCAGCGAAAATGCAAAAATTACAAATAAATGGATTCGAATATCTACCCAAGTAGATGATCTCCGAGGCATCAACTCCACCTCCTATACCAACATTCATTTATCCAATAACTAATTCTCATTCTTTATGAATCACGTTTTTGAAAACGCGTCCGATAATCAAATAATATATCAAATAACCCTACAATTGACAACATTTGTGCAAAGATTCCATTAAGTAGGATTAATATTAGTATAAAACCCCTTAAAGCTTTTGACAAATTATATTTACAAGTTGCGTAGCAGAGTAGGGAAATTCCTTGCAGCAAAGTTAATATCGTCATTAAAAGCCATAAATTCATAGAAACCTGATTTAACAATGTCAGTTCATACTTAGTACTCCAATACATCCCAATCAGTGCAATCGCATAGAAATAAACCACCCACTTTGGAAAGCGCCAATCCTTAAACGGCAACAGTCGTGGTGTGTCTTGAATATTAAGCCGTCTAAGAAGCATCCCCGTCGCTGCGAAATTAAGATACCCTTCAATAAAGCTAAATGCAACAATTGCGCCAGGCATAAGAACTTTTGTCAAAGCCATAATATCTTGCATCATCTTTTCCATTTCAGCCAATTGCTGCTCATTCATCCCGGAACTGCGATAAAATTCAACTGCATCGCGAAATACTTCATCAACACCGTTTCCAAAAGGATTAATATCCATAAAATAAAACATGGATGCTATCATAATTACTTTAGCTACTACGGAAGCAATACTTGCTGATAAAATTGCTTTTACTGGGCTAAATTTATGTCTAAATGCATAGACTAAAGCCATTCCAACCAAAACAAATCCTGGAAGAAGAAACAATGAGTAAATCGGCGACATCAATAAAGCGACTAATATACTTACAACAACTGCTGTAAGCAAACTAATTCTAGTGCCATGCCTGATTCCTAAAATAATGATAGGCAGTGGACAAAGTATTTTTGCAACAATACCAAGAATCGGCAACATTGATGCTAATGCCATAAGCACAGATACCCCTGCCAGAATTCCGCCTTCTACCATAGGCGTCAATTTAAATCTATTTTGCATTCCTTCACCTCTTCAAATGTCTTTCCAGCTTCGAAAAATCACCAAAACGCTCTTCAATCGCTGCATTTTTTCTACAGCAATCCTGTACTTTCTCTTTAACAGCCTCGTCTAATTCTAGAAAATTTATACCTAAACGTCTCCCCAGCACATAGCCCATGACAATTAAAGATGCCAGGGAATCCTTAATTGCTGTTTCACGATGATTTGCCATCGCTTTATATAATGAACCAACCGTAATCAATAATTCACTTTTCAGCTCTTCAATTAACCGCATAACTCTAACAATATCTGATTCTTGGGAAAACAAGCCAAGCCCCCCTTTGGAAACCTATCTGTGTAATATTCTAACCAAAATGGTCATCTTCCTGCTTCTGTATGACTTTTACCAAAATAATCATCATGATTTATTATCAGACTTCATATTTTTTGTTATAATAAAAAGAAAAAATTTTACGTATAAAGGGGTATCCATATGACATTTAAAGAAATTCAAGCGGAAGACTTCGTTTATAGTACATTTAAAACAATTGGGAAAGACTGGCTTTTAGTAACAGCCGAAAAAGATGGTAAAGCAAATACGATGACAGCATCCTGGGGTGGTCTTGGTGTAATGTGGGGAAAAAATGTTGCCTACGTTGTCATTCGCCCACAACGCTATACAAAAGAATTTATTGACGGCGCAGATACGCTATCCCTTACCGTTTTCGATGAAAATTATCGTAAAATGCTCAGCTACTGTGGCAGCGTATCAGGAAGAGATGAAGATAAAATCGCAAAATCCGGGTTAACTGTCGCGCATGAAAACAACACTCCATATTTTAATGAAGCAAAAATAGCTTTACTCTGCAAAAAACTTTATGCACAAGAATTTAAACCAGAATGTTTTATCGATCAAGAAAGTAAAGAAAAATGGTACCCTGGTGCTGATTATCATACAATGTACATTGTTGAAATCGAAAAAATCTTAGTACAAGAATAAAGTAGACTTAATTCACGCGGAGTTTTTACTCCATCTGAATTCTCGTCACACTTATCCGTGGACTTAGCACAGATTAGTCATTGGATAGTTTTTTTATAAGGTGGGGTGGTTACAAGGGGCAACCACCTCACCTTATTTTTCTTTTGGACTCCACAGTGGATAATCATTGCGTAACAGATAACGATTATACAAAATTACAATGCCAACTAACAATAAAATCCCCGGGATCAACAAAGTTATCCACAAAAACCTGTGTTTAAGTTGTGGATAACTTTGTTTTTTACCTCGCCTATTATTATTTTAACAAATTCATCTTGTTCCTTCTATTTTACATACAGTTTTTCTTTATCTTGTACATCAAATTTATCACGCTATCTTCCTCCTATGATCCTTAGTTTTCTGTCAAAATACAAAATACAGTATTCCTCTGAACATTATCCTTCTGTAACGGACATTTTTATTGACTAAATATTCATCTTGTCATAAAATACCCTATGTACCAATAGATATAATTTAAAAAGGGAGATTGACAACATGAAACAACCTGATTTTATGAGTCATGATCTACATTTGCCAGAATTGACCCTCCGTGGTATGCTACTCGGTTTGCTTATTACGGTTATATTCACGGCTTCTAATGTTTATCTTGGCTTAAAGGTGGGTCTCACATTCTCATCCTCAATTCCAGCCGCTGTAATTTCAATGGCTATTTTAAGAATGTATAAGGACTCAAACGTATTAGAAAATAACTTAGTACAAACGCAAGCATCCGCTGCGGGAACGCTTTCAGCGATTATTTTTATTCTTCCAGGCCTTTTAATGCTCGGATACTGGCAAGGATTCCCGTTCATTCAAACGCTTTTCATATGCGCTTGTGGTGGATGTCTAGGAGTATTATTTACGATCCCTTTACGCAGAGCCATGGTCGTAAACTCCGAATTACCATACCCAGAAGGTTTAGCTGCGGCTGAAATCCTAAAAGTAGGCAGCAATAGCGAAAGTTCGGCCACAAATAAAGGCGGACTTAAAGACATCCTTTCTGGTGGTATAGTCGCTGCAATTATTGCATTATGTTCCAATGGATTCCGGGTTCTTTCCGCTGAAGTAAGCTATTGGCTTTCTTTCGGTGCAGCAACAACACAAATTCCTTTAGGCTTTTCTTCTGCACTACTTGGTGCTGGTTATCTAATCGGAATTGCAAGCGGTATTGCAATTCTATCTGGCTTAGTACTTGCATGGCTTGTATTTGTTCCTTATCTTACTTCTACATTGCCAATACCTGACGGGCAAAGTGTTTCCTCCTTCGCTTCCTATGTTTGGGCAAAGAAAGTTCGTTTTATCGGCGCTGGTACAATTGGTATCGCCGCAATCTGGACATTACTTACTTTCACAAAACCAATTATCGATGCGATTAAATTATCTATTAAAGCAATGAAAGAAAATCAAGGCTCCTCTGATACTCATCGTATGGATACAGATATGTCCCCAAAATCTATTGCTATCGTATTCATTGTTATATTAATCGGATTATTAATGACTTTCTATTCTTTTATCGCCGATGCTAATTTGTCGACAGAGCTTACGCTCACTTATGTCATTGTAGGCGTTATTATTGCAATCGGCATGGGATTTTTTGTCGCTGCAACTTGCGGTTATATGGCTGGATTAATTGGAACTTCTGCCAGCCCGATTTCTGGTATTGGAATCTTAGGTATTATTGTTTCCTCTCTTGTCGTTCTTGGAATCGGAACTTCAGCAAGCTTATTTGATACAGTTGCAGGTACAAAATTTGCTACAGCGTTAGCAATTTTTATTACAAGCGTTATCGTAGCAATCGCTGCTATTTCCAATGACAACTTACAAGATTTAAAAACTGGCTATCTTGTTGGTGCAACACCTTGGAAACAACAGGTTGCACTTCTTATCGGTAGCGTTGCCGGTGCGTTTGCAATCGCACCAGTATTAAATCTTCTTTATGAAGCCTATGGTTTTGCCGGTGCAATGCCACGTGTAGGAATGGATGAGGCACAAGCATTATCTGCTCCACAGGCAACCTTAATGACAACGATTGCCCAAGGTATTTTTAGCCATAACTTAGAATGGGATTACATCCTATTTGGCGCATTGGTTGGTATCGTAGCGATTATCATTAACTATATTTTAAAGAAAACAACAGCAACACTTTCCCTTCCTCCACTTGCTATAGGGATGGGTATTTATTTACCTCCAACACTTGAAATGCCTCTTGTTCTTGGATCAGTTCTCGGCTATTTCATGCACCGTTATTTACGCAAACGCGCTGAGCACCGCAGTCCAAATAACATAGAAGAAGATGTGGAAAACTGTAACCGTCACGGCGTGCTTTTCGCCTCTGGATTAATTGTAGGCGAAAGCTTAATGGGCGTTATTATTGCCGTTATTATTGTATTCTCCGTAACCTCCGGTGGTGGAGATGCACCACTTGCATTAGTTGGTAACGATTTTGGAAAAACTGCTGATATACTTGGACTACTTGCATTTATTGCAGTAATCATAATGTTTATCAAGCGTATTGTTTCAGAAAATAAGTAAAGTACGACAAAGAGGCTGCATGGAAATTATCCATGCAGCCTCTTTTATTTATCTTTTCTCACAAAGGATATATAGACATAAAAAAGAGAGCCTACGAGAGCTCTCTTTAAAAATCTTATTCAGCAGTAAATGGCAATAATGCAATGTTACGTGCACGTTTAATTGCTACAGTTACTTGACGTTGATGTTTTGCACAGTTACCAGAAATACGACGAGGTAAAATTTTACCACGTTCTGTAACATAACGGCGTAATTTTGGAACATCTTTATAATCGATAGCTTCTACTTTATCGACACAGAAACTACAAACTTTCTTTTTAGGTTTTCTTCCTCTTTCGCGTCTCACCGAACATACCTCCTTTTAAAATGGTATCTCTTCGTCAGGGAAGACTTCACTACCAAAGGAATTAGCACCGCCCGTTGCAGATGCTCCATAGCCATCTTCTGTTCTAGCCTGCTTACTGCCTAAAAACTCGATGTTTTGAGCAATAACTTCCGTAACGTAACGTTTTTGACCTGTTTTGTCTTCATAGTTACGAATTTGAATACGACCTTCAACCAGAATTTGACTACCTTTGATAAGATTATTGCCACAAATTTCGGCTAACTTTTCCCATGCAACGATAGGAATAAAATCAGCTGTATTGTTTTGCCCGCCACCGCCAAAGCGATTTACCGCAAGAGCAAATGAAGCCGTAGCTTTCCCACTTTGTGTATATCTCACTTCAGGATCACGTGCAAGACGTCCAACTAATATAACCTTATTCATGGTTTTCTCTCCCCCTGGTATATATTATTCTTCTTCTTTAACAATCATATGTTTCAAGATTTCATCAGTAATCTTCATTACACGGTCAACCTCAGCAACAACTGCAGGCTCTGCTGTAATGTAGAATAAGCAATAGTAACCGTCTGCTGTATCTTTAATTTCATACGCTAGACGTTTTTTGCCCCAACGATCAATCTTGTCAACTGTACCACCATTAGTAGCAATTATGTTCTCGAATTTTTCGATAACAGCATTCGTTGCTTCTTCTTCAAGTGGTTTAACAATGAATATGACTTCGTACTTTCTCACGAAATCACCTCCCTCTCTGGACTAATGGCTCCTAAAACGGAGCAGGGAAGGTCCAAAAATAAGTATTTTGAAACCTAACTGTCTTACGACTCATGTATTATATCACTTTCGATATACCTTTTGCAAGGGAATTTGGACAACTTATAAAACTTTTTCTATTGATTTTGCTTACCGCGTGCTAGAGATGCACCCACACCTAACGTACAAAGTATAGTAAAAATAACGAATGCAATTTTTGTTCCATACAATAATTCTTCTAAATATCTACTATCTTGCACATCAAGTGTATAAATGGAAAATACTGCTGTTACGATTGCAATGCTCATTGCCTGCCCTACCAATCTCATACATGATAATGCGGATGCCGCTACTCCATAGTATTGCGGTGAAACAGCCCCCATGATTGCATTATTATTTGGGGAAGAAAATAACGCAAAACCTATCCCAATTATGACAAATACAATACAAAGTATCCAATAAGGTGTATCCATCCCTAAAAAAATAAAAATTCCCAATCCAATCGCATTTAATCCCATACCGATAGATGCAACAATGCGTGGGTCAATTCGATCTGAAAGCGAGCCTGCCATCGGAGAAAACATCGCCATAAGTACTGGCTGAATCAATAAAATTAAACCAGCATGATAAGAATCCAATCCACGAATTACTTGTAAATATAAAGATAATACAAACCCTATCGCAAATGTCGCACTGTAATTTATCATCGCTGCCAAATTAGACATAGCAAAAATAGTATTGCCTTTAAATAAGTTTACATCGAAGATTGGCTCTGCACACCGCATTTGATAACGTATAAATAAAAATAAGAAAATAATCCCCACAATTAAATAATAGATTGCTGCCGGGTTGCTAAACAATGCTGAAAAACCATACAAAACTGCCGGGCTGGCAATCACATAGTAAAGGCTGCCTTTTTTATCAAAATAAGCATCTTTTTCCCCATACCATTCCATCTTTACATATTTAATTGCTGGCAAACTTATCACAAGCAGAATAAATGTTGTAACGTGAAAAATCATATGCCAACCAAAATAATGGGTGATGAACCCCCCCAACATAGGGCCAAGCGATAAGCCAATATAAGTCGATGCCGCAGATAAACCAATCACTTTGCCTCGTTCATTTTTTTCATGTACTGAAATAATCATCGCCATTCCCGTACTAAATAGCATTGACGATGCTAACCCCTGCCCAATACGAAATAAAATCAAACTTTCCACCGACCAAGAAAAACTGCATAAGCAGGTGAAAATCGCCATGAAAAAAACACCTAATGTATATATGCGTTTACGTCCTTTAATATCAGCAATTCTTCCAATAGGAAGCAAAATAGATACCGATGCAAGTATATAAGAGGACACTACCCAACTAAGCGAAGCGGGATTTACCCCAAATGTATCCCCCATTGCTGGTACCGCAAGATTGATTGCGCTTCCCATAAACGGCACGACGAACGAAGTCGCTAATACCGCCATTAACACTAATTTTTTTTCTGCCATCCATACCACTCCTGTCCACAGGAAAGATTATGTATTTCTCTTGAATTCTTTTAATATACCATATTTACTTCATCTACAACAGCTATATTTCTTTAAAATCATCCCATACAAAAAATTCATCCAATAACTAATCTATTTACCCAGAAAAATAAGAGCT
This sequence comes from Selenobaculum gibii, assembly GCF_030273445.1. Classification (NCBI taxonomy): domain Bacteria; kingdom Bacillati; phylum Bacillota; class Negativicutes; order Selenomonadales; family Sporomusaceae; genus Anaerosinus; species Anaerosinus gibii. The sequence continues at coordinate 2,611,747 of NZ_CP120678.1, forward strand.
TCACACAAGACCAAAGATCTTTCTTCACGGCGTTATAACCTTCTATCTTATATCATTAAGCACATCCTAGAACAACTAAAGTCAACCTAATATCCATGTGGATTAAATAATCTATCTAAATCAAGTTTTCCTTTATAATTCGACAAATAAATCAGATAGTAGTAAAATATTGATTATTACTGCGTTGTATACAGTATTCATCCTAAAATTATAAAGAGAAAGAGGGCTTTCATGAAAAGTTTAACTACCTTAAGAAATCCAGACAATTTAAAAGCACTGATAAAATTTATTTTATTCTCTGGATTTGGTCTATTTATGTTTATGTTCCCTATGCCTGGACAAGAATCCTTTGCTACGCCAATTAGTTTAATTACAGATTTAACTGATCAATATTTACAAAAAACTACCCCCTATCTTTTACTGCTCATTATAACGATTGCAGTACTTGGGATTTTTATCGCTAAGTTGTTTCGTCCAACAATCTTAACAGAAAAGCTTTGGTTAAAAGACCTTTTCTTCGTCGATAATTGGATTATGATTACAAAAATAATTGCTCTTATTGTTACCCTATGTGTAATGTTTGATATTGGTCCGGAAATTATTCGCAGTGAAGATAATGGCGCGACTATGGTCGGACTTGCAAAAACTTTAATTGCAATTGCAATTACGCTGAGTTTTATTCTCCCTTTTTTGACGGATTGCGGAATTATGGAGTTTGTTGGCGTTTTACTAAAACCTTTGATTCGCCCTTTGTTTCATGTTCCTGGTAGAGCTTCAGTTGACTTGATTGCCTCTTGGCTTGCTTCTTCGAATACAGCTGTTTTAATTACTGCAAACCAGTATAATAGCAACTACTATACAAAACGTGAAGCTGCAACGATTATGACAAACTTTTCTCTCGTATCCATCCCCTTTTGTCTAGTTGTAGCACAAACACTTAACCTTGCACATATTTTCCCGCTTCTTTATTTAACGATTACAGGTATCGGTATTTTCCTAGCAATCATTGGCGTACGCTTATACCCACTAAAAAATATTGCTGATACGTATTGTCACGGAGCTGGTGAAAAGTTAAACGAAGAAGTCCCTGAAGATACGAAATTATTTCATTGGGCACTGTCTGCTGCAATTGATCGGGCAAAAAACTTTCGTTTAAGTAAAGCCTTTTGTGATGGACTAAAAATGACAATTGGAATTGTTCTCGATATCATTCCAATCGTCGTCGCTTGGGGCACTATTGGGTCTTTATTAGTAAACTGTACACCAATTTTCTATTGGCTCTCTTATCCAATGGGATTATACCTTCAACTGCTCGGCGTATCTGAGGCATTTACCATTGCACCTGCCACATTAGTAGGATTTATTGATATGTTTATTCCCGCTCTTATTATGCCGAGTGATCTAAGTGAGCAAGGGAAATTTATCGTTGGTGTATTATCACTTGTTCAAATCATCTATATGACAGAAGTAGGCAGTATTATCGTAAAAAGTAATGTCGGGTTGGGAATAAAACATTTATTTATTATTTTTTTGCAGAGAACAATCATTGCTATACCTATCGTCGTATTGATATCCAAATTAATATAAACAAAAAAAGACTACATGAATGCAAATGACTTATCATTTTTCTCATGTAGTCTTTTCTATTGGAAATTCCTCTAATAGCAGCACTACTGTAGCAATGCCAAAACACCATTTCTGTCTTGATTGCGCTGTGCCATCATCAGTATATTTACTTAGTTTAATACGTTTGTCTGATTTAAGTCCACTATTTCCTTCGCAAAATCAGTATCTTGTATTACTAATTGAGCTGACAAAGTATTCTCTTTTGTTGTCGTGTAGTTATTCACACTATATTGCAGTGCTTGCTGTTTTGCACCGATTTTTGCTTGTTGGTAAATCGCATTTTTCATAGCACTATCAACAATGTCTAAATCAGATTTTATCCCTTCCCGCGTGCTTAAATTAATAAGTACTTCGCCATGTTGACCGGTTTTAGAATAGTAATTCCTTAAGAAGAAGAATATTAAGGATTGCGACAATAACCCCTATACTGCACAACACAATTTTAGTCCACGTGCTATTTACATACTTGCCCATCACCTTATAAGAAGAAGTCAAATAAACCTGTATACCAATCGTCCATGGTAATTGAACGCTCAATGCCATTTGCGAATAAATTAATCCTTCAAATGGATTATCAATCAGAAAAATCACCAATACAGACAAAATATAAGTGAGAAAAACTCCAGTATAAGAATGCTGGTCTTTGATATTATAAGGTTCCTTAAACATTCCGGCAAAAATGCTGCCACCCGCTATTCCAGCTGTCGTTGTAGAAGCAATCCCCGCGAGAAATAACGCAATAGCGAATAAAATCGCCGCACCATCTCCCAGTAGAGGTTTTAGCATGTCCTGAGCTTGCTGCAATTCATCAACTGAAACTTGATGGCTGAAAAACACCGCAGCGGCAATGAGAATCATCGCACTATTAATTGCCCAGCCAATTCCCATCGACAATAAAGTATCAACGAATTCATATTTTAACTGTTTTTTTATTACTGTCTCATCTTCTAAATTCCACTGACGACTCTGTATAATTTCCGAATGAAGAAATAAATTATGCGGCATAACAACCGCCCCTAATACACTCATGATAATAAGCATCGCACCATCAGGAATCGACGGTACTACCCAACCTACAGCGGCTTGTCCCCAATCAATTTGAACAAAACTGAGTTCAATCAAAAAAGATAATCCAATTAACGATACAAATCCAATAATTAATTTTTCCAATTTTTGATATGCATTAGACCAAAGCAGCCAGCTACAAAAAACAGCAGTTAATACTGCACCAATTTTAATTGGGATCCCGAATAACATCGCTAATGCAATCGCGCCGCCGAGCACTTCGGCCAATGATGTTGCTATTGCCGCTATAACCGCCGATAGCAAAACTGGACGTGCCAGCCATGCTGGCAAATAAATCGAAGCGGCTTCCGATAAACATAACCCAGTAACAATCCCCAGATGCGCAACATTATGCTGCAGTATAATTAACATAATTGTCGATAATGTCACCATCCACAACAATTGATAACCATAATCAGCACCCGCAGCCATATTAGATGCCCAGTTTCCAGGGTCAATAAATCCTACCGTAATTAAAATACCAGGACCGATATAGCGCAAAAATTCTCGCGCTTTCTGACTTTGTTCATGAGTCATAGAAAAGCAAGAAAAAAATTTATGAAAGATAATAATCAACTCCTTTTATTCTATTTTAAAATTTAACACAAATCGCCATACTTTATCTAAAAATTTTTAGCTAGATGATTACTAATTTTATTTTAACTGATTATTATAATTATACCACGATAAAAGAATATCCTATGACGATTTCTTCAAAATTTCACTTTACTACTTTTAAGCTTTACTTGAAAACCTATCCATCACGCAAAGCTTTTATTTTACACCTTGTTAGATGGATATTTTTATTTATTTTGTATATAACTCTTCCCGATATCCCAAAAACAAACCCACCCAGCCTAAATATTATTTAAGCTGGGCGGGTTATTTTATACGTTAAAGCGGAAATATGTTACATCTCCATCTTTCATGATATATTCTTTTCCTTCAAGCCTCACTTGCCCTTTTTCCCGTGCTGCATTTTGACTTCCTGCCGCAATGAGGTCATCATAAGAAACAATCTCGGCACGGATGAAGCCACGTTCAATATCACTATGAATTTTACCCCCAGCAGCCGGCGCTTTTGTTCCGTTCGTAATTGTCCAAGCATGAACTTCCTGTACACCTGCTGTTAAAAAAGTAATTAATCCAAGCAATTTAAAGGACGCTTTAATTAATTTATCCAAGCCAGATTCAGTTAACCCAAGCTCTGCTAAGAAATCTTTTGCATCCGTTTCATCTAGTTCAGCAATTTCAGATTCCACCTTTGCCGATACTACAATTACTTCCGCTTTTTCATGCGCTGCATATTCTTTTACTTTTTGCACATATTGATTTTCAACATCCGCCGTTGCAACTTCATCTTCCGCAACATTTGCTACAAATAAAGTTGGTTTTAATGTAAGCAAATTTAAATCACGAACGAGTAAAAGCTCATCTTCTGTCATTTCCACACGACGTGCCGGCAATGCTTCTCCTAGCACTTCCTTTACGCGGTTTAATAAATCTAATTCTTCACGCGCTTTTTTATCGCCGCTTTTCGCTAACTTCTGTAAACGCTCCATACGCTTTTCTACAGATTCTAAATCGGCTAGGCATAATTCGGTATTGATAATTTCAATATCACGAATTGGATCAATCCCGCCCTCTACGTGTGTAATATTTTCATCTTTAAAACAACGAACCACTTGTGCCACTGCATCTACTTGGCGAATGTGCGACAGGAATTTATTTCCTAAGCCTTCTCCTTGTGCAGCACCTTTTACTAGACCTGCAATATCAACGAAACGAATAGATGCCGGTACAATTTTTCTCGCTTGATTCATATCACTTAACACTTGTAGACGAGGATCCGGTACATCGACAACGCCCACATTCGGCTCAATCGTACAGAACGGATAATTTGCCGCTTCTGCGCCTGCTTTTGTAATTGCATTAAATAATGTACTTTTACCAACGTTCGGCAATCCAACAATGCCGACTTCTAAGTTACTCATAAATCTTTATTCCACCTTACTTTATCTATTTCCCATTTTTGTTATTTCCAAAAAAACAAATCATTTCTATTGTAGATTATCCACCAATGAAAAGCAATACCTCGATTAACCAATCCTCTTGATCATCCAGCCAGGCAATACTTTTAGTAAATAGGCAATAAACCGCCATCTCGAACTCACATAAACTTGCTTTTCTTTATTTTTTATTGCCCTGTAAATCTGCTTTGCCGCAGCTTGTGGAGAAATTCGCCAAAATTCACTCGCCTGTCCCATATTGGTATCGACAAATCCAGGCTGTATATTCGTTATGATGATTTTCGCCTGACGACGAAAAACAATTGCCCGAAGTGATTCAAGATAATTTATAATAAATGCTTTTGATGCCGAATAAGCTGGTGCTCCCCCCAGCCCTCGTATCCCTGCAATAGAAGAAACGCCTGCCAAATGACCTTTGCCTTGCGACAAAAAATACTGCATAGCTACATTGCACATCGTCGTAAATCCCATAACATTCGTTTTTAACGTATTTAACTCAAGGTCTAAGTCAAGGCTCCAATTTACCTTGCCTACACCCGCATTGAGAATAATAATATCCACCTCTTGCATTTCCCCGATTAACTCTTCTAGCCCTTTACTGGCTAACTCTGTATTACGAATATCCATTGCCTTTACATAAACCTTCGTTGGCAATTCATTTTTTAGCTCGTCTAAGATTTCTTCTCTACGTCCTGTAATTCCGACTTCAAATCCTTGATTCGCATAAACCTCTGCTAACGCTTTGCCAATGCCGGAAGTCGCTCCGATAATAATCACCTTTGCCAAAACGCAAGCCTCCTTTAACTAAAACTACGATTCGCTTTTTTTACTTACGATATTTTTCACTGCCTTTTCAAACTTTATTCGCGGAATCATCACCCATCGTCCACAACCTTGACACTTGATTCCAAAGTCCATACCCGTGCGGGTAATTTCCCACAAATCACTACCACATGGATGTGTTTTTTTCATCTTTACGATATCGCCCATTTCATATTTCACTCTTTCCATTTTGTCCTCCTTAAAGTTTATAAATAAAGTCACGTTTATATAGAAGATCACATACTATACTGTAGCAATTACAGTTGGGGTGATTTTATATGGCAACGCCTATTCTCGATGTCATTATTGCCGACGTAAATGCGCTTGTACCAAATTTAGCGTCTCTAGCGAGTACATATAGACTGCTCGTTGGCTCAGCCGAAGAAATTGGCCGTATTCCTGGCGTACCAATTGAAGTATACGAACGCGCCATTATTCGCTTTGACCAAGCTGGTACACTGATTGACATCATTCAAGCATTATTATGTTGCAAGATTAAATTCTTGGCTGAATTCCTCAGCACGACATGTGCACCAATTGATGTCTTTAGCTTAGCGCAAAACCCTATTGAAGACAACACTATTGAACAAATTGTTGAAGTCGAAGTATTACGTCGTGTTTTAAAATGCTTCTGTAAGGAAAATTCTTGTTTCGACACTACGGAACCTTTAAATCCAGATTGCGCATTTGCATGTCCAAATCCTATTGAAAATCCATCCGACTTAACAGATGTCGAATAACAAAAAGTACTGCAAATGAGCAACAGCTAAAATGCCTGTTGCTCATTTGCAGTTATTTTCTTTCTTGGAGAATTCCTGCATCATATAAGGATTGAATACATGCAAATGTTATTTCCGGCTTAATTTCTTGATCAATAAGTAACGTTGCTATCTCACGACTTGTATACATCGCTTCATCAATCAACTCACCAACCAATTGATATACTGGCTGATTTAATTCAATATCATCTAAAAATGTCCATTTATATTTTGCCATACTTTCTAAACAAAAACCGCTTTTTTGCTTAGAATAACGATAATAAGGCTTAAAAGTAATAATTTTCGTCCGATCAACTTCTACTGGCATATAGATTTTAATCATTTGCCGGATTTTTTCTTCAAAATCTACAGCATCGCTAAATTCAGTTTCAGCTAAAACAATATTTCCTTCTGGATGTTGATAGTCTATATTACAAGGAGTCGTTAATCGTATTCTCTTTTCTGGCATATTAACGACAAATCCAGAACACTCAATCGCAGATTTCACCATCAATGAATCCATTTTTACATATTCAGCTTTTTTCGTCTGATCATCATAGATTACAATATCCTTTAATTTTTTTGCTTGAGGAAAATCTAAGACTAAATCAACATATAATAACTCCTCTGGACTAAAAGCATCCATTAAGCGATGAAAATCTGCTAAACTGTGTACAAAAAATTGATGCATCGTCGGCAACATCGCTGCATTTTTCAGAAATAGTTTTGTTTGTTCAACGTCTTGCAATGCTAAAGAAGTCGCAACTTGTGGAATATATTGATAAATCTTCTGATAGATATCTGCAAACGCTTTATACTCTATATTATCCAAAGGATCAGTTGCAAAATAACAATGATTTACCGTTTTCCCGAATAAATTATATGTACTATGTAAAATACTTTGCCATAGAGCAATATTTTCTTGATTTAGTTGAAAAATACGCGTTAGAGGCTTATTTTCTGAACGAAAACGAAAAGAATCGGTCACCGTTCGTCCTGTCGTCAATTCAAAAGCAATTGGGTGATGAATAATTGAACGGCTTCGATTCCCAAATTCACCTTTGCAGCGATTTATTTGCCGATTTCGCCACGCTTCAAATGCCTTATTTTTTACCCTACCTAATTCATTTTGCACAATCATACGCAAATTGCGACGTTCGATTAAATAAGCTCTATACCTCCGCATTATCATTGGCAAGCTCATATCATCCAACAAATAAAACTCCGGAGTAAATAGATATTGCAATTCATCCGCATTAAACGGTACACGATATTGATTTAGTAAAGCCTGTGGTTTTTCACCGTATGTATTACGAAATTTTTCATCTGCCAAATACCGCTCTAAAAACCTTTTAACATATGCAACCTGGTGGATATGCACAGCATCGTGAAGCCTAGCCGATATCAATTCGGCGATCGCATTTGATTTTACCTTTCCCTTTCTATCCATAAGTTAAATTTCACCTCCATTTACAAAATCCTAAATTTCACTTAATCTATAAGCAGATATATAATCACGATTTACAAATTGCGTCATTTCAGCTAAAAAAACAGAAATGATGCTCTCCCGCGTGCATCAAATAAACAATAGTTTAGCCGAATAATCTTGCTGTACTTTTCTCTTTTATCTTGACAAAATCCTGCATAATAAATGAGATAATTATAAAGTAGACTGATTCAGATGGAGTTTTTACTTCATCTGAATCCTAACCGCCCTTATACAGAGGCTAATCTGCTCGCTTGTCCCCCTGTGGAGTTGGAGTCCTAGCACAGATTAGCCTTCGGATAAACTCTTCAAATGTATCTATAAAAACAAAGAGGGTGAGGATGAATAATGAAAGTATCGCTCCTACAAATGCAAATAAAGCTCGGTGATTTCACCTCAAATCAGGCCACTATACATCGCTTAATAGAAAAGAGTATGGAAAATAAGCCTGATATCATCGCATTACCGGAAATGTGGAATGTAGGTTTTTTCCCCCGTCCTTTAAATGAATATGCTGACCCAAACGGAGAGAAATGTCAATCTTTTTTAAGCAATTTAGCCAAACAATATAATGTAAATATCGTCGGTGGATCAATTGCTAGAATTACTGACAAGCAATTGTACAATACGAATTATACCTTTGACCGTTCTGGTAACTTAGTGGCTTCTTATGATAAAATCCATCTTTTTTCTCCCGCAAAGGAAGATAAACTTTTTACCGCTGGAAATAAATACGTTGTCTTTGAACTAGATGGTATAAGATGCGCCGTTATCATTTGTTACGATCTTCGCTTTTGTGAATTAGTCCGCTCACTTACAGTGCAAAATGTAGATTTACTTTTCATTCCCGCAGCTTGGCCTATCGAGCGAAAAATGCATTGGGAAATTTTAAGTCAAGCGCGCGCTATTGAAAATCAATGCTTTGTTGCTGCAATTAACGGCTCAGGAAGATTTCATAAATTTCATCTCTGCGGCAATTCTATGCTCATTAATCCGTGGGGAAAAATCCTTGAAAAAGCAACGGAGGCAGAGTCAATAATTGTCGCCGAGTTAAATTTGCAATTATTACAAGAAATCCGTTCTAGCATTAATGTTTTTCATGACCGTCGTCCTGACCTTTATTTTAAATAAAAATGCATTCCCATATTTTATATAGAAGGTGATTTAAATGATTACAGGCATTAGTCATATTACTTTTATCGTAAAAAATCTCGACCGGACTGCTAATCTTTTTAAAAAAGTTTTTGATGCAAAAGAAATCTATACCAGCGAAGAAAAAAAACATTCGCTATATAAAGAAAAATTTTTTCTTATCGGGAATCAATGGATTGCAATTATGGAAAGTGAGGCGATTGTTCACCGGACCTATCACCATATTGCTTTCAAAATAGAGGAACAAGACATAGATATCTACCTCAAAAAAATTAAAAATCTTAACTTGGAGTTAAAACCGCCTAGACAACGTATTTCAGGCGAAGGATATTCAATTTATTTTTATGATTATGACAATAATCTGTTTGAACTGCATACAGGAACATTGTCCCAAAGGTTAACATCATATGAACAGGCAGATAATGAAGTATAACTTCATTATCTGCCTGTTTACTCTATGTAATAATCCGCCCTAGACTCTCATCTTTCAGTGAGAGCTGAGATCAGGGTAGTCAAAATAACTGCGAATAGTAGTTAGATGGATCTAAAGCTCTGCCTGAAACAAAGCTTACAAGTTCTCCAAAGTTTTGATAAAAATAGGTAACTGCTAAACCGATATAACCGCCACCAATAATACCTACCGCTCTAGGTAATTCTTTTAAAGCAAACATTGTATTACTAAAATAAACAAATTTGCTTTCTTTTATCTTTGACCAATCTGCAGACTTCGTTGGGTATCCCCACTTCCCTTCTTTTGTTATTACTAAATACGCTTTTTTAAGCTTAGCCAACACTTTTCTAATGCGTACAAGATGTGTGCAGACATTCTCAGCAAACGATTCACTGGATTGACTCGTTTGCTTATGATTTAAAAAACCAATGCATGAACAGCAACTGTAAATTCACTCGTCATCTTCTTCAATTATTTCCCATTCTTTTATTTTTCTTGGTATGCATCAGACTCCGTTTCATATTGCCATGTATCGATGCCCCCAAAATCATATACATGCTTATACCCCATAGCAATTAGTTTTTCCGATGCTTCTCGACTACGATTTCCACTACGGCAATAAACTAAAACTGTATCCGATTTTTTTATCCCTTCAATTTCTTTATTTGTAATTGTTTCATTTGAAATAAGGATCGCGCCTGGAATATGCTTTATCTTATATTCTGCAGGGGTCCGCACATCCAAAATTATCACACTTCTATTTTCATCTATGATTTTTTTTGCTTCATCACCTGAAATTCGCACACAAGTCCCTCCCTCTTCATTATTTACGTTATTTTGCGTATTTGCATTAGCACAGCCTGCCAATATAAGCGCTAAGAATACAATCATTGAAATTAATAACAATATTTTATTCATCATCATTCTCCTTTATTTTCATACCGTAATTATATTTATTACAGTATGAAGTATCAAGAAAAAATTTGCTACAAAACCAAATTTTTTGACAGTCTTTTTCTACCTGTAGTATGATGTAATTAGGTAACAAAATTACATAACATCTAGGAGGCAAAAATGGACTTAGTTTATACAGGGAAAACAAAAAACGTTTACAAACTCGAAGATGGTAACTACTTATTAAAATTTAAAGACGACGTAACTGGTACAGATGGTGTATTTGATCCAGGTGCAAATACTGTAGGTTTATCTATCGAAGGCGCTGGTCGTGCAGGTTTAAGTTTAACAAAGTACTTTTTTGAAATTATAAATGCCAAAGGGATTCCAACACATTACCTCTCTGCGGATATTGAAAATGCAACGATGACAGTAAAACCAGCAACCGTCTTTGGTCAAGGATTAGAAGTTATCTGCCGTTATCGCGCAGTCGGTAGTTTTTTACGCCGTTATGGAAAGTACGCTCAAGATGGACAAGAATTAGATGCTTTTGTTGAAGTTACATTAAAAGACGACGATCGCGAAGATCCACCAATTACTAAAGATGCATTAGCTATGCTTAACATCTTAAGCGAATCCGAATATGAAATATTAAAAGATTTAACAAAGAAAATTGGCAATATTGTAAAAGAAACGCTTGCCGAAAAAGGCATCGAACTTTATGATATCAAATTTGAATTCGGGCGTGTTGGCGCAGACAATCATATCGCTTTAATTGATGAAATTTCCGGCGGGAATATGCGTGCATTTAAGAATGGCGAATATATCGAACCATTAGTATTAGAAAAATTAATCTTAGCTTAATATATCCGGCAAAAAAAGAGCTATTCATTGAAAATCACTTTCAATGAATAGCTCTTTTTCCATTTACTTTAACGATCTATTTGGCACATCTCCATAAGGTTCCGCATGAATAGTCACATCACACATCGTACCTAGAGATTGTTTAATTTTATTCTCCAATTGATCACAGATCTCATGTACCTCATGCAAGGGCATCTCGCGGTCAAGCAGAATATGCACATCTAAAATTCTATATGCACCTGACCTACGCGTTCTCAATTGATGAAATCCTCGAATCTCAGGCTGGGCTTGAAAAATATCAGATAATATCCTCTCATCCTCTGACGGCAGGCTCATATCAGTAAGTTCCTTTGCACTTGCAACCGTCATGTCATAACCAGCTTTAAAAATAATCGTTGCCACAATAATTGCGATAACAGGGTCAATCCATAACCAGCCCGTAACTTTTATCGCTACTAATCCAAAAAGAACTCCAATCGAAGTCCAAATATCCGCTTGCAAATGCAATCCATCTGCTTCTAAAGCTTGAGAATGTGTAAGTCTCGCTACATGCATCAATCGTTTAGAAACAAAATAGTTTACAACAATCGAGATTCCCATAATGATAATCCCATATTCGAGATATTCTGGCTCTGTTAAATGTTTCATTTTCTGTGCAGCCTCATAAACAATCCAAATTGCTGCAAAAACAATTAACAGCGCTTCTATTGCACTGGATAAATTTTCATATTTACCATGCCCATATGCATGCTCCTTATCTGGTGGCTCAACCGCCTTTTTGACCGCATAAAATGCTATGATAGCTGCAACTAAATCAATCCCCGAATGTGCTGCTTCTGAGATAAGGCTGACTGCACCAGTATATAAACCTACAATTAATTTCAAAATGACAAGCGTTGTATTTGAAATAATAGACAACCATGCCGTACGTCTTTTCAATGCATTGCTGCTTTCCTCTGTCATCGATAAACTCGCCTCCCAAATCCCTCTTCATGTATATAATGAACCCGTCAACGTAAAAGTGTCAAAACTTCGCTATACCAAAAAACCTGTGGAACTATAAAAGCCCCACAGGTTATTATTCCTGCTGCATAATGCCCAGTATACAATGTATACCTGATTATTTTTATATTAACATATGTATTTCAAATTATCTAGTCTATTAGGCGGAAATCATTCGAAAATTCTAGTTCCTTCTGCTGTAAGTTTCGTAATTTTTTCATCTATACGCTGTAAAAGTCCAAGCATAGATTGAGACAAGGTATCTGCCCGTGCATACAACGATTTCGCCTCATTAAGATTTTTTTCTTTAATTGCATCAATTAGTCGATCACCGAGAGAGTGGAATTGATCGTGTATTTCATCAATCTGCTTCCATTCGTCCGCCAATATTGGGATCTCAATTTCAATCGCATGATAAAAATGCCCAAATGCACATTTATGTGAATCCGTTTGTATTGGTGCCAGTTTCATTTCATCAACCATCGTTTTCACTTTAGCTAACCATCCAATATGTGCTTGCCGCGCTTTTTTAATAACCTCTTGCAATTCTTGATTTGTAATCGCATGACGACCTTCGCGTAATCCTTTAAACAGGTTTTCTGTTATCCCAGATAATTGAGCATCAATCTGTCTAATATTTTCTGCATAATCCGCACTTTCCACTGCATCATTATGGAACAAACGCGTCATTTCGCTAAAGCGTTCCGCATCCACACTTGAAGTTTCCATTGCTTTATTGATTTCGTCTGCTGCTGAGCGTATTCCTTGCATAGATTCATTGACATCCCTTACACTGACGATTACACCATTTAGCATATCAATATTCTCGCCAACAGTTTCTGATACCATATCAATCTTGTCACTCATATGATTTGTTGATTCTAGCGTTCTGTCCATGCTTATTTTACCGGCACGTGCTGCCATATGAATATTTTCCACAAAGCTTCTCATTCCATCCAAATTGTGTTTCGTATCATCAGACAATTTACGAATTTCTTCCGCAACTACAGAGAAACCTTTTCCTTGTTCACCTACACGAGCCGCTTCAATCGCCGCATTCAAAGCCAATAAATTTGTTTGGTTGGCAATCTCCTGGACGCTGTCAACAATCTTACCTACCTCAGCACTCAAATTAACTAACTGCTCAATTTTTTCATTCATCATTCCCGTATCTTTGACTACAGCCTCTTTTAAATCGCCCACTTCCACCAATAAATTTTTACTGTTATTATTCTTATCTGCCAATACTTTGGATCCGTCAGCTACCTTATCTAATGTAGTAGCAGTTGAATCAATGGTTTCATTTACCTGATTCATCGTCGCTGTAGTCTCTTCAACAATTGCAAGATTATTTTCGCTCAGAGAAGCTAGTTCCTCAGCAAACTCCATCAATTGTTTCGACATAAAACTCATTTCCACATCAAAACTGCTTGTCAAGCTTGCAATATTTAGTATTTCCTTTGCCGCATCTGCCATTCTTTTTTCATTGGCTACCAATCGATCAAATTGTGCAATCACCTTATTATGCATTGTATGATTCGTTGTCGGACTTTTGACTGATTCACCTTTAATCGATCGATCAACGTAATCCAAAATACAGCCCATTTCCTGACAAGACGATGTCTGTTGTTTCTTAAAAAACATAAAATCCATCCCTTCTATTAAAAATTAAGCTATCTATTTATATTTAATATCATTTATCCTATTATTTATCTCATTATATATTGATTCATGATAAATATCTATATTTATCAACCATCATTAACAAATATATTTGACAAAATCATATCAGATTTTAATTTTTTCTTCATCAATAAACTGATATAACCGATAGCCACCACTTAAATTATAGACTTCAAAACCGTGTTGCATCAATATCCTCGCTGCAAGATAACCTCGAAGCCCAATTGCACATGCCACATATACCGGCTTTGAACTATCTAATAGGGGCAAGGATTCGCGCAATTCATCGAGCGGAATATTTATAAAACCAGAAATATTCCCATTATTATATTCTTCAATAGTTCGAACATCTAATAAGGTAACATCTTTACGTTTTTGCAAATCCGCAATATCATGCCAATGAAAAATATGCATTTTATCCGTCAAAATATTTTCAATCACAAATCCAGCCACATTTACAGCATCTTTCGCTGAACCAAACGGTGGTGCATAGCATAACTCTAATCTTGTTAAATCATAAGCCGTCATTTGCGCACGAATTGCCGTTGCAAAAATATCACAACGTTTATCTACACCACCATAACCCACAATCTGAACCCCTAAGATTTTCCCCGTACTTTTTTCATAAATAGTCTTAAGCGACATATCCATTGCATTTGGATAATACCTTGCATGATTTTCTGAATGTGTAAATGATTTTTCGTAATTTAGCTGTAATCTTTTGGCTGTTTTTTCATTAATACCTGTAGTTGCAACAGTTAAATCAAAAACTTTTAGAATCGAGGATCCTTGTGTTCCCTGATAAGAACGATCGAATCCACAAATTACATCGGCAACAATCCTCCCCTGTTTATTCGCCGGCCCTGCAAGTGGAACGAATGTTGGCTGTTTTGTAACAAAATCAATAACTTCTATCGCATCTCCAATTGCAAAAATATCAGGAATAGATGTCTGCATTTTTCCATTGACAACAATTGCACCACGCTCATTTAATTCAATCCCTGCTTTTCTCGCAATATCACTCTCAGGTCGAACCCCAATTGCCATAATCACCATATCGGTTTTTATCACACCATTCTTTAAATCAACAACAACATGATTCTCCGCTTCATGAATCGCCTGTAAAGCGTTTCCTAAATAAAGTTTTATTCCCTTACTGCGCAAATGAGCATGAACTTCACACGCCATATCATAATCAAGCGGTGCCAGAACCTGATTTCCCGCTTCAATTAATGCAACTTGGACACCTGCTTTATGAAGGTTTTCAACCATTTCTAGCCCAATAAATCCTCCACCTATCACAACTGCATGCGCTGGTTTTTTTTGCTCAATATACGTTTTCATCTTCAAGGTATCAGGTATATTCCGTAACGTAAAAATCTTTTTTGAATCAAGCCCCGCTATCTTAGGCTTTATCGGTTCTGCTCCCATAGATAAAACCAATTGATCATAACTTTCTTGATAGACTTCATCTGTTTGGAGATTGCGAACAGTAATCATTTTATCTTCTTGATGAATTTCTATTACTTCATGGTAATTTCGAACATCTATATTAAATCTATTTCTAAAGCGCTGTGGCGTTTGCACCAAAAGCGATGACCTGTTTTTTATTTCCCCGCCAATATAATACGGCAGTCCACAATTTGCAAACGAAATATGCTCGCCTCGCTCGAATAAAATAATCTCGGCCTGCTCATTTAAACGACGTAATCGTGCAGCAGTTGAAGCTCCTCCAGCCACCCCACCAATAATCAATACTTTCTGCTTTTTATTCATAATAAGCACTCCCTTTATCACAAAGTTAAGAAGATTTTCTCACTTATCCTTTAAAAATTTATCCCTAAATTACGCTTATTATATATTAAAACACTTTTTTTATCGGTGATAAAGTCACACTTATTAAGTTTATTTTTTACGGCAGCCCTTATTGCAAAAATCTCCTTCACATAATTGATAATCACCGCCTTGAATAATTAGTCGCCTACCATTCACCAATGTATCTGCCAACTTTTTTCTAGCCGCGCTATAAATTCCTTGAATTGTAGTTCTTGCTACATTCATCCTTTGTGCACAATCTTCTTGGCTTAATCCTTCTAAGTCAATGAGACGTACCGCCTCATACTCATCTACGGTCATAACAATATCCATATTCGATGCACTATTTAAAGGTCCAAAACAATCGTTTTGTGGCATCCTACAAACCCGTCTCCATTTACGCGGTCTTGGCATTAAGATTCCCCCTAGTATAATAAAAGTAAAACCAGAGCGTCCTCTGGTTTTATTTTTATTATACTATTTTTCTTGATGATTAGTAGAGATATTAGACATATTTTCTTTCCTACTAAAGCCATGGCAATAGCCTTGTCTAAATTTATCTTTTCCTTGTCCATTGTTCTGCCCTTTTAAACAACAGCCTCTTCCATTTGGACCTGTACCATCTCTTCTTGGCATATCATTCATCTCCTTAAGTTATTGACATATGTCGCTTTCATTTATATAATAACACATTATAGACATATGTCAATAACTACTTAAGGCCTATTTCTTCTCCGTCTGATTTATTATATTTTTTAACACTTCATTTAATCCAGCATTTACAGGGCTATCTTCGGCAAGACTTTGCCCCGAATCACCACTTACAACAACATTGGGGTCAATTGGCAAACTGCCTAAAAATTCTATATCAAAGTCTGCTGCCGTTTTCTTCCCACCTTCCGATTGAAAAATATTATGCAGCGTATGACACGTTGGACAAACAAATCCGCTCATATTTTCTACTAAACCCAAAATAGGTAATTTTACGCGTCTACAAAAGTTAATGGATTTTCTTACATCTGCCAAAGAAATCTCTTGTGGAGTTGTCACGAGCAGTGCCTTACATTCATCCACCGTTTGTGCAACAGTAAGCGGTTCATCCCCTGTTCCTGGTGGCGTATCAATAATTAAGTAATCCAGTTCTCCCCATTCAGTATCCGATAAAAATTGTCTTACTACTCCAATTTTAGCGGGGCCACGCCATATAATTGGATCATCTGGTTGATTTAATAAACATTGCATAGACAATACTTTTAAATTTTCCGAGTAAGGATAAGGCACCATTCTATCTTCATTAAATTCAATTACAGCATCTCTTATCCCTAAAATACCTGCAATACTAGGTCCATGAATATCAACATCAAGCAAGCCAACTTTATAACCCATTTTGCTTAGTCCAATTGCAATATTCGCTGAAACCGTACTTTTCCCGACACCGCCTTTACCACTCATCACAGCAATTTTATGCTTTATATTTTTCATCAAATCTTGAATTTTCTTACTTTGCTCTTCATATTGTTTATTTTGCCCCATTCCACATGCCATAAAATTCATCTCCTAAATATATTCGTTTCTTATTTGCAATTAGCAATAAGAATCACTAGCTCCACTATCGTCATTATGAAAAGAACTGTACTTTCAATGAAGTACGTCCACATTTACATACTGAGTTTTCCATAACCGCTTTTTTCCCTGTTCTATATCGTAGAATAGGCATAGCTTCATGACTTAATGTCGTAACGACAAGCTCCCCACTTTCACCGTACGGCAATGCCATCCCATCTTGATTTATCACCTCAACATAAAAATAATCATCATGAATATGTATCCCCTCTTGATAAACACATTCATTGCCAATAAACAAGCCTAGCTTTTCCGCTACATTATACAAACGATATACAGGGATATTAAACTGCTTTTCTAAATCGCTTTTTTCTTGATCATTACAATGGGAAGCATTGCATAAAATACTCTGCAAAAAACACTTTTGACGATTTTCATTTAAATATGCACCAAATTTTTTACTTCTTTCACTCGATGTGTAAAGCGTTGTGACCCCGAAATCACGCAGCACAGCCATCATATTAACCAAATCTTTATCATGATTTATCAATACTGTAATCCCAATACGTTCAGCTGCCTGATGCATAAGATTCAGTTCATCCAATCCAATGCCGTGAGAATCTATCAAGAGCGTGGAACACATGGTGATATCACAGGCTACTAAGCTGCGACAAATCATTTCAATTCTTCGCATTCTATCATTGAGCGTAAAACCTGCAGCAATTTTTTCTTCTAGCGAATAGTCAAAAAAGGCAACACCGCTCACAGGCATTGTAAGCAGACCAAAAGGATAACAATGCTTGATATCTTCATCTGTCGTAAACGGCATTTTTTCTAAATTGTCAAAAACAGCTTTAGCTTCCACATCGATTTTTAGCTTATCCATTTTTTCACGATAAAACTCACTCTTTTCATACACTCGTTGAAAAAGGGTTCGCAATTTTTCTTCTTGCAAACGTTTTTTCTGTTCTTGATTCATTGCTTCAGTTGCAATATCTAATATCAAATCTATCGCTCCTATTTTATTTATATTATTATGTAAAATTCAGCTATTCGCAAATTACTTCGCCCTCGCAATGTGGACACTTTTTCATGTGCTGGCAAACCTCTTTTTTTATCACTATCTCCCAAGTATATCCACACTTATTACAATATAGTCGCTTTCCCATCTCAGCTATTTGGAAATTCCCGCCCTCAATCCGAATCGCCGCCCCCTGCCATAATGCTAAGGCAATAATCTGGCGTGCTTTATTCAAAATTCTATTAAAGGTAGGTCTTGATACATTCATTTTTTCCGCAGCCGTCGCTTGATCTAGTAATTCTATATCAATCAAGCGAATCGATTCCATTTGCTCAATCGTCAACGACAATTCTTTTATCTCATTTAGCGGAATACCAGCTGGTTTATAGTAGATAACCTTCGGAATCTTTTCTACCATTCGCTCCTTTTGCGGTCTTGCCACATAAGCCCTCCCTTATAGATGTAATATTAGTTATGAAATATATTTCATAACTAATATTACATCTATAAATTATTTTTGGCAAGAAAAATAAAAAGCATGATTGCTTCCCTATATTTATAGAAGCAATCATGCTTAACTCTATCACGATTAAGAAATTTTTGCGAGATGAATAAGCTCATAGCCCTTTTCTGCAAGCTTTGCTTTAATCTCATCTACATTATCAATATCAGCACGTACAACCAATTCAAATTTTCCTTTTTTCCCAGTCTGTGTACTTACTAAACTCGTAATGTTAATCCCCATATTGGCAAATACCGCTGAAACGTTTTGTACAACACCAACTTTATCATCACCTTGAATCGTTAGTCTTGTGTTTGCCTTTGTAAGCCCCATAATATCAACAACTGCTTTGAATACATCGGTTTCTGTAATAATGCCAACAATAGCACCCGTACTGCTAATTACCGGCATTCCACCAATTTTATTATTACACATCATAAGAGCTGCTTCTTCAATTGGCGCATTTGCTTGAATCGTATATACCTTTTTACTCATGATTTCTTTCACTTTAATCTTCGCCAACAACGAGTTTACCTCATATTTTGACAAAGTAGTCGCTGGGGATGGTGCGACCTGCATAATATCGCGATCACTAATAAAACCAACAACATTGCCGTCTTTGACCACAGGCAAGCGGCGAAAACGATTCTTATTCATAATCAATGCAGCTTCATCCACCATAAGATCAGGAGAAACCGTAACAGGGTTTTTTGTCATAATATCGCTTACAAACACAATAAAACACTCCTCTCACTCGCACATTCTTATACTTTAATTATATACCTGAAACCTTTTTTTGCCTAATAAATTTTAGTAAAAATAAGCTTTGATTCCATTAACCCCCAAGGTATGCTTTGCGTACGTCTTCACTTGCCGCCAATTCTTTTGCATCACCAGATAACGTAATTCTGCCCGTTTCTAAAACATAAGCTTTATTGGCGATAGAAAGTGCCATATTTGCATTCTGCTCAACGAGAAGTACTGTCGTTCCTGTACGGTTAATTTCTTGTACGATTGTAAAAATTTCTTTTACGAGTAAAGGTGCAAGCCCCATAGATGGCTCATCTAAAAGGAGCAAACGAGGGCGGCTCATTAACGCTCTACCCATAGCAAGCATTTGTTGTTCACCGCCACTCAATGTACCAGCCAATTGTGATTTACGTTCTAAAAGACGTGGAAAACGTTCAAATACAGAATTCATATCTTCTGCAATACCTGACTTATCACTTCTGATATATGCACCTAATTCTAGGTTCTCCATTACTGTCATGTTCGCAAATACACGACGACCTTCTGGAACTTGAGATATCCCCGTTTTTACGATAGCTTGCGCTGGTATCCCTGCAATATCTTTACCTTCAAAAGTAATCTTGCCTGTTTTCGGTTTTAATAATCCTGAAATCGTACGAAGTGTTGTACTCTTTCCTGCACCATTCGCCCCGATTAAAGTGACAATCTCACCTTCATTTACTTCAATGCTGATATCTTTAATCGCATGAATCGCGCCATAAAATACATTAATATTTTCTATCTTTAGCATTAGGACACAACCTCCTCACCAAGGTAAGCCTCAATAACCTTAGGGTTATTTTTAATTTCGTCAGGAGTGCCATGTGCGATAATGCTACCATATTCAAGCACATAAATACGTTCACATACACCCATAACAAGACTCATATCATGTTCAATCAATAAAATAGTTAAACCAAATTCATCTCGAATCCAATGAATCATTTCCATTAATTGCTGTGTTTCCTGTGGGTTCATCCCAGCGGCAGGCTCGTCTAAAAGTAACAATTTAGGTTTAGCTGCAAGAGCTCTAGCAATTTCTAAACGGCGTTGTTCACCATATGGCAAGTTTTTTGCAATTTCATCCTTTTTATGTTCCAATTTAAAGATTTTTAAAAATTCAATTGCTTTTTCTTCAATTTCTTGTTCTTCTTTAAAGTATCTACCTACGCGAAATACAGCTTCCGCCACCGAATATTTTACATGAGAATGATAAGCAATTTTTACATTATCAAGTACGCTTAATTCCGAGAACAAGCGAATATTCTGAAAGGTACGAGCTATCCCTTTTTGCGTGATTTGGAATGGTTTAAGACCAATAACACTCTCGCCATCAAATTCAATTACACCTGTCGTCGGTTGATATACACCAGTCAAAAGGTTAAATGCCGTCGTTTTACCCGCGCCATTTGGGCCAATTAGACCTATCAATTCACCTTTTTCAATATGCATTTCAAAGTTAGATACAGCTTTTAGACCGCCAAATACTTTAGACAGTTTTTCTGCTTTTAATAAGTTCATTACTTATTTCCTCCTTTGAAACGTTTAAATATTCCTATGTTTGTTAATTCTACATTGCCGAATAATCCTTGAGGACGATAAATCATTAAGAGAATTAACACTAATGAATACACAATCATACGCCATTCTGGCCAACTTGCAAGTGCCGCAGAAACGAAAGTTAAAATAACCGCACCAGCAACAGAACCTGTAATAGAACCAAGCCCCCCCATAACTACCATTGTTAAATAGTTAAAGGACATCATGAATGTAAATGATGCAGGATGGGCAATATAAAAGTAATGCGCAAATAATGCTCCAGCAACTCCCGCAAAAGCAGCGCCAATCGTAAATGCCAATACTTTATACTTCGTCGTATCAATTCCCATAGCTTCCGCTGCTATTTCATTTTCACGAATAGAAATACATGCTCTACCATGTGAGGAATTGACTAAATTCTTAATAAAAAACAACGTAAATAAACAAACGAAGAACGCCCAAGCGAAGTTGGTATAGCGTGGGATTCCCATGAATCCAGATGCACCGCCAACATAAGGAATGTTTAGAATCGTAATACGGATAATTTCACCTAATCCAAGCGTAGCAATCGCTAAGTAGTCACCATTTAAGCGAAGCGTTGGCAACCCGATGAGTAAACCAAGTAATCCCGATGCCAGTGCACCAACAACAATTGCTAAAAGAAATGGCAATTGAAATTTCACCGTAATAATCGCACTTACATAAGCACCAACTGCCATAAAACCCGCATGTCCAAGTGAAAACTGCCCTGTATATCCATTAATAAGATTAAGGCTAGCCGCCATAATAATATTAATTGCAATTAATATTAAGTTAAGCTCCCAAAACGAACCAATAAAATTTGCTTGAAGTAAACCTTCGACAATCGCGTAAACAAGTACGCAAAGACCAATAATTTTCAAATCTTTCTTTGTTACTGCCTTCATCTGTGCCACCTACACTTTCTCACGCGTGTTTTTGCCAAATAATCCTGAAGGCTTAAATAACAGGATAATAATTAAGATGGCAAACGCCGCTGCATCACGAAATGTGGAAGAAATAAACCCACTTACTAAGGCTTCAATAACACCAAGTATTACACCGCCTGCCATAGCTCCTGGTATAATTCCGATACCGCCAAGAACTGCCGCAACAAAGGCTTTAAGACCAGGCATGATGCCCATTAATGGATCGATAGAGTTATAATATACGCCTACTAAAACACCAGCGGCAGCAGCTAACGCTGAGCCAATACCAAATGTAGCAGAAATAATTCTGTCAACATCGATACCCATTAAACGAGCCGCATCAGTATCAAACGATACTGCACGCATAGCTTTACCAATTTTCGTTTTTTGAACTACATAAGTCAATACAACCATTAAAATAACAGAAACAAGCATGATCACTAATTGCTGGCTGTTGATAACGAACGGGCCAAAGTGATATGTAACTGCCTCAAATACTGCTGGGAAAGTACGTGGCTGTGGGGTAAATAATAACATACTACCATATTCTAATAGTAGTGATACACCAATGGCAGTAATTAAAACTGCAATTTTTGGCGCATGACGAAGTGGACGATACGCCAATCTTTCAATAATCATACCAATAATGCCCGAGACGACCATTGCAACTAAAAGCGCTGGGATGAATGGCAGCTTAAACATTGCCGTAGCAAAAAAACCTGCATATGCACCGATCATATAAATATCACCATGGGCAAAGTTAATTAATTTGATAATTCCATAAACCATCGTATAGCCAAGCGCAATTAAAGCATAAATACTCCCTAGGGAAATACCATTAATTAACTGTTGAATCAATTGTTCCATAAAGGATGACATTTCCATACAATTTCCTCCATTTTAAAAATCCTCACGCGAAAAACTGTGATTTAGACTTAATGAAAACACCATAAAATCAAGAAAAGACCTTTAGCCACCGACATATCGGCTAAAAGGTCTCTAGATACCTTTTTCTACTGCTTTCATCTAGGTAAACTCCAGCTTGAGTCTTTGAAATATTTACATTATGACTTTTAATCTGACAAGTTTTTCTTTGCTGTTATCTATTATAGTAGCACAATTATAACGTGTCAATAACACATTTTTGAATATTTTCTTTCTCTAAGATACAAATGTAATTTTTATCTTACATCTCATTTTTATATTTTTATGAAAGTACTCTAGTCAAGGACATTTTTATGTATTTTGTACATATAAAAAATACACAGCAATGTACTCTGTATCATCGCTGTGTATTTTATTCTCTTAAGGATTTACTTTTTCTTTAAATGTTTGTTTTCCATCTTTAAATTCAATAACTACAGCACTCTTTACTGCATCATGCGTTTCATTTAATGTAATTATTCCAGAAACCGCTTGATATTCTTTTGTTTTTGCCAATTCATCTTTAATTTTTACGGTATCTTCACTACCAACACGTTTAATCGCTTCAATAATCATCATCGTTGCATCATAAGATAATGCAGCAAAGGAATCTGGAACTTGTCCATATTCAGCTTTATAAGAATCAACAAAAGTTCTAATTGCTGGGCTGTTATCCTCTGGAGAGTAATGACTTGCAAAGTATGTATTATTTAGCGCCCCATTTCCTGCAATTTCAGGTAACTTTGCACTATCCCAGCCATCACCACCAAGAACGGCACAATTAATACCAAGTTCACGCGCTTGTTTAATAATCATCCCAACTTCCTGATAATATCCAGGTACAAATAAAATATCCGGATTTGCAGCTTTAATTTTTGTTAAAGTTGCCTTAAAGTCTGTATCTTTTGCGAGATATGCTTCTTTAGAAACAATTTTACCGCCATTTTTTATAAAAGTTTCTTCGAAAAATTGTCCTAACCCTTTTGCATAATCACTAGAGTTATCAATATATAATGCAGCGTTTTTACCATTTAGAGATTTAGCCGCAAAATTTGCCATTACAGAACCTTGGAACGGATCAATAAACGCCGCTCTAAATAAATAGTCACGAGTCTTACCCGTTTCAGGATCCACTGTTACTTTTGGATTGGATGCAGTAGGGCTGATTGCCAATACTTTACCGTCCATATTTACTTGTGCACCTGCAATTACACTAGAAGATGCAATTGGAGCAATTACAGCCAATACTCTATCTTGTGTAATTAATTTTTGCATTGCATTTGCTGCCTCTGCCGCTTCTGATTTATTATCCGCTACAACTAAACTAATTTGTTTGCCAAGCACGCCACCTTTTGCATTGACTTCTTTAATTGCCAATTTGGCGCCATTTGTTGCCGACTGACCAAACGTAGCATTCGTTCCTGTCATTTCTAAGTTCGCACCAATCTTAATTGTATCGCTGTTTGATGCCCCACCGCCACAACCTGCAACTGCCAAAGCAAGTACACTTGCTGTTAAAGCTGCACAAACTGCTTTTTTCACTTTTCCAAAAAACATGAAACTCCTCCTCTTTGTCGCCTACAAAATACGCCTAGCCTGTACAAATGTATCGTGTGGCGTTTCAATTGTTTTAATTGTAGAAGTCTAAAGATAAATTGTCAATACTTCTATTAACGCACAAACGCACCATTTGTCCCCTTGCAGTGGACGTTTCATAATCTAATTTACGAAATTCCTAGAAAACAGTCCACTCTGTAAACTTAAAAAAATTATTAATTTACTTTTTATAGAGAAAAAAAGTGGCAGAAAAATTCTGCCACTTTGCATTTAATCCAATCAATTATTTGTTTGGATTAATCTTTTCTTTAAATACTTTTTCACCATTTTTCATTTCAAGAACAACCGCACTCTTTATTGGATCATGCGTTGCACTCATTGTAATAATCCCTGTACCAACCTGTAAATCTTTTGTTTCTTCTAAAGCTACACGAATTTTTTCCGGATCATCGCTGCCGGCACGTTTAATTGCATCAATTAACATCATGCCGCCATCGTAGCCAAGAGCGGCGAATACGCTTGGTTCTTGACCATATTCAGCTTTATATGCTTCAATAAAGCTTTTTACGCTTGCATCATTATCCTGCACGGAGTAATGAGAGCTGAAATATGTATTGTTTAGTGGGTCAGCACCAGCAATTTCAGTAAGTTTGGAATCATCCCAACCATCTGTACCAATTAATGGAATGTTAATACCAAGTTCACGTGCTTGCTTAACGATCTTGCCAACTTCTTCATAATAAGCTGGGATAAAAATAACATCAGGATTTCCTGCTTTTAATTTCGTTAATGTAGATTTAAAGTCTTGATCTTTTTGTAAGAAAGCTTCTTGTGCTACAACTTTGCCACCTTGCGCTTCGAAAATCTTTGTAAATACTTCCGCCAAACTCTTAGAATAGTCAGAACTTGCATCTACATAGATTGCCGCCGTTTTTGCATTTAATGTTTTCGTCGCGAAGTTCGCCATTACTTCCCCTTGTAACGGATCAATAAAGCAACTGCGGAAAGCATAAGGTTTTACTTTCCCATTTTCAACTGTAATTTTAGGATTTGTCCCCATTGGTGCAATTAATGGAATTTTATTATCTTCCGCAATTTGCAAAGTCGCCAATACATTTGAAGTTGTAGCTGGCCCAACAACTACTTTTACTTTATCATTAGAAATCAATTTTGTTGTTGCATTTGCTGCTTCAGAAGCTTCTGATTTATTATCCGCAACTACAAGATTAATTTGTTTACCAAGTACACCACCCTTTTCATTGGCTTGCTTAATTGCTAGCTTAAGCCCATTAAGACCTTGCGAACCATAGTTAGCAACTCCACCTGTCAATTCAAAGTTTGCTCCAATTTTAATTTCACTGCTATTGGATGCTTGATTACCACCACATCCAGTAAATATTGCGCCCATCATCGTTACACCTAAAGCTAAACTTGTGAGTGCCATGAGCTTTTTTCCCAATTTCATTATAAATCCCTCCCATTATAAATCCCTAGTATACAGACTCTTACGTTCCGGTCTGTATGACCATGTGACTATTATAGTTTACACGATTTACAATAGTCAAGTATTATTTTTATATTTTTGTATATTGTAAATGTACATTTGTTTTTATTTAGTGCAAGAAAAAAGGCCTACGAATATTATTCCGTAGACCCTTAGCTTTATTAAAAATGTAACTTAGTTATCTAAAATCAAACTACACCATGGGCAATCATAGCATCCGCCACTTTTTTGAAACCAGCAATGTTAGAACCAACAACTAGATTTCCCTTGAATCCATATTCTTCCGCAGCTTTTGTGGAGTTTTCATAGATATTTTTCATAATATCTTTTAATTTATTATCAACTTCTTCAAATGTCCAGCTATAACGCATAGAATTTTGCGACATTTCAAGCGCAGACACTGCTACACCGCCAGCATTTGCAGCTTTTGCAGGAGCAAATAAAACGTCTTTTTCTAAAAAATAATCAATTGCATCTAGTGTTGATGGCATATTTGCACCTTCGCCAACAGCAAATACACCATTTTCCACAAGTACTTTTGCAGATTCTAAATCAATTTCGCCTTGTGTTGCACAAGGAAGCGCAACATCGCACTTAATCGTCCAAATACCCTTACAACCTTCATGATACTCCGCATTTGGACGAGCTTTTATATATTCAGAAATTCTAGCACGTTTAACTTCTTTAATTTCTTTTACAACATCAAGATCAATACCATCTTTATCGTAGATATATCCATTAGAATCAGAGCAAGCCACCACTTTAGCACCAAATTCCTGCGCCTTTTCGATTGCATAAGTAGCAACATTTCCAGACCCAGAAATCACTACTGTTTTACCTGCTAAAGATTCATTTGCATCTGCAAGCATATGTCGAACAAAGTATAACAACCCGTATCCAGTTGCCTCTTTACGTGCCAAGCTTCCCCAGTACCCTAAACCCTTACCAGTTAAAACACCAGCTTCATAAGCGTTTCTGATGCGTTTATATTGTCCAAA
This sequence comes from Selenobaculum gibii, assembly GCF_030273445.1. Lineage (NCBI taxonomy): Bacteria > Bacillati > Bacillota > Negativicutes > Selenomonadales > Sporomusaceae > Anaerosinus > Anaerosinus gibii. The sequence continues at coordinate 2,638,739 of NZ_CP120678.1, forward strand.
TAAATAGCCAATCTCTCTGCCGCCAACGCCTATATCCCCTGCTGGTACATCTGTATCTTGACCAATATGACGAGATAATTCCGTCATAAAACTTTGGCAAAAACGCATAATTTCGTTATCAGATTTTCCTTTTGGATCAAAGTTAGAACCGCCTTTACCACCACCGATTGGCAGTCCTGTTAGAGAATTTTTAAAGATTTGTTCAAATCCTAAGAATTTAATAATGCTTAAATTCACACTTGGATGTAAGCGCAATCCACCTTTGTATGGACCAATTGCACTGTTAAATTGTACACGATAGCCTTTATTCACTTGAACTTTGCCTTGATCATCCACCCAAGGAACTCTGAACATAATCACGCGTTCGGGTTCAACAATGCGCTCTAAAATAGCTTGTTCTTGATATTCTGGATGCTTTTCTACCACAGGTGCGATAGAAGTCAATACCTCTTTAACCGTTGCATGAAACTCTTCCTCACCTGGATTATCAGCAATTACCTTATCAATAATCTTTTGTACATACATCATGTTTTTCCTTACCCCCAATTAAAGATTCAATACCCTACATTTATATATTATTACTTTCCACAGTAAAAATTGTCAATATATACATCGATTGTGCATTGTATACATGATTTTTGCCTTTATTTTGCATATTTATGCTAGAAAATTATTTTAAATTTTTAGTATTAGAAATACGTTTAAATTTGTTCACATATTGAATGTAAAAACTTAGAAGGAGGTGAGGCAAATGGCAGTAAATAAAGGTAATGGAGCAACAAAGTTAATTCTCAAAGTTCAAACTGGAACAAATAAACTCGGTAATCTCGTTTATACGTCAAGAACTTTCAGTAAATTCAATCCATCAATCGCTGATAACGATTTATTCTTAATCGGTGAAGCGATGGCAAGTTTACAAAAGTATCCGCTTACATCTATCAATCGCCAAGACAGTTTTGCATTAGCTTCGGAATAAGCATGGCATTAAATGAAATATAGAAAGGAGGAATGATCTATGGCAAAAACATTAGAGATGGTTTTCAAAACTGAAGCTGATAAAGAGCTGAGCATCAGTTTAGCCGAACCTAGGGACAACTTAACACGTAGTGAAGTTGAAAGCGTAATGAATCAATTGATTGCGAAAAACGCAATTGCTTCTACGAATGGAAAGCTAGCTGCAGTCGCTGATGTAAAGATCCGTACAACAGATAAAACATCTTTGTTATAGTAGCCAAAATAAGCCGATAAAAATCAATGATTTTTATCGGCTTATTTTTTATTTCTGGGCTAAAAAATTCATCCGTTTCTTTATTTTTAAAGCAAACTCATGCGCTTCCAGTAAATTGGTTGCATCGGGATGAACAGCAGCCTTCTGCCAGCGTTTCTGCGATTCGATGCTCGGTGCATGTGGATGATTGGCTGGTAATTTTGCTAAGCGGTCTAATAAGTTAGGATCAATCTTTCCCTGACTGGAAAAAGCCCCAACGATTTTGCAATTTGAGCCAAGGTATCGCGCAGCATTTGCTAAAGAAATCATCGCATGTTCTCCCATTGCCTCTGCCCCTAATGTTTGAAATAATACAATGGATTTCCCTTGTAGTTTAGCCAAAAATTCTCGTGCTTTTTTATTTGGCATTCCATATTCAACGCTATAGCCAAGAAAAATTACATCATAAATTTTCCACTCAATTTCATCATCAATACTCTTTAAATCCCCTAAATCGGCAATTGCAGAGTACATACTTTCTGCAATCTGCTTTGTATTTCCCGTTTTACTAGAGTAAACAATCAAATATTTGTTCATCTCACGACTCCACCTTATCGCAAATTCATCATTTCTGACATCATTGACATCTGCTTATTTTGGTTGTTTTCCGCTCCATAAATTGCATATTGCAAACCACATAAAATAGATCTTGCGATCCATCTCATCCAATATTTTCCGTGGGTTGTCAACATGATATCATTATTTTTACTTATACAGAGTCCTTGATTTTCCCATAATTTCATATAAGGTAAAAGTCCAGGCTTTAGTTCAATCGCATAACTTTTCTCTAGACCATCTAGATCTAAATAGCCACAGTCTAATTGTCCGCTTATCTTTGCAAATAGCGAAGAAAAGTGATCGCGTTGAAATACCATCGCAAAAGGCTTTTCCTGCTTCTCTACCTTTTTCTTGTATGCATTTAAATCGCGTACTTGAATATATTCCAACTCTCCAATACTGCCTCCGGCTCCAGCACCAAAAGCAAAAATATCACTGCCATTTTTGGCAAGTTTATTATAAAGGCTCTTATCTTTTTCGCCGCATGTAAAATGGCAACAACTCAGCTGCTGCCAAGCATTTTCCTTCAAATAGCCTACTCCTCGTTCATATAATTCCATTCGCTCATCTGCCGCTGGGCACGGTGGATATGCTCCAGTTTTAAGCTTTTCTTCCAGTATGGAATGAGGAAAACGTTGCAATTTATATAAATCTACCCCTGTAACATTGCATTGCAGTAAGAATTCCAAATCCTTTTGCCAATCTTCCATAGTTTGTCCCGGCAATCCATAGATAAGATCAACGATGACATTTACCCCTGTTTGGGCAAGCGATTTTAGCTTTTCTACAATAACTTTTTGTTCAGCCGACCGTCCTAATTTACGTCGTAAATCCGTAGAAAACGTTTGAACGCCAAAGCTAAAACGATTTACACCATACTTTAAACAAATCGCTAATTTAGCCTCATTAAAGTCAGTGATATTACTCTCAAATGTAAATTCACAGCCAGATTCCAGTAAAAAAACTTTTCTTATTTTACTTAATAACCGTTCTAACTGATCTTCATTTAATGCACTAGGGCTACCTCCACCGATAAAAACTGCTGAAATCATCTGACTTTGATAGTACTCAAAATCTTCTATTATTGATAACTCTTGACATAGCAAATCAACATATTCCTCTTGCATTACTAAATCACTTGGATAGCCACAAAAATTACAGTAACTACAGCGTTGCTTACAAAATGGGATATGTATATATACCGCGCTTTTATTTTTTTTTGCTACCATCGTCGCCTGTTCACGAAAGCGAATTTGCTGTTTAGGCGGCATAATTGGTAGCAGATGACGCGGCGAGTATTGAAGTGTGCAATCATTAAATAACTCACTCATCTTTCGTGTTGCTTTTAGCCCGAATAATTCTTTATGATTTTCCAGTTGCATAAACTCAGCTAATCCATTCGTCAAATTCATCATGATATCTCTTTCCCCCAAATCCATCTTTCTTATCGCGATTCATTTTTCGGATATAATTGTTCTACCATATAGCGGACTGCTTCTGGATATCGCAACCCGGGATTGAGTAAAAATAAGTCCTCTGGTAAAAAGAAAACTTGTTTATTTTTTACTGCCCGCAACTCTAACCATGCCGGATTATTTTCCATTTCTGACTTAATCCGTTCAAGTGCGCCTCCGTTAGCTCCCATTGAAGTAATAAATAATACTTCAGGATCTTTTTCTACGAGTGCTTCCATGCTATATACAATTTTATCTGGGGATGCCATACCATTCATCTTTGCGATTGGCATATCCCCAGACTTAATTGCCAAATCTAAATGAAGTAATGCAGCCACACTTCCGGCGATGCTATCCTCCGTTTCTACGGAAATATCATTCATTGTCGTATGTAAAATCACTGTTTTCTTGCTAACTAATGGAACATTTGCTATAGCATCTTGGACACCGTTATCTAATTTTTTTGCCAAGTCTTGCCCCAAATCTGCATGACCGGAAACCAGCCCTAATAATTCACAATTTCGTTTTACGTCTTGATAAGTTTTCAGATTAAGTACAATCACCGGAATATGGTTTGCCTCCAATATTGGTAGCAAATTCTCATGCATTCCTTTATAAGCAATGACTAAATCAGGCTGTAAGCTCACTACAGCTTCACTGTTAATTCGATAAACAAAACCAACTTCTGCACTATCTTTATATCGCTTGGGAATCTGAGCTATCTGTGAGGTTGCCCGTCCGATAACTTTCCCCTGTACCTGATCCAAAATTTCTAGAAAGGATGGTGATAACACCACAATTCGTTCCGGTGTATTTGCCAATAACACTTCGCGATGATTATCATCGATGATTGTCAAGTTCTGGCTATGATTTTCCCCTAAAGTCAAAGATTCTTTATTCCCACATCCAGAAAACAATACACTAGCCGCAATAAATAAAATTGCACTAACCACTATTAATCCTTTATTCATACAACACTCACTTTCAGTCCTAACCAAACTAGAATTTGCAGTCGATTCCAACACGATACATTCTTCCATATACATCTTTATTATAATCATGATAATTGCCGAGATTATCTATGCCTAAGTATAGCCTTGCCCTCGCATCTAAATCTTTTTGTGCTAAGAAATTAACTACTGTAAATGTGCTATTTTCCATTTCTTTATCCCCCGTTGTAATATTGCCATCTTTGCTCGCCCAATAATCAATATTACTTACTACATCCAAGTTAAACTGCCAGTTCGTATCCTTCGGATGATAAAACAATCCTAAATTAAGCTGATGTCTAGGACGATCTTCTAGTCTTTGACTGCTTCCTTGATCTTTTGCATCTAAATAAACATAGCCAAAGTTCAAATCTACTTCATCATTCAATTGATGCTGGATTGAAGCTTCTATTCCTTGCATTCTCGCTTCGGGAATGTTTTTATACGTCATTAATTTGTCTTTTGTCGGTATTATACTGGAAACTAAGTTTCCAGCACTATCCACATATTTACCAGTCCAAGTAGATGTAATTAATTCTTTAACATCATTTCTAAATAAACCAAAATGTCCTGTTGTCTTATCATTCCAATCTTTTTCTAATGCTAATTCATAGTTCCATGATTTTTCCGGCTTAATATTAGGATTTCCCTGGAAATACTGACCTGGCCCGCCCATCGCGCTGCCTGCAAACATTTCCCAAGCATGATAAAGTTCATTAATCGTCGGTGTCTTATAACCTTGTCCCACAACAACCTTTAACCTAGTATCATCAGCAATGTGATAAGTAGATGCTAAATTTCCTGTCCAAGCAGAGTCAAATAAATTACTATGATCAAATCGTATGGATGGTATAACTAGCCATTGGTCATTTGGACGAATTTCATCCTGAAAATACAAGGAAACATAGTCAATAGATGCTTCATCACTCGATTTTTTACTATTTAGATCGGTTTTTATTCTCGTTCCTTCCGATTTATCTTGTCTCCATTCAAAACCAACTGTAGCCAGATGCTTATCGCCCAGTTGCCAACTGTCTTTCCCTTCAAGGACATTAATTGTACGATTCACCCAATCGAAACTATTTAATGTATAAGGGATAGTAACAATATTATTGCGTCGTGTCTGTTTATAAATAAAATATTCCTTTTCATATTTCGACTGATATGCTCGAACCGACCAATTTTGTTTATCATCTTCACCTTCATAGTTCAGCGATAAATTCGTACGTTTATTTTCATTTTTATTAATTTTATCTGATTTTGGCATCATTGGATGATAGGATTGCCCCGCTTCTGAACGCTGTGTGTCTTCGTTCAGTCGTCCGAAATCAAAACTTAAGCGATTCCCATTTTCAGCCGTATAGGTCATGCCAAAATCAATATTTTGCTCTTTGCCAAAATAATTATTACTTGTTCCTTCATTATCTACATAGAATGGTTTACTATCATTATAACTTCCCGATATCTTCCAACTCATATTTCCTTTCTCATTAATATCTTGATAAAAAATACTAGTTGTTGGACCTGCACTGTCACCATGTTCATAAAGTGAATAATCATAATTAATTGAACCTTGCTTTTTCATTGGCTGTCGCATGATAATATTGACAACGCCGCCAATTGCATCGCTTCCGTACAACGATCCGGCAGAACCGCGAATAATTTCAACACGTTCCACATTATCCATATTGATTCGATCTATTTCATGCGCATTGGCTGAGTTATACGAAAGTTCTCCGCTCATCCGTTTGCCATCAACCATAATTAAAACATGTCTTGATTCTGAGCCACGAATTCTCACTTGTGATCTTCCCTGAAAATCCTTCCACAAGGTCACCCCTAGCGCATTTTGCAAAACATCCCGTAACGTTCTAGATTGTCGCTTTTCAATATCTTGACGTATGATTACTTGTACTGTGGTAGGAACTTCTTTTACTGTCTGATCAGTCCTTGTCGCAGTTACAACAACACCATCTAGATAAAATTCATCCAATACTTCTTCATTTGCCCAAGCAATCTCTGTACCGATTGATAATTGCGTGCCCAATATCATTCCACAAACAATCGCCATCCCGATTGCTTTCTTTTTTTGGCTATAATGTTTCATCCCCGATTTATCCTCCTAAAAATTTCTTAACTACACAATCCATCTTACTAAAAAAAATCTGCCTCTTCGAAAAGGCAGATTTCAATTATCAGCAAATAAAAACATAAAAACCCAGCACGAAGCTGGGTAAAATAGCAATATAAATGCTGTTATTTTATCCCCTCCCTATCACTCGTAGGTTGTATGGACTGAATGGATGGTCACATTGACTTTGAATTGTTCTATCCAACAGTTAACGCAGCATCTAATCTCCATATTCGGTGATTGATAAACAGGCAGTTCTCCTGGCTTTAAATCATCGCTCATCCAAACCTTCCCAAAGTTTTCACCCCAGTGGCATATCTTGGACTAACTCCTTATTACAGTGGCGGGACCGCGCCGGCATTGAACCGAACTTCCCTATTAAGCCCTCACGGGCACCTGTTCCCTTCAATATTTAGTTTTCACATCATTTCAATAAATTGCAAGAAATATTTTCCATGATAATACTTTATCATCATAACACTGCCCCTAAAGCATGTCAATAAATTACCTAATTTAATATTATATATATATTTCTGTAAAATTATAAATTATTGAAAAAGTTCTTTTTCAGTAAATAGAGACCTTAAGCATTCTTAAATCAACCTTTTATTTAAGTCTCACTTTTATCAAAGGGTCTATCGCTCCAAATGATTATGGCGACGCTTTTTTACAAGTTACATCATCCGCTCAAAATAGCACTAAAAACATTTAATCTTTTTCACATAATTACTCTAACTTTATCGCCCTAACCCAAATAAGCCGACAAAATCAATGATTTTGTCGGCTTATTTTATTTTTATTTTCTTTTTTAATTCTTATTGTAGGTTCTGTACATGTTGATTTTCTCTGCATTTGCCTTCATTGTCCAGATACCGCATGGGCAAACGCCCGCGCAAATACCACAGCCAATACAACGCTCTGCATCGGAAACATATTCAAATGTACCGTCTGCTTTAACGACTTTACTAATTGCCTTTTCCGGACAGGATTCAAGACACATACTACAATCGCGGCAAGTACCACAGCTAATACAGCGATTGAAATCTTGATTTGCCGCTGGCAATTCGCAGCTATGACATTTTTCAAAGTAAGCTTTACTTATTTGTCCTGCTGGAATAACTTCCTTCTTCACTGCCTGTGCATATGCTTCTCCATTTACGTAAGCATCTGCTGCCATTGCAGCCTTCGCACCAGCCCCAATTGCATCCGTTAAACGACCAGGTTTCACTACGTCACCAGCCGCAAATACACCAGCCATAACACTCGTATCTGCACCTGGCACTAACCAATCGCGAAATTTGTTTAACCCTTCAGGTAAATAATCTAGGATTGGTGTTTCCCCAACCGTTACAATGACCATGTCGCCTTCAATGAATCTGCCATCCTCAGCGATAATTCCTTTATCTGTGATTTCTTTCGTCATTACAGGCCAAATGATATCGCCACCAAGAGATTCAAAATGTTCGATTTCCTTTTTAAAGGCTGCTGGCTTTTGCACATCAATACAAGTTACCTTTTCCGCTCCCATTTCATACGCATCAAGTGCAGCATCCATCCCGGAGTTCCCTGCACCGATAACAAGCACATGTTTACCTACTTTCGGATTTTCACCACGGTTCACTGCTTTTTGGAAGTCTAACCCTTTTACGACTTTTTCTTTTCCAGGCCATGGGAATACACGAGGATTATGTCCACCAGTGGTAACGACAACGGCATCACTAGCTGTTTTAATCTCATTAAATTTATCACTGTCCACTTTGCAGTTATTGACAAAGGTTACACCCATATCTTGAATGCGTTTTAATTCCGCTTCTAAAATTTCATGCGCTAACCGACTGCGTGGAATTACTTGCTCAAGCTTACCGCCCATTGCGGAAAATTCATCATATACCGTAACATCATGGCCCTTTTTCGCCAACTGCCAAGCTGCGCTTAATCCTGCTACACCGCCGCCGATAACAGATATCTTCTTTCCAGTGCGCACGGATGGTTTCTCTACTTTTATGTGGATAGACTCTCTGCCAAGTGCACCAATTTGAATCGCTTGGTCAATGGATGCACGGCTACAGCCTTCCATACATGGATTTGGGCAGACACTGCCACATACTGATCCAGAGAACGGTGTATATTCAAGTACTAATTTATATGCTTCTTCCACCTTGCCCTGACGAAGTAAATTGTAACGTTGTTGCGTCGGAATTCCAGATGGACAGTTAAATTCACACGGCGCCGCATATTTTGCATTGTCCCAAGCTGGAACGCGCTGACGATAGATTCCTGTCACAACCGTAGAATTTACAATGAAGTCATCCATGCATACATCACTAAAAATGCCACCTTTTACCCATTCGGTCGTCCGATATTCATTTATGCTCTCCAGTGCTTTTGGTTTTTTTTCATCAAAAGCAAGTGGAAGAAGTTTTTTCCATTCCTTCCATTTTGTTAATTCCGCTCGAAGTTCAGGCTTTTCTATTGCTCCCAGAAAATCATCCATCTTACTTTCTAGATAAGCAATATCCTCTGCATCCAAAGCTGTGATTTTTACTTCCTGAGACATTCCTTTTGCTTCGCCTCTAAAATAAAGCACACCGCCAACCATACCTATACAAGAACGATCACCAAGTACAGACTCAAACTGCTCACTGTCATACCCACAAACAACAGCTTTACCGCCACCCATAAATTCAAATGAAAAACTGCCGACATTTTTCAGCACCCATAATTCTGGTGCATCATAAAGTGGATCATGTTTCATGAGTGATCCAGAACGCGTCCCGGCGCGACCGCCGATATAAATCGTCCCGCCTGCCGCACAGTGTCCAGCCGTATCACCAGCATCACCTTTTACAACAATTCTACCGCCGGCATTCAGCCAACCGACATCGGCAGATGCCGAGCCTTCTACAATAACTTCTGTATGATCAAGACACATGGACCCAACGCGTTGACCTGCGTTTGTCACACGGAATGTTAACTTTTTCCCCTCCGGATGCCATAACGGACCGCCAATATCATGTTGGCCGGAAGCCGCCACAGCAAATTCTGTTTCTCCGTTTGCTAAAGCCTCACTGATTGCCAAGAGCAAATCTTGCGTCGACATACGATTGTGATTTTCTAATGTATTAATTTTAAACACTTAGCTTCCCTCCTAACATACATATTGTATTCCCAATTTATCTGCAACCGCTTTATCTGTTGTCACTAATGCATCGGAGCGGCCTACAGGAAGCGAGCTATTGCCGATTGGTGCCATCAATTTACGCATTTCACTATCAAGTGCAAGTACATAATCAACGATGTTTTGTGCACCTTTATCAATATCAAGCCGCTTTACAAGCCGTGGGTCTTGCGTACAGATACCCGTTGGGCATTTTCCTGTTGAACAAGCATTACATCTGCCCTGTTCGTTTCCTACGCACCCTAACAATTGAATTAAAATTTTGCCGACAAAAACACCATTTGCACCAAGGCAGATCATTTTAAACGCATCAGCTGCCGCGTTGCCTGTCATCCCGATACCTCCACCTGCCCAAAGCGGAATTTGTCCTTGCAGACCTTGTTTCACTGCTGCTAAATAGCATTCACGCAATTTAGATACGACTGGATGGCCTGTATGATCAAGCGATACTTCATTTGCGGCCCCTGTACCACCTTGAATCCCGTCAAGGAAGAACCCACCACAAATTTTATATGGATCGCGCAATAAGTTGTTATAAACGGAAACAGACGTTGCCGAAGCTGCACATTTAATCGCTACCGGAACTCTAAAGCCAAAGGCAGCATTTAAAGATAAATGCATTTTCTGTACGGATTCTTCAATAGAATATAACCCTTGGTGATTTGGCGGCGAACTTAATGTTGCTTTTGGTACCCCACGAATTGCCTGTACGTGCTCTGCTACTTTTGCCGCCGGAAGAAGTCCTCCATCCCCCGGTTTTGCGCCCTGACCGATTTTAATCAAAATTCCGGCTGGATCTACCTTCATTCTAGGCATTGCTTGAATAATTCTGTTCCAGCCAAAATGACCGGATGCGATTTGCAGAATCATATACTTTAACCGTTCAGATTCTAACAATTTAACCGGCATACCGCCTTCACCGGAACACATGCGTATCGGAAGATGATGTTTTTCATTTAAATAAGCAGTAGCTAAAGATACTGCTTCCCAAGCCCGCGTTGAAAGTGCACCAATGGACATATCACTAAAAATCAAGGGATAAATCCAGTTAACCGGCGGCGTTTTTTTATTCATTTTTAATTCACCGCCCGTTAAAGACAATGGCAATTCTTTTGGATTTAAAACGCGTCCAAACGGCGCTAGGATATCAAACGTGTGTCGTTCAGAGTCAAGTGCCGGGTCTGTCATTTGGCTGATGCGACCGACAATCACGCTATCTAAAGTACGCTGTGCATTCAAGTTTGTACGTCCGCCACGTTTAATCGGACCATGATCACGCGCTAATAAATTCACGCGATGATCAGGGTTTCTTACCGGACGAATTGCATTGTTCGGGCATACTTTTTCGCACATTCCACAACCAACACAAGCATTAGCAATGGAAGCTTTTTGTTTAATTACCGGTACAGCTTTATGCTCTTTTACCGGCTCCGGTTGACATACATTGGATACCGTCACACTGCGGCGCGCCATCGTTGCTTCAATTGCATTCATCGTACAGGCAGAAATACAGCTTCCGCACATCGTACAACGTTCAGCATGATATTCTATCTTCCATTTTAAATCATTTTTTCCTACATCTTGCGTTCTTACTGTTTCCATCTCTGCACCTCCAAGTCATTATTAATCACAACGACTTCGCGTTCATTCGGATAAATATCCTTCGTCGTATCACGATTTGGCAAAATTACATTGAGTCCGCAAACCTCAGATGAAATTGCAATTGTATTTTCATCGCCGCCAACAACAACTGGACGAAGTTTTTTAGAATCGCAACAAGTAATCATATTGCCATCTGGAAGTACTGCAATAATTGTATTTGGCCCGTTGATTTCCAAATGTCCAAGCGATTGGCGAATTGCTTCTAAAACTTCTCTATCTTCCCTTTGCTCTATTTCATTAAATGGCAAAGGTGTAATCACGTGTTTAAAATATTTAATTGGCCATTTTAATTGACGCAGAACATAATGAAGCGTATAGATAAAGTTTTGCGAATCGGACTCAAAACCAATATAGCCACGATGCAAAGATTTTTGATACTCTTTATTTTTCGTATAAAAAGTGTTTTCTCCATTTGCACAAAGCGTATAGCCTTGAATAAAGAACGGATGTGCAGCATAACGAACAATATCGTAGTTTGTATTTTGGCGACATTGTGTAACAATACTTTTTGCCATCAAATCCCCACTATCATCCCAGAGGCGGAAATACGTAGCAATATCTCTTGGGTCACCAATTTCTTTAAGTGTTAATACATCCGGCCAAAAGGAATATACATACCCTTCATCTTCGTCTTCTAAAATTTTTCTTAGTGCCAATCGTGTATCTAATAATAATTCGTCACGCGCCTCTTTCGATTTATCGCGATATTTTTCAGGATAATCATAGTTACGAAAAATATAATAAGGCATTGCTTTAATATCTAGTCCCGGTTGCTTGTTTCCTTTAGGAATCCATTCTGCAACCTGCACAAAGTTATGACTATCCATATAATCTTCAACGAGTTGTGCCCCGCGTTGCGTACATGCAAGGGATAATAGAGGCTTATCTTTATAATTTTCAAAAACTCCATATAAGTCTTGCATAACCATCGCAAAACCAGAGTTATCATGACCTTCCTGTTGAGGCAGCATTAAATGTAATGCTTTCGATGGATGAACTGGGAATTTACTTTTTATTGAACCAATTCTGCACATATTCTCTCCTCCATATCTTAACTAAACATTTTTCTTCTTAAGAGTTACCACACAAGTATTAAAAAAAGCCTTGCTGAGCACCATCATTTATTTGGTAACTTTCGCATGGCTTCATCAATAAGCGATATCAATCACAATTATTTAAAAACGACAATATTATTTATGCTTTGTTCGAGAAAAAAAGACGATAAAATCGCCATTATCCTCTACAAAGTTCATCGACGAACTTTCCATTTGTAAGGTACTTTTGTTCTCTGCATGAGAACCCTAAATGTAATGCTCTTTTATTATAAGAACGTAAACTTATACTGTCAATATGTATATTAAAAAAAATTTTTTCATTAAAATAGGGATTTCATGAACTTTCAAGCGAATTATTTATCATATTTTTGAATAATTATTCATTTCGTTAATTTTGTATTTATATTGTAAATATTTGTTTTTTGTTAATCAAACCCTATTTCTAAAGCCTTTTACCTTATTTTTATTTTTCTAATTTTAAAATCTTAATTTTTTTGTATTGAATTGTTTTTCGGTATACAAGATACAGTAAACTAAATACTTTTTCTTCTATATCATTATGTACTTTGTATTTTTTTCACTAAACTATCATAAGGTTATTTTTACCTATGAAAGTTAGTATAAATTTATTGCTTTTAAGGAAATAATGATACAGTCAGCGGATAAATTATTTGCTGCAAATATATAAATAGGAGTAGATTATGCAAAATCTTATGACAGAGCTATCCCCAACTGCTTCACCAAAATTATCCGTACATACCCCAACTGCAATATACGAATTTGCTCAACGAATTACACCTTTTTTAAAAGAAGCCTATACCAGCAATCGGGATATCGTTTTTGTTTGTATTGGGACAGATCGCTCTACCGGCGATGCACTTGGACCGCTCACTGGAAGCAAACTAAAACAACTAAATTTGAAAACCCCTGTGTATGGAACATTAGATGAACCCGTACATGCAACCAATTTAGCCGAATATAGTAAAATTATTTATGAATCAAATCAAAACCCTTTTCTCATTGCAGTTGATGCATGCCTTGGTCAATTAAACAATGTCGGCTATCTTTCTATTGGTAAAGGCGCTGTAAAACCTGGTGCCGCTGTAAAAAAAGACTTACCACCGATTGGTGATGCTTACATTACCGGCATAGTCAATGTCGGTGGATTCATGGAACATCTTGTATTGCAAAGTACACGTTTAAATTTAGTAATGAAAATGTCAGATACTATCGCTCGTTCCATTTCTTTTGCGCTTCATCGATTTGCTTGATAAAAAAATGACGCTATTAGATGACATTAAGCATCTAAATAGCGTCATTTCATTTTGAGATAAAGTGAACTTGCTTCAGGTGGAGTTTTTCCTCATTGCCCTTATTCATAGAATTAGCATTTGGTGGTCTTTGAGTATAACACTCACTTATAAAAGCTAGGGTCTCTCTACAAACCAAAATCTTTGCCTTCCTGTGAATCGCTTATTTCGCTAGCTGAGTAAGTCAGTCATCAACTAAATTGACAGCTTTATATTTTTTGCGCGTTGCATCGTAAAAGAAAGCTAAAATGATGATAACTAAAGAGTACAGAATCTGATAACCTAACGAAAAATATATAAACATACAAAATATAGTTGAAGTAATTGCTAAAAACCGTTTTATTCCGCTTAGTAAAATTACTCCTGAAATTGAAGCAAGTAAATAAAGTGCTACAAAAATTCCATTTGCATATAAAATTAAACTTTCCAGTTTGATTCCGACTGAATATTTCAAAACAATTGTTGCAAGGACACATAAGTAGCAAGGAATCAATGCATTTAACGGAATGCCCCGATTCGTTACTTTTGAAAAAAAAGAAGAAATAATTCCACTTTCCCCCATACTGTAAATCATCCGTGAAAAGCTTAAAATATAAAGATTTACCGTTGTAAAACAACTAAAAAATCCTATAATGCCAATAAAAATAACACTAGAATTTCCCAATAAATACTTTAATAAGAACACCATATAATTCGCATCTATTTGCTCAGTTCCATATGCCTTATATTTTAGAACTATCAAACTAATTAAGACACATAATCCACCAACTATAGCCATGCTGATAAAAATTGTTTTAGGAAAGTCTTTTTTTATGTCTTTAAATTCGGAAGAAAGATGTACGATAGCTTCTAAACCTACAAAACACCAAAATACAATAGTAATCGCTCTACTAATATTTAGCATAGTATCAGCATTTGCTGTTATATTAAAATTAACAAAATCAAAAAATAACTCCGATTGTTTTCCTAATGCCAAAACGATTATTCCAAGTAAAATTCCAACGATTATTATCGATATTATACTTTGAATACTTCCAGCGAATTTTAATCCCATTAAATTCATAAGAAACATTGCTACAACCATTCCAACGCAAATAAAAAAGACCTCCATATCATTTGCTTGTACCACTGCACCTATATAATTTGCCCCTGTGATAATCACAACAGGAGGACCAATCGGCATAACGGCTAAATACAGCCATGAAGTAAAATTTTCAAAGCAATCTCCCAAAGCTTGTTTCACAAAAAAAGCAGTTCCGCCCGCATGTGGATAGAAACTTCCCAAATTACTAAAAGTAAAGGCTATTGGAATCATAAATAAAATGGTAACTACCCAAGCTATAATTGAATAAACCCCTGCGATTGTGGCCGCAACCGCAGGTATAATAAAAATGCTTGATCCAAGTAACGTAGATACTAATATTCCTATTCCTTGGTACAAATTTAAAGTCTTTTTTAAATTAGACATGCCAATTCCTTTCTTATTTCTTCTCGGTCAACATAATTTCTGCATTTACATAACCCATGCAAAGCAATTCCGTCACAATAAGGTTTAGATTTTCTCCAAATATCAACTAAACTATTTTCACGAATATTTCCATACCCTTCTCCAGACATATTAAAGCAATCATATACCCTTCCCTCTACGTCAACATTTAAATTTGTTCCTATTTTTATACAATCTAACCCTAACTCTCCAATAATAACACCTTTCCCCTTTCTATTGAGAATTTTCAAACCCCAAGTGTATCCATTTTCCCTATCAAATTCGTTAATTCTTTTTACTGCATCCCTCACAACAGGGTAATCAACTAAATAATCTTCATATGCTGACTCAGTCGCCTTGCCTTGATAATAAATTGTATCTACAATAGGAAACATATTGTGATTTCTACAATAAACCCAGAAATCATATAGTTCATGTACATTATCATGAAGTATTGATGTCTCTAATGCAAGCATTGTTTCATGATTATTATTTAGTCTTGTATATCCAATATCTATTAAATTTTTAAGCCCCATTTGCATCTTTTCATATGCACCTTTAAGATTACCAATATACTTTTCTTGAGTTTCTTTTTTAAAGCTATTAAGCTTCCCTATTATAGCAACCTCATTTTTATATAACTTTTCAGCAATTTGATGAGTAATTAAACTTAAATTCGAAAAAACTATTACATTCAAATTTTGCTCTTTAATAAAGCTGACAATCTCCCAAAAATTTTTTGCCATCAGAGGCTCTCCTGCACCAGCGATTAATACCGTTTTTACTCCCAGTTGCTTTCCATCTCTAATGATCTGCTTCGTTTCTTCAGTATTTAATTCATTAGTGAAAGTTCTTGTCTGCGTTAAACAAAAAGGGCATTTAAAATTACATACATTTTCTAAAAATATATGTAAAGTTAAAAGCTTCCCTTCTTTCATTGCACTGTATACCTCATCTTTAGTAAATTTATTTCCCTTTAACCCAATCATAAATCATTCTCCTCATAATAAATTTGTAAACTTGTAAACCAGATTACATTTTATTACTATTATGCATATATTTTTACTTTCCTTCCTTTTATGTATACTTTTTTATTTTTTTACAAAATTAACATATGAATTGTGTTTTTAAAATATATAAATTATGTTTTTGCAAAATATTGTATTTTCTTTAAAGCAGGCAGATTAATTTTCCCTAAATATTTTAAAATAATGCTCATTTTAATAGAAATTTATTATATCTTTCTAAAGTAAAAAATAAATGTTGCTATTTGATTTTCATCAAAATAGCAACATTTATTTTAGCTCTCTTTATTGAACGAAATTTATACTTTTCTTTATATATCATAGACTACAAAAAATATGCCATTGTTCACACGCCTCTTATTTTGCAAACAAAAAAATATAAATTTATAGATAACTATTATCAGATTCCACACAAGCTTCCATATTTAATACTATTAAATCTATAATTTTTCCCACGATATTCTTATCTATGGTTGATTGAAAAAAATTCACTGACAATGTCAATGTGTCATTATAAGTACTGATTGTTAGCATAAATCCAGGGAATAGCCTCCGATGCCAAGCATATAATAATCTTCTATTTCAATACCGCCTAGATAAATTTCATCACTAGACAAAACCCCGATATTAGACAACTACGGATTACATAACCCAGAGCTATCTTTTTCTTTAGCAAACTACACAAACTGATTTTCAACTTTTTTAAAATCAATATTTCTCAGTGTTTCAAAGTATAATACCGAGTCAATAATAAATGAATTTTACACTAAAATAATTTCCACGCCATGCCCACGTAAATGTTCAAGTAATTTAGGATCTGCCTCTTTATTCGTCACGATCATATCTAGCCTTGATAGCTCGGCAACGGTAACAAGTGAATTTATTTGTATTTTTGTATGGTCCATAGCTAAGACAACTTTTCGAGCCTGCCCCACCAAAGCACGTTTTGTTTCGGCATCTACAATACTAGCAGTTGTTACACCACTTTTACTATGCACTCCGGTTCCAGCCAAAAATAAAATATCTACTGTAAAACGCCGAATAAACTCGTTCGTTAATTCGCCAATAAATCCATTGATACTTTCAACATATTCCCCTGGCGCAATTAATAACTTTACCTCTTTAGCTGCACTTAAAATATTTGCAGCTGGCAAAGAGTCAGTTAAAACAACAATATTTTTTCGATCTATTAAATGCCCTGCAATTTCCTCCGTTGTCGACCCACAATCAATAAATATTGAAGATCCTTCTTTTACTAAACTTGCGCAATATTGACCAATGCGACTTTTCTCTGGCTGCAATTTTTTTTTGCGAAATCGTTGGTTATAAAAAAATGCCCCTCCACTATTTAAAACTGCGCTTCCATGCGTTAACGTAATCAAACCTTGTTGAGAAAAAATATTTAAGTCTCTCCGAATTGTCATCGTCGATACCTCTAACTTTTCAGCAAGCTCTTTAATTGTAAGCGAACGCATCGTTTCCAATAATTTCAATATTTCTTGGCGCCGTTCTATTGCCTTCATAACTCACCCCTCCAAATGTTATTTTCATGTTATTTTTTCATATTATATCATGTAAAAACCACATTTTATGTTATTTTTATTGGATTTTTTGTTATTTTTTTAACATTTCATCTTGTGAGAAGATGGTAAAAATTTTATGATACAGACATAGTAATACCGTACAATACCTTATGATAGGAGTGATAAAAATGAAATTTCTACTAATCTCAAACAGTACCCTTGCAGAGGAGATGTATGAAGCAATGAAAAATTTTTATACCAATCCCGAAATTGATTTTATTCATTTAGCCTCTTTATCAACGAATGACTTTATTAAAAAAATTAAAAATTATTTATTAAGCACCTCCGAAGAATTTTTAATTCTTTGTGATTTATATGGGAGCACGGCTTTTAATGAAACTGCTTATTTATTACAAGAATTAAAACTTTTGCACCGTAGTGTAATAATCACCGGCATGAGTCTGCCAATGACCTTTAAACTTTACGGTTTAAAGGACCAGTGGAACATATGCTCAATAAAATCACTTTACCAGACACCGGACTCTAAAAATCATGGAATTTTTATTTATGACAAAGAAGTCGCTATCTAAAGTAACATAGAATTAATTCGAAAAACTAACTGCTCACTTGTTCCCTATGAATATAACCCTCACTTTTTAAATTTCCACCTTTATTTTATCAACAAATTTGCTCTTAAATAAAGCAGGCTGACAGTAGTATTGAGATACCGTCAGCCTGCTTTATTTGATTGCTAGAAAAAATTTAATTAGTATAGAATGTTCTAAATATACCTTTTTATTTTCTATCTATGCTCTTTTCTATTGAAACTTTCCAAATTTAGCGTTATGATTAATTCGATGAATTAATTATCCAAAAATAATTACTATTAATTAAGTCCAGGAGGTTTTTATGACTAAACATGAATTCGCTAATTTAAGAATTCCTATCGAAGCCGACAATCCAGCTATCATTCGTAATAATGATTTATGTATTAAATGCGGACAATGTCTACAAGTATGTAAAAATGAAATTGCTGTAGGACGTTTATACGACTTAACGAGTACAAATGATATGGCTATCTGCATCCATTGCGGTCAATGTGCAAATATTTGTCCTGTAAATGCAATTACAGAACGAAAAGAATTTGATTTTGTACGCAAAGAAATTCAAGATCCTGATAAAATTGTTATCTTTAGTACCTCACCTTCTGTCCGTGTCGGATTAGGCGAAGAATTCAATCTACCCGCTGGCAGTTTTGTCGAAGGAAAAATGGTTACAGCTTTACGCCTGCTCGGTGCTGATTTTGTATTAGACACCAATTTTTCTGCCGATTTAACTATTATGGAGGAAGCTAGCGAACTCGTTGAACGCATCACCAAAAAGAATAAGCCACTCCCTCAATTTACAAGTTGCTGCCCTGCATGGGTAAAATTTGCTGAAACCTTTTACCCTCAAATTCTTCCCCATATTTCCTCAGCCAAAAGTCCAATTGGAATGCAAGGCCCGACAATTAAAACCTTTTTTGCTCAGCTAAATCATTTAGACAGCAAAAAAATTGTAAATGTTGCAGTAACCCCTTGTACTGCCAAAAAATTTGAAATACGCCGTTCAGAAATGATTGCATCTGCAAATTACTTAAATGAACCGGAGCTTCATGATATGGATTATGTCATTACAACGCGTGAACTAGCACAATGGCTAAGAGAAGAAGGTATTGATTTCAATGCTTTAATGGATTCTGACTATGATGAATTTATGGGGGTAGCGTCTGGTTCCGGTGTAATTTTCGGTAATACCGGCGGCGTAATGGAAGCAGCTGCGCGGACGGCCTATTATTTAATTACAGGTGAAAATCCACCTAGCGATTTTATGACACTTCAGTCCGTTCGAGGTATGGATGGTATTCGCGAAGCAACCGTTACTATTGATCATATCCCATTAAAACTCGCAATTGTCCATGGAACAGAAAATGTTCGACAGCTGATTGAGGCTTGGCAAGCTGGGGAGAAACAATATGATTTTGTTGAGGTAATGACATGTCGCGGCGGTTGTATCGGTGGCGGCGGACAGCCAAAAGCAAATCCCATAACAGATGAAATCCGCAATGCGAGAATTAAGTCTTTATATCATAAAGACCATCATATGACACTACGCTTTAGTCATGAAAATCCAGAGATAAAAAAAACTTACACTGACTTTTATCATGCCCCACTTAGTGAACTAGCAGAAAAACTACTACATACAACTTACCTGGATCGCAGCAATGACTTAGGCCCATTAGGAATAATAAAAGCTAAAACTTCCGTAGAAGCTAAGCCAGCTAATTTAGCAACGAGCACTAAACAGTATCGTTGTACCATCTGTGGCTATATCCATGAGGGTGAAATTCCCGATGATTTCACCTGTCCTTTATGTGGCGTGCCAAAAGATTTATTCGAAGAAGTAAAACATTGATTATAGTTGAAATAAAAAAGGCAATATCAAATTGAATTGATATTGCCTTTTTTATTTATTTACTATACTATTCTTCTTCATTTGTAATAGGTCTAGGCTCCATATTACTTTGACCTCTAAATACCGCACCTTCAGCTATACTAAGTACGCTTGCATTTACATCACCATATAGCTTACCGTTTGGCATAATTTCAAGTTTACTTTCAGCACTAATGTTTCCAGTTACTTCACCAGAAATAAGAACACTGCGCCCACTAATATTACCAATTACTCGACCAGCATCGCCAACTACAATTTCGCCTGTAATAGAAATCTCGCCTTCGACCATCCCATCCACACGCATATTTCCTGACCCATGAATAGACCCTTTGATTTGAGTATTTTTCCCGATAACTGTCTCTATATCACTCGAAAAACTATTATCATTATTTTTGCCTAGTTTAAACATATATTCACGCAGCCTTTCACTTCGATTATCCGATGCCTTAACACAGTTAAAATATCTGCATGCTTTTATGGAATTCATACTGATTAACTAAGAACGCTTATTTAAATTTATAAAAAGCGATCCGGATTTACCGCCTTGCCATTTACACGGACTTCGTAATGAACATGCGGTCCTGTGCTAAAGCCAGTACTACCCATATACGCAATAAGCTGACCTTTTTTTACAACCTGCCCCACGCTCACTGCATTACGAGAATTATGCGCATACCTAGTTACAATTCCATTTCCATGATCAAGGTCAACCATATAGCCATATCCGCCAGAATTCCAACCACTATCAACAACAACACCATCCGCAGCAGCTACGATTGGTGTACCAATATCATTCGCAATATCTATACCAGGATGAAAGTCACTGCCGTTCCATCTTAGTCCATAGCGCGAACTAACATCACCGCTAGCAGGCCATATAGATGGAGTTATTGCCATTTGTGCTTTCTTATCCTTAATTTTCCCTTTTAAGTCTTCCAAACTTTGTTGACGAATTTTTGCACTACCAATTAAATCATCTAATGTTTCATTTACATTTTCAATATTTGGAGTAATTGACGGGCCACCTTGTCCTTCATGCACCGCCCCAAGTCTAGTCACTCCAGAACGTGATACTTCATTACTTTCAATTGATGTCAATTGGCGTATTTCTACTTCCAATTCATTTAATTTTTCCATATCCTCTTGTAATTCAGCTGTCTTCTTTGAAAGCTGCAATAATTGTGCTTGCTGAAGACCATTGACTTCACGTAATTGCGTTAACTCTGCCTTATCCTTTTCAACAAGGCTTGCATTGTACGTGGAGTACCCAAGAGCTCCCACAAACAAAGTCACCCCTAAACAAATAGCAGCCGCACCATATTTTATTGTACGAATCGGTAGCCGGATACTTCGTACAGTTTCACCTTGGTGCGGAATAATTTTTAGAGTATATTCTCTGTTGTCGGGTTTGTGTACTTTTTTATGCATAAAAGTCCTCCCCAACTTATTGTATTTATTCATGATTAATCACATTCGCCATAAATTCTAAAAATCCTGCCAAAACTTCTATTTTTTCATTGCTTCAGAAAGTGCTTGTTTTTCTTCTTCCGTTAGTACATATGTAGATTCGCCATTTTTAATTGGTTTTGCATAGCAACGTGATTCATCACGTCCAAATATACTTGAAAATACGACACCATCATTATGGTAATCTAAAAAAGCGACTGCAAAACTTAAATCACTGCCAATTTCCTCAAATGGACTAAAGCGGACTACACCAACTTTTTGCACAGCTTTCTGATTCATTGCATCCACTCTTTTATATTCAGCTTCTAATGCTTCTACCTTTTGCACTGTATCACGCACTTCATCAATATGTCCCATAAGTAATCGTTCAATATTGCAACCATCCATACCCATCATTAATTTTCGATAACGCTTATTCATTTTTGTTAATTTAATATTGATATTAATAAAAACAATTAAAGCAATAAAAATTAAGACCGTCATAATAAGTAACACATAATGGACATTA
Source organism: Selenobaculum gibii (assembly GCF_030273445.1). NCBI lineage: Bacteria > Bacillati > Bacillota > Negativicutes > Selenomonadales > Sporomusaceae > Anaerosinus > Anaerosinus gibii. The sequence goes on from NZ_CP120678.1 coordinate 2,660,845, forward strand.
TTAAGGATAAATGCCGAAACGCCTTCTAAATTCAAATCCATATTCATTTTTCAAACTCCTAACCTACAATTAAATTAAATCCATCATAACAAATAAAATAACAATTGGTATGCTTGGCAATAAGTTAGCAACCCGAATCAATTTTAATTCCAACATATTTAAGCTAATGCCAATAATTAAAATTCCTCCAACTGCTGTAAGCTCTGTAATTGCTGATTGTGAAATAGCTTCGCCAGAGACACTTGCACAAATTGTAATCATGCCCTGATAAAAAAGTACTGGAATAGCTGCGAAAGCGACACCAATTCCCATAGCTGCTGCAAATACAATGGCAATAATTCCATCAAGCATTGACTTTGCATATAAAATGCTAGAATCGCCGTTAATTCCCTCTTGAATAGAACCGACAATTGCCATCGCGCCTATACAAAAAACAAGCGTTGCCGTTACAAAGCCTCTTCCAACATCACCGTATCTATCCCCAAGTCTATGGGTAAGTGCAGCGCCAAAATGATCTAAAGCTTGTTGAATTTTTAAACACTCACCACATACTGCCCCAATGGCAATGCTTAAAATGACAAGAATCATATTTTCACTACTAAGTGCCATTTTTAGCCCAATAATCCCCACAGCTATTCCCAATGATTGCATAACGGTCTCTTTATAACGTTCAGGTATTCCTCGTTTAATGAATAGTCCTATTCCTGAGCCAATAACAATTGCCAAAAAATTAGTAAGACTTCCATTCATATAAATTGCCTTTACTGAATATCTCAGTTCTCTTTCTTTATTTTTTTAAGTAACGCATTTGCTTCTGGGAAAGGAGCTAATGTTCTATACAAAATTCCATTTAAATAAGCAATTAGAATTCCATAGTTAATCACAGGAATTTTTTCTTCACCTGCATTACTCAAACGATATAATACCTCACGACGATTCAACATGCAAGCTCCACAGTGAATAATTAATTTATACTTTGTCAAATCTTTAGGAAAACCACCACCAGAAGCCCATTCATAATCTAAACTTCCACCGACTTTTTCATTTAGCCAACGAGGTATTTTTACCGTACCAATATCATCGGATTGACGATGATGCGTACACCCTTCAGCAATTAACACCTTATCACCTGGTACAAGACTTCCAATTGCTTTAACACCTTTCAGATAAGAATTTAAATCGCCTTTATATCTAGCAAATAACATTGAAAAAGATGTTAGATGAATATCTAAGGGAGTAATCGCTGCAACTTTAGCAAAAGCTTGTGAGTCAGTAATAACCATAAATGGCTTTTGTTTCAATCTATTTAGAAATTCTTCTAACTCTGTTTCCTTTACTATGGAGCACATTCCTTCATAATCAAGAATATCTCGTATAACTTGAACCTGAGGCAGGATTAAACGTCCTTTAGGTGCAGCATTGTCAATTGGTACTACAAGGACAATATGATCTTTCGCATTGATTAAGTCTCCAACAATCGCTTTTTCTTCCCAATCTTGTGGAGCATTTTTTATCATCAATCCTTTTAATAATTCTATTCCATGGCCAGTAACCGTACTTACACCGACTACATCAATTTGAAGAGTTTCTTCAGATTGTTGTACAAGCTTTTCACTTGTTTTTAAGTGATCAATCTTATTAATTACCCCAACGACTGGTATTTTTCTTTTTTTAACTTCATTAACAATTTCTCTATCGAAGGTACTGACTCCACCTGTCCCATCAATAACAATGATAGCTAAATCTGTCTTATTCAAAACTTCTAGTGTTTTTTCAATCCTTAACTTTCCTAATGTTCCTTCGTCATCTAAACCAGCAGTATCAATAATCATCACTGGTCCAAGCGGTAATATTTCCATTGCTTTATATACTGGATCAGTCGTCGTTCCAGCAATATCCGATACTAAAGCAACAGATTGTTTTGTTAACGCGTTAATCAAACTGGATTTTCCTGCATTTCGTTTACCAAAAATCGCAATATGAATCCGATTTGCTTTAGGTACGGTCTGCATAAAATTCACCTCTTTTAAATCTTACCCAATGGCCTCTACCAAAAAAATTATGCAAAATATACATTCTTATGCTAACCTTTTATCTGACGCCGCATCTGCTTTTTAGCGAAAAACACAATTTATACAAAATTGTATTTTTCTATTTTCTCTCCTTTTTTATAGAAGTAAAGGTCTCATGATCTCCAAAATTATAAGTTCTTATGTATTAAAAGTGAAAAAGTTTACTGAAACAACCTTATTTATAATTTGACAAATGTTTCACGTGAAACATTTATTTCGCTATAATCATACAGATAACTTTTCGATAGAGTTTACTACCTTTGATTTCGTTGTTTCTGTTAAAGTTTCAATAATTCTATCTAAATCGTCCGTTGAATAAAATTCAATTTCAATTTTGCTTTTACCTTTGCCAGGTTTTATTTTTACTTGTGTACCCAAAAGCATTTTCAGTTTATCTTCTGCTTCCATGACAAATAATTCTTTTTTAGGAGTTATTTGTTCTTTATCTTCCTTTATTTCTTCACTTTGAGAAGTCGCTAATAATTTGCGCACAAAATCCTCTACTGCTCTTGCAGATAATTCTTCAGAAATAATATACTCTGCAGTATCTAATTGAAGTTTTTCATCTTCAATACTAATTAATGGTCTAACTTGCCCCATACTTAATGTTCCACGTGAAACATATTGTTGAATTTTGCTTGGAAGATTTAATAATCGGATAAAATTTGCAATATGTGAGCGACTTCGTCCTACCTTTTGTGCTAGTTCTTCTTGAGTTAACCCAAACTCAGTTAAAAGCTTGCTATAAGCAAGTGCCTCTTCTATCGCTGTTAAATCTTCACGTTGTAAATTTTCAATTAAAGCAATCGCCGTTATTTCTGTATCAGTATATTCACGGATAATTGCTGGGATTGTGTCTAAACCTGCTAATTTGGAAGCCCTTAATCGACGTTCACCAGCGATTAATTCATATTCTTTATTTAGCCTTCTCACTAGGATTGGCTGTAATACTCCAAATTGTTTAATTGATTCCATTAAATCTTCTAACGCATCATCATTAAATTCTACCCTAGGTTGAAATTTATTGGCTACAATTTCATCTACATTTAAAATACGAATTTTTTCGCCTGCTTCCTTTTCCATTTTTTCATAATCTGTTTCAGTCGTTCTAAGTAATGCATCTAAACCTCTACCTAAGCCACGTGTTTGTTTATTCATCACCAATCACCTCTTTGGCCAATTCTAAATACATTTCTGATCCTTTTGACTTTGGATCATATAAAATAATCGGTTGCCCATGACTCGGAGCTTCACTTAATCGTACATTTCTCGGAATCATCGTTCGATATACTTTATGACTAAAGTGATTTTTTACCTCATCTACAACTTGAATAGATAAATTTGTTCTTGAATCGAACATAGTGAGAACCACACCTTCTAATTCAAGAATTGGATTTAAGTTTTTTTGCACCAAAGCAACCGTATTCATTAATTGTGATAATCCCTCTAAAGCATAAAACTCACATTGAATTGGCACAAGCACAGAACTAGCTGCCGTTAACGAATTAATTGTTAATAACCCTAAAGATGGTGGACAATCAATAATCACATAATCATAATCATATTTTATTTTATCAATCATCCGTTTCAATTTTGTTTCTCTAGACATCACAGATACCAATTCGATTTCCGCCCCTGCAAGTTGAATGGTCGCTGGAATAATTTTTAAATTTTCTATATCCGTGCGCATAATTACATTTTCTACAGGTACATCATTTACTAAAATATCATACATGGATTTTTTTATTTTAGATTTATCTATCCCAAACCCACTCGTTGCATTTCCTTGTGGATCAATATCTACTAATAAAACTTTTTTTTCTAGCGATGATAAACATGCACTTAAATTTACTGAAGTAGTAGTTTTGCCGACGCCACCTTTTTGATTTGCAATTGCAATTACTTTTACCACTTGATTCACCTCTTTTTCTTTTAAACTATTTCATTCCACAAGTTCATTCATATTCCTGCAATTTATTAACAGATATCATTACATTATTTCTTGAAAACTTTAGATTGTTTACAAACTTACAAAATATATAGTAAAATATCTTCTTTTTATGTTAAAATAATTACATTCAACAATAAAGTAGATCCAAGCAGATGAATATTTTAGTTCATCTGAATTTTAACTGTCTTCAGGCGCTTAGTTATTCATCTATGTTCCATGGCTATAACTCGCGCGTGTAGAAGTTGAGAGTATCTAAAGCCATGAATTAAAATTTTTGATTTTGTATGAATTGATTATTTCGTCAGAGGGTCAGATTAATCATTGGATAAATGAATATAAGAATGCTAATTACCCAGTCTATTTGGTATATATATTTTATTTTTCACTTCATAGAAATTAAAGTTTTGTTAACGATACTTATTTAATGGAAAGAAAATGTTCTAGAAGACTATTAAAGTGAGGTGCTCATTTTGCCAATCTACAATGCTGCTTTAACCTCTATTGATGAAATGGAAACAAAACGTTATGCGGGATTAAATAAGACTACATTTGACGAACAACTCATAAAAAAAGCCTGTGTAGAAGCACAATTATTATCTGTTCCAAAAGGCGTTTGGCAAATCTATGATTATAATTCTTGTACACATGAGATTAAAACAGAGAAATCATTTCAAATCGAAGGAAATTCTATTCAAAAACATTTAGCTGATTGTGATAAAGTCATTGTTCTTGCGGCTACAATTGGCGAAGAAATTGAACATAAAATTACTAATTATTTTAAATTAGGAGAGTATTCATTTTCCTTATTATTAGATGCAGCAGCCACAACAGCAGTTGAAATGACGGCTGACCAAATGGAAAAAGCAATGCTAACGATTGTTGCTCCCCAAGGCTACCATATGAAAACACGATTTAGTCCTGGATATGGAGATTGGGATATAAAATTCCAACCACAAATGCTTCGTTTAGCAGAAGCAAAAGCTATTGATATTTCATTAACAGATAGCTATATGTTAATGCCGCGTAAATCTATTACTGCAATTATTGGATTGACCTCTAAAACAGAGAAAGCGATACAACGATTAAAAACTGATTGCGAACAATGCAATAAAGTAGATTGTTTAGCACGAAAGGAGTCTTTATTTATATGATTCATATTTTTGACGGCGCTATGGGGACAATGCTCCAGTCTGCCGGATTACAACCTGGGGAATGTCCAGAATTATTAAATATTAAAAAACCTGAAATCGTAACCAATGTTCATAAAGAATATATCTCACATGGTTCAACAATCATTGAAACAAATAGCTTTGGAGCAAATCGAATTAAATTATCCCACTATAAATTATCCGATCAAGTCGTTGCGCTAAATACTGCTGCTGTTAAAGCTGCCAAAGCTGCAGCCGGCAATACAGTAAAAATTGCTGGCTCTGTAGGGTCTACGGGAAAATTTATTGAGCCACTTGGTGAACTTAGCTTTGATGAGGCTTATGACGTATTTTTTGAACAAATTTCAGCATTATCTACTGCTGGAGTCGATATGATTCTAATTGAAACAATTATTGATATTCAGGAAATGCGCGCTGCCTTACTCGCAGCCAAAGCTGCAACAGATAAACCTGTCATCTGCCAGCTGTCTTTTAGCGAAGATGGTCGTACAGTAACGGGGACAGATCCTCAGACAGCGGCAATTACGCTAGAAGCCATGGGTGCTGATATTATTGGTGTAAATTGCTCGCTTGGGCCTGCGCAATTGCTCCCTATTCTTAAAATTTTGGCTGAAAATTGTGATTGCCCAATCAGTATTCAGCCGAATGCGGGTATGCCACATTTAGTAAATGGCAAAACAGTTTTCCCTATGAGCGCAGAAGAATTTGGAGTATGGATTCCAAAACTGGTGGAAGCAGGCGCAACCTATATTGGTGGTTGTTGCGGTACAACGCCAAAGCATATTGCCGCAATTAAACAAGCAGTTCAAAATTTAAAGCCAGCAGTTAGACTAAAACGAAAATCTACACTTGCTTTAACCAGTCGCAGCAAAACTGTTTTTATTGATAAAGATTTTCCAACAGTTCTTTTAGGTGAAAGAATTAATCCAACAGGAAGAAAGAAACTCGCCGCTGACATAAAAGAAGGAAACTTTATGTCAGTGAAAAAAGAAGCACTGGAGCAAGTACAAGCAGGTGCCGATGTTCTTGATGTCAATATGGGCGTTGGTGGGATTGACCAAGCAGCAGCAATGCAAAAAGCAATCACAGAAATTTCACAACTTGTACCCGTGCCACTTGCAATAGATACGAGTGATACGAAAGCATTAGAAGCAGGTTTAAAAGCTTATCCTGGACGTGCATTAATTAATTCAGTAAGCGCTGAACCTGAACGGTTAGCGGAATTCTTGCCACTCGCTAAAAAATATGGTGCTGCCATTCTCTGTCTCCCACTTTCCGAGAAAGGCGTTCCAAAAACAGCAGCCCAGCGCATTGAAGTGATGAAAACAATTATTGCTCATGCAAAAAAGGCTGGTTTAAAAGATCATGATTTTCTTCTGGATGCTTTAGTTATGACAGTTGCCGCAGATGAAGATGCGTGTAAAGAAACGCTCCATACACTTCAACTCTACCGTAAATATTTTGGCTATCCTTCCACAATGGGGTTAAGTAATATATCCTATGGATTACCAAATAGGCCATTAATAAACAGTACCTTCTTTGCGATGAGTTTAGCTTCGGGACTAGATGCCCCAATTATGAATCCTTATGATCAAGCGATGAAAGAGGTACTACTCTCCTCACTTGCTCTTTTAGGGCATGATAAAAACGGACGTAATTATAGCTGCCTTACAGCTAATATCAATGCCCCAAAAACAGTAGCAAGCGCACCAATAAGTGAAATGGATTCCTTAACAGCACTTCGTATTGCTGTCATCAACGGCGAAAAAGAAGCCGTTACTACTCTAGTAGAACAAGCCTTAAATGAAGGGCATTCCTCAGTAAAAATTACTGAGGAATGTCTTACTGCAGCGATGAACGAAGTAGGTAAAGGATTTGGCTGCGGCAAACTCTTCTTACCCCAAGTTCTTTTATCCGCTGAAGCAATGCGCGCTGCCTTTATTAAAATTAAAGAATTGTTGCCCGAACAAGAAATTACAAATAATGGAACTGTAGTTCTCGCAACAGTAAAAGGTGACATTCATGATTTAGGAAAAAATATTGTTGGGGCTCTAATGGAAAACAACGGATTTAAAGTTGTTGATTTAGGTAAAGATATTGATGCCCAAATGATTGTTGAAACAGCAATTAAAGAAGATGCAGACATTGTAGGACTCTGCGCATTAATGACAACAACAATGACACAGATTGATCATGTCATTACCCAACTAAAAGAAGCGGGAAGTACAGCAAAAGTTATGGTTGGCGGTGCAGTACTTACGCAAGAGTATGCAGATGCCTGCGGCGCTGATTGCTATGCAAAAGATGGTGTCATTGCCGTAAATTTAGCAAAAGAAATTGTAAAAAAATAAAGATTTGAACAAATCAAATAACCCTAATCTCAGAATAGAAACTCTGAAATTAGGGTTATTTATTATTTATTGCATTATAGTTTTAAAATATAATTTATAGTATCATGATAAAAAGAAAAAATATATAATGAAAGATAATTTACATTTATCAAACAAATTAGAAAATGAAAAGGAACTTTTATGACTACCAATATCAGCAAACAATCTATCGTTAAAATGAGTTGGCCAATTTTTGTTGAAGTCTTCTTGCAAATGCTCGTCAGTAATGTTGACCAATTTATGATCAGCCAATATTCACAGGATTCTGTAGGAGCCATTGGCAATGGAGTCCAAGTAATGAATATCATTATTATATTACTAACGGTCATGAGTACAGCAACAACAATTTTAATTGCACAATATCTAGGTGCTAAAAATCAAGAGAAAATCTCCGAAACCTGTGCTGTCTCTTTATTGATTAATGGAGTATTTAGTCTTATTGCAAGTATACTATTATTACTATTTAATCAAGAATTATTTGTCTGGATGCAGGTACCTACAGAAATTTTAGCCGATACCTGTACCTATCTGCGTATCGTCGCCTATGGAATCTTATTTCAAGGATTATATTTCTCCTTTGTAGCCTGTTTTAGAGGATATTCTTTGATGAAAACAACGATGGGCGTTTCTATCGTTATGAATTTATTCAATATCTTAGGCAATTGGATACTTATTTATGGCTTCTGGATAATCCCTCCTATGGGCGTAGCTGGAGTGGCAATCTCAACTAACATCAGTAAAATTTTAGGGCTTATCATCATTTTTATTTTATTTAAAAAATATCTTGGCATCAAAATATCAAAACAACATCTATTTCCTCTCCCGTGGAATTTAATTAAACGAATGCTCTCTATTAGTATTCCAACCGGTGGTGAAGCATTATCCTATCAGTTATCTCAAACTACAATTATGAAAATGGTGAATGTCTTTGGTTTAGTGGTCATTACCACCAAAGTTTACGTTTATATTATCGTTATGTTTGCCTATATGTACTCTCTAGCAATTTCAGCAGCAATGCAAATCGTTGTTGGGTATTTAGTTGGTGCAGATAAATTTAATGAAGTAACGCAGAAAGTATGGTACACCGTCCGCATTGCCCTAATCGCTGGTACCGGCATTACCTCTATCTTTTATCTTTGTAGCGATACGATTTTTAGTATATTTACAAACGATCCCGAAGTTCTCGCACTTGGTAAAACGATTTTATTTATTGAAATTTTTCTTGAGACAGGACGTGCGGTTAACATTGTATTAGTACGTGCATTACAGGCTTCTGGAGATATCAAAACCCCTGTCAGTGTTGGCATTATTTGCATGTGGACAATTGCCGTTGGCTGTGCTTATTTTTTCGGCATCGTTATGGAAATGGGATTAGCAGGTATCTGGATTGGGATGATGCTAGATGAATGCCTTCGTGCAATCATCTTTATCTACCGTTGGAAAAGCGGTGCATGGCGTACAAAAAAACTAGTATAATAAAAAACTTTAAACAGGATAAAAAGATGCCAAGCCCATGAAGGCTTGGCATCTTTTTACTTAGCATACTTTACAATGGCTTGATACATCTCATATTCTTTCGTCATGGGGATGACATCTTGCCATCCATCTTCAATATAATTTTTATGCAATAATACCGAACGATTGCCAGAAGTATCATATTGAACTTGACTAACTAATTGCATCTGTGCTTTATCCAAACGTAAATAATAATGATTCATCACACATTCTGATGGGTAAAAAGTAATCTGATTTCCACTAGCTTCTTGCTTTACCCATACATCAACTATTTTTTCCTTTTCTCTATATGGATGTCCAATTTTCTTAACTTGTCTACTGTCGATAATATAATCATAGTCATAATCACTATAAACAACTATAGGCATAGCAAGCTCTGAATTCTCATTGCCAACTCGCTCTTCTGATTCTGTATTTATCGGATCACTTGGTTCAAGAAAATTATAATGTGCCTCTAACTCATCAGCATGTCCTACTGAAAAAAAACACGTAAACAAAATAATTAAAATACTAAAAACTCTTTTCACATCTTATTCCCCCATCAGTCTTTACGTTTGGGAATCATCATTTTCACTGTAATATATTCCTCTGCATCTTCTTGATCTACTTTAATATTTAATCCAGATTTTTTCATTTCTTTAACAACGCTATTAATTGTGTTCATAAATATTCTTACATCTCGAATTACGCGTACTACATTTTGTTTTTGAGTTTTCTTTTCTATATTATTTTTATCTTCAGATTCCATCTCTTTGATGAGAATTTCACTTTCGCGCACATTTAATCCACGTTCAACAATAATTTGCAAAGCTTCTGTTTGTTTGTTTTCCTCGGTGAGTTTAAGTAATGCTCTGGCGTGACGTTCCGTTAATTGCGCATCACAAATCACTTGTCTAACTTCTGCACTTAATTTCAAAATTCTCAATTTATTTGCAATCGTCGATTGACTTTTTCCCATGCGCTTCGCTAAAACTTCCTGCGTAAAGCCAAAATTTATTAATAATTGCTGAAACCCTTCTGCCTCTTCCAAAAAATGGAGGTCCTCACGCTGCAAATTTTCAATCATGGCCAATTCAGCCATTTCTTTATCTGTTAATTGTTTGATGATTGCCGGTACTTCTTCCAATCCAGCAAGTTTTGAGGCCCTAAGACGCCGTTCTCCAGCAACCAATTCATATTTATTATCCACTTGTCTAACTAATAATGGTTGGATTACACCAAATTCTTTTATCGATGCCGATAAATCATGTAATGCTTCTTCATTAAAAGTTTTACGTGGTTGAAATGGATTGGTCACAATATTGTGAACATTTAATTGTTTCACATCACGCGTATTACTAACTGGTTCCAATTGAGCCGCACTACTTGCAACCTCTTCTTTCTCTCCTGCTGAAATTTCGCTTATACTGCTTTCGCTAATACTCTCTGTTATATTTTCCTTGGGGTTCTCTTTTTCCCCAGCTCCGATACCAAAAAATCTGGCGAAACTTTTCATCAATCCACCGCCTACTTACTTAATAGCTCTATTATTCGTCACTACTTCTTAAATCCCTCTATTTTCTTGGTAATTTATAGGGGATTCTTTTCTGGGGTACCCGCTTTGCGAGGATAAACCTTGGGAGTAGTTTTTATTTTTTTAATATATACTACAGCACGACGATCTTCTAATTCAGGTAGTTTTATCGGAATAACCTTTTCTATTTCTCCGCCTAGAGTTTGAATTGCACATTTAGCTTCTTCAATCTCTTCCAAGTATTGTGCACCTTTTAGCGCAACAAAATAACCCCCGACTTTTACAAAAGGCAAGCAGTATTCACTTAATACACTCAACCGTGCAACAGCTCTTGAGACTGCTATATCGTAGCACTCACGATACCTTTTCTGTCTTGCACCTTCCTCTGCTCTACTATGAATAACTTCTATATTTTCTAAATGCAAATTTTCTACAACTGTAGCTAAAAATTTTACCCGTTTATTTAATGAATCCAGTAATGTCACATTTAAATCTTTTTGCCAAATTTTCAGAGGTAAACCAGGAAACCCAGCACCCGTACCTACATCAATCAGCTTAACCCCTGTCTTAAATATATCCTTATCCCAGCAACTAATTGAATCAATCATATGCTTGATTGCAACTGCATTAGGTTCTGTAATCGCAGTAAGATTCATTTTCTCATTCCACTCGACAAGTAAATGATAATATATATTATATTCTTCGATTTGCTCAGCTGAAATAGGTAATTTATACTCTTTTGCCGCTTTCATCAAATAATCGCTAAACATTATTTACTATCCTCTTTCCGCCGCATCTGTTCAATATATACAATCAAAATAGAAATATCTGCTGGTGATACACCAGAAATTCGACTTGCTTGTCCAATGGAGCGTGGTTTTACTTCTGCTAATTTTTGTCTAGCTTCTCCCGGTAAACTTGGCACTTCTTCATAATCAATACCTTCGGGAATTAATTTTTCCTCTAATTTTTGAGCCCGTTCCACTTGCTCAAATTGCTTTTTGATATAACCTTCGTACTTCACCTGAATTTCAATCTGATTCCATACTTCTTCCGAAACTTCAGGCAACACTTCAAATTGACTGCGCAATAACTCATACGTCATTTCTGTCCGCCTTAATAAATCACATAAAGTCGTCCCTGTTCTAATATCAGTTGAACCAATAGCTGCAAGTTTTGCTTGCGTTTGAGGTGTAGGCGTAACCAGCGTATTTTTTAAGATTTCCATTGTTTTTTCAATACAATCACGCTTTTTAGAAAATCTTTCATAACGCTCTTGACTCACTAAACCAATTTGCCAGCCTTTTTCCGTAAGCCTTAAATCTGCATTATCCTGGCGTAAAATTAAACGGTATTCCGCTCTTGAAGTCATTATCCTATAAGGCTCGTTCGTCCCTTTTGTTACAAGATCATCAATTAAAACACCAATATAAGCATCAGAACGTGATAAAATAAGCGGCTCTTTTTCCTGTACGAGCAAAGCTGCGTTAATTCCTGCAATTAAACCTTGCGCTGCCGCTTCCTCATATCCCGAGGTTCCATTTGATTGTCCTGCGGAAAAGAAACCATGAATATGTTTCATTTCAAGTGTCGATTTTAATTGTAGCGGATCTACACAATCATATTCTATCGCATACCCCGGACGCATAATTTTTACATTTTCAAGACCTGGAATAGTTCTTAAAAATGCATACTGTACATCAATCGGCAAACTCGTCGACATCCCTTGTACATACATTTCCTGCGTATTCAATCCTTCAGGTTCAACGAATAATTGATGAGATTCCTTATCTGGGAAACGCACCAATTTAGTTTCAATTGCTGGACAATATCTAGGCCCCATGCCCTCTATCAATCCTGTATACATAGGGGCACGATGCAAGTTATCTAAAATAATCCTATGTGTTTTTTCATTTGTATACGTTAGCCAACACGGTACTTGCTCACGAGTCTTGATATCGCTCATAAAAGAAAAATTATACACTTTCTCATCGCCTGGTTGAATCTGCATTTTTGAGTAATCCAACGTTCTCGCATCCACGCGTGCTGGTGTTCCTGTCTTAAAACGCATTAATTTTACGCCGGCTTCTTGTAACGATTCAGATAATTTTATTGCGGCACGTTGTCCATTAGGCCCACCAGTATAAGTATTTTCACCAATAATAATTTTTCCACTTAAATAAGTTCCCGAAGCTAAAACTGCCGCTTTACAATGATAAACTTCACCTGTTTCAATTTCCACCCCAACAATTTTCCCATTCTCAACAATGATTTTATCAATAAGCAATTGTTTTACATCAAGATTTTTTTGATTTTCACAAGTTTCTTTCATTGTATTTTGATACAATCTTTTATCTGCTTGTGCTCTTAATGCATGAACTGCTGGACCTTTCCCCGTATTTAACATACGAAACTGAATGCAAGTTTTATCACTATTGACACCCATTTCGCCACCGAGTGCATCAAGTTCACGTACTAAATGCCCTTTGGCAGGTCCACCGACGGAAGGATTACAAGGCATCATGGCAATATTATCCATGTTTAACGTTGCAAGCATGGTCTTACAACCCATGCGAGCTGCAGCAAGACCGGCCTCTACCCCTGCATGCCCTGCACCAATTACTATTACATCATAATTTTCTGCAACAAACAAAACTGTCAACTCCCCTATTTGCCAATACAAAACTGACTAAAGATTTGATCTATAATATCTTCTCCAACTGTATCGCCAGTAATTTCACCAAGTTTTTCCCATGCTGAACGTAAATCGATCACAATAAAATCCGGTGACATTTCCTGATCAATTGTATTTAAAACTTCGTCTAAATGCGTACATGCTTTTCTTAGTAGCTCTGCCTGACGAACGCTATTTACAAAAACGCCCTCTTTTTGCTCTACAGTTCCACTATAAACTAAATCCACAATATATTCTTCCAGTGCATCCATTCCAGTCCCATTTACCGTTGACAAGTGAATAATCTCATGATTTGGCAATTCTTTATTAATATATTCTTTTACTGTACTTCCTGCATTTAAATCACTTTTATTAATCACGATTAATGCTTTACGCCCTTTTATTAATGATAAAATTTCCTCATCCTCATGATCTAAATTACTCGAACCATCAAACAAGGCCAAAATTAAATCTGCACGATCCACATAAGACCTTGCTTTCTCTACCCCTATCTTTTCAACCGTATCATCAGTTGCACGAATTCCTGCCGTATCAATAATTTTTAATGGCACACCACCAATATTAGCAAACTCTTCAATAATATCCCGTGTCGTTCCCGGAATATCAGTAACAATTGCTCTCGTCTCTCTTAACATCGCATTCAGTAAACTTGATTTTCCAACATTCGGCTTACCTATAATTGCTGTTTCAAGACCGTCACGCAATACTTTTCCCGTCTTTGCCGTAGATAATAGCGCTTCTATTTCCTCTTTAATATTAACAACCTGCTCCCTTGCAGAATCAGTGGCAACTTCATCAATATCATCTTCAGGAAAATCAATTGCGGCTTCTAAATGCGCAATCATCTGTAAAATATCATGCCTAAAACCACGAACTTTATCAGAAAATTCTCCCGATAAATGCCCAACAGCCATACGAAGTGAAGCATCCGTTTTAGAACGAATAATGTCAATAACCGCTTGTGCTTGAGATAAGTCAAGTCGCCCATTTAAAAATGCCCGTTTCGTAAATTCACCCGGCTCAGCTAAACGTGCTCCACATTTTAACGTCAGTGCCAAAACATTTTGCATCGCCATAGCTCCACCATGACAATGAAATTCTACAACATCTTCTCTAGTATACGAATGCGGCCCATGCATTGTTAATAATAGACCTTCATCAATTACACAATCTTTTTCATGATCAACAATTTGTCCATAAGTCACCCGATGTGAAGGAATATCTATCACATTACTACCGTTTTTCGGTTCAAAAATTTGACTTGCAATTGTTAAAGAATTTTCTCCGCTCAATCGGATAATTCCAATACCACCTTCGCCAACAGCAGTAGCTATTGCACTAATCGTATCATCTTGTGTCATTTTAACCCTCCAGAATATCAACAAAACCCAGTAATATCATTACTGGGTTTTATATCTTTAGAATATTACCGTTTTAATGCAATAACGACTTTACGGAATGGTTCTTCACCATCACTATATGTAAGTATCCGCCGTTCGTCTTGCAATGCCATATGAATCACTTTTCTTTCATGACGACTCATTGGCTCTAATGTAATTTTATCACCGGTTCTTTTTACTTTATCAGCTAAACGCATCGCTAAACGATATAATGTTTCTTCACGTCTTTTACGATAATTTTCGACATCAATACTAATACGAACTTTTTCTTCGCTCATATCACGATTTGCCGCTAAATTGGTTAGATATTGTAAAGCATCTAAAGTTTGGCCATGTTTTCCTATCAAGATGCCTAAGTCTTCGCCATGCAAATCTAATACAATTCCATCTAAAGCTTCTTTAACTTCAATATCGACTTTCATATTCATGCCGCGAAAAATGTCTTCTAAAAAAAGAATTGCTGTATCTAGTGGTTTACTCGTTTGTTTTATAGAAATCACTTCGCTATCAGCTTCTACTTCTTTCAAGGTGACTCTAATTTTTGCTGGTTTTGAACCAATCAATCCTAAAAATCCTTTGCTAGGAGTTTCCAAGACTTCATAGTTCACACAATCTTCAGCTGTGTTTAACTCTACCAATGCTGCTCTTAAAGCATCCTCAACTGTTTTTCCCGTCTTTTCAACAACAGTAAGCATTCTTTATTAAGCCTCCTTTTTCTTTCCTTCATCTGAACGATACATCCACCATTGTTGGACGATCTGCATAACATTACTCATTGCCCAATAAAGAACAAGTCCGGCTGGGAATGAAAGACTGATATAACCAATAAATAACGGCATCATATACAACATAATTTTTGCCTGTTGATTCATATCGCTATTTGTTGTCATCGTCTGTTTCTGTTGGATATAAATCGTCACTGCCGAAATGATTGGCAATATATATAATGGATCTGCTTCAGATAAATTGTGAATCCAAAGAAAACTAGGAGTCCCTAGATAAGTATAATCCCGAATCGCATAAAATATACCGATTAAAAGAGGCATTTGGGCAAGTAATGGCAAGCATCCAGCAAGTGGATTTACGCCTGCATCTTTATATAACGCAGCCATTTCCTGTTGCATTCTTTGTGGATCCTTTTTGCCATATTTGTCTTGTATTTTTTTCATTTTAGGCTGCAAATCCTGCATAGCCTTCATTGATTTTACTTGTTTCACCGTAAGTGGATATAACAAAACTTTAATTACAATCGTCATTAAAATAATTGCTACACCATAGTTTGGAATTCCTATTGAAGAACTAAGCTGATAAAAAACCGTCAAAAAACTTTGTAAAAAACCAATCAAAAGATCAAAAATATCTCCCAAAATCTCACATCCTCGATATATTTATAATTTTTTATTTAACAGGGTCATATCCGCCGGAATGAAATGGATGGCACTTTAAAAGCCTCCGAATTGTTAAATATCCCCCGCGTATAACCCCATATTTTTCAAAAGCTATTAATGCATATTCCGAACAAGTCGGTATAAAGCGACAACTTGGCGGCTTTAACGGTGAAAGAAAATTACGATAAAACTTAATAAGTAAAACAATAATTCGCTTCAATCTATTTAACACCGCCTTATTTTATTAATTTTGCTTTCGCACACAAATTAATCAACGCCTTCTCAACAACATTGTATTTTACATTTGTCATTGGCTTGCGTCCTACTAAAAGAATATTTAATCCATCATTCACGATTTTATGTTGATTTAATCGGTAAGCTTCTCTTAAAAGCCGCTTTACACGATTTCGCGTAACTGCATTCCCCAGTTTTTTACCTGCAGCAAAACCTACTTTACGCGATTTAGTTCTATTTTGAGAAAAAATATACAGTACAATGAAATGATTCGCATAAGACTTGCCATACTGATAAATACACTGAAACTCTTTGTTTTTTCGCAGAATATTCTGCTTTGATAATTTATACATCATAATAAATATCCATTCTTTTTATATGGAAAAAATAGGCCACATAAGCGGCCTACTATTATGCAGATAATTTATGTCTGCCTCTAGCACGTCTTCTTTTTAATACAAGACGACCACCTTTGGTCTTCATGCGTTCACGGAAGCCATGCGTTCTTTTTTTCCATAATGTATTTGGTTGGTAGGTACGTTTCATACTTTAACACCTCCTTGCTATTATACAAAAACTATCTTGGTCAAAATTAAAATCCGTTTAAGTCCAAATAATAGTCAAAAATATAGTTTACTCGAAAATCAATTTTAACTATAAAAATTATAGACTAGCAACGCTATAGTGTCAAGATTTTTACACACTTTTAGAAGATAAGCCTGTGGATATTTATTGCGATTTGTTTATTTATTTCACAAAAATATGTTGATAACTCTCTCACCTTTTGATAATATATTGGTATCAAATTATCCACAAAATAGACATATTTTATTATTTTGTGTGAATAAATCAGTATTTTACCCACAAAACAATAAAATTATTCACATATTTATTAACAATTTGGAGAATCTTTTAAAACATACGAAATACAAAGTTGCGATTAAATTTTCATTATCCGCATTTGTATTTTTTTTCGTCTATTTTCCTACTTTGCCTAATAAGTTATCAACAGCTGTGTATAACTTTGTGGATAACTTATTAAGATGTTTATAAATATTGTTTATATCTTCTTTATTTAGAAAGGATTTTCTCAATGGAACCAATACAATTACAAGCAATATGGGAGCAAATTTTAAACAAATTAGAACTTTCTCTTGCAAAAGTTATTTGTGATAATTGGCTAAAACCGATTATTCCAATATCGCTAGAAGAATCTACTTTAACGCTTGGTACGCAAGTTGATCTGATGAAAGAAATTATTGAAGGCCGATATATTCCTTTTATTACAGATGCTGCACTTGAAGTAACAGGAAAAAAATTAGATATCGTAATCGTAAGCCTTGAATCAAGTGCAAAAGAATTTGAACCGAAGTCAATTCCACAAATGCAAGAAGAAATAACTCCTGCTAAAAATGAAGAAGTAACAATTTCAAAAAATAAAAAAACATCACCATCTGCAGCTGCTCAAACTACATTATTAGATAGTACTGCACAAGTTATTATTCCCCAAGATCAATTAGAAATACAAGGTTCACCTACTTTTGATGAATCTTTGACTTTAAATCCGAAATATGTTTTTGAAAACTTCGTTACTGGAAACTCAAATCGTTTTGCTCATGCAGCTGCTTTAGCTGTAGCTGAATCTCCGGCAAAAGTTTACAACCCATTTTTCATGTATGGTGGTGTTGGGCTTGGTAAAACGCATTTAATGCATGCAATTGGCAACCGAATTTTAAAAACCCAACCAAACCTACGTGTCTTATATATTTCAAGTGAAAAATTCACAAATGAATTAATTAATTCTATTATGGCTTCAAATCCAGAATCCTTTC